>CAZGUW010000431.1:0-3366 GCA_964528705.1 uncultured Geminicoccaceae bacterium
TTGTCGGCGGTGCCGGTCTTGCCGCCGATCAGGTAGCCCGGCACGGCGCCCTGGGTGGCGGTGCCGCGATCGACCGTCAGCCACATCAGCCAGCGCACGTCGCGGACCGTGGCGGGCGAGACCACGGCCGGGCCGTCGACCGGCGCATCGGCCGGCCGCTCGAGCAGGGTCGCCGGCACCCGCCGGCCATCGCCCGCCAGCGTCGCCACCGCCTCGACGAACTGCAGCGGCGAGACGGCGACGCCGTGGCCGTACGAGACGGTGGCGGTGACGATGTCGGGCCAGCGCTCGGGCACGAGCGGGGCGGTCGTCTCCGGGATCTCGAGCACCGGCCGGTCGAGCAGGCCGAGCGCCTTCAGGAAGGCACGCTGCGTGTCCACCCCGCCGGCGGCGAAGGTCATCCGCGCCGTGCCGATGTTCGACGAGAAGGCGAAGACCTCGGGCACCGTGAGCCAGCGATTGTGGCCGTGATAGTCACGCACCCGATGCCGGCCGATCTGCAGGGGCTCTGAAGCGTCGAACCGGTCGTGCAGCGAAACGGCGCCGCTCTCCAGCGCCATGCCGGCGCTCACCACCTTGAAGAGCGAGCCCAGCTCGTAGACGCTGCTGGTGCAGCGGTTGCGACGCTGCTCCGGCGAGGCCTGCTCCGGCCGGTTCGGGTCGAAGTCGGGCAGGCTGACCAGCGCCACCACCTCGCGGGTCGCCACGTCGAGCACGACGGTGCAGGCCCCCTCCGCCTGGAAGCGCCGCATCCCGGCCGAGGTCGCGGCGTGCGCGATGCGCTGGATGCGCAGGTCGACCGAGAGCCGCACGGGCGGCTTGCCGAGTTCGGCGCCGCCGACCAGCGCGTCCTGCAAACCGTACTCGATGCCGGCCAGGCCCTGGTTGTCGATGTCGACGAAGCCGAGCACGTGGCTAACCTCGTGGCCGCGCGGGTAGACGCGGCGCTCGCCGAGGCGGAACTCGACGCCGGGCAGGCCGAGGTCGAGCACCGCCGCCTGCTCGACCGGCGAGATCTGCCGCTTGATCCAGGCGAACCGCCCGCCCCGGGCGAAGCGCCGCCGGAGCTCGTCGGCATCGACGCCGTCGAGCACCCGCGCCAGGGAAGTGGCCACCGCGTCGGGGTCGTTCATCCGCATCGGGTCGCCGACCACCGAAAGGGTGGCGATGTTGGTCGCGAGCAGCGCACCGTTGCGGTCGGTGATGTCGGCGCGGCGCGGATCCGGCGCGTCGTCGCCGCCCGGCGGGATGAAAGCGGCCTCGGCCTGGTTGCCGCCCACCATGTCGACGAGGCGGATGCCGATGCTGACGAAGGCGAGCACGAAGCAGAGGGCGAGCACCCGCAGGCGCGCGGTCGTCAGCTCGCTGGCGCCGGCGGCGGGCCGGCTCACCATTCGGCTCCGAGCATGTCGGCGCGGGGCTCGAGCACGCCGAGATCGAAGGTGGCGACCGGCTTCACCCGGAACTCGATGGCCTCGCCGTCCGGCAGGAGGGCGCTGCGCGCCTCGCGGGCCAGCTCGAGATTGCGGTAGTTGCCGATCTGCTCGGCCTGCACCACGCGGGAGAGCCGCAAGGGCTGCATGTCCAGCGCGCGCGCCTGGGCGGTCAGCCGGTCGGCCCGCACGAGATAGGCCCAGTCGGCCTCGAGCGTCTTCAGCCGCCAGCGCTCGGCCTCGATCTCGCGCTCGATCCGCACGATCTCGCCCTCGGCCGAGACGACCGCGTACTTGACGCGAAAGAGCCCGGTCGCGGCGACCAGGATCAGGATGAGGAGCACCGGCACGTAGCGCGGGATCATGCGGCGGCCCTCCAGGCCCCGGCCACCGATCCGGCCGCGCTGCCGGGTGCGCCCCCGTGCGCCACGCCCTCGCCCTCCTCGGCGAGCTTGACCGCCGCCCGCAGGCGGGCCGAGCGCGCCCGGGGGTTGCTCTGGACCTCGGCCTCGCCGGGCCGCACCACCTTGCGCTCGAGCCAGCGCAACCGGGCGCGCGTCGTCTCGGTGGTCAGCGGCAGATGCCGCGACGGCCGGGCAACACGCCCCGCCGCCTGGTCGATGAAGCGCTTGATCCGCCGGTCCTCGAGGCTGTGGAAGGCGACGAGCACGAGGCGCCCGCCCGGAGCGAGGTGATCGGGTGCGGCCTCGAGCAGCCGGTCGAGCTCGCCGAGCTCGTCGTTGACGGCGATCCTGAGCGCCTGAAAGACCTGCGTCGCCGGCGAGCGGCCGGGCTTGGTCTGCCGCTTGGCGGCGGCGACCACGGAGACGAGCTCGCCGGTGGTGGCGATCGGCCGCTCGGCCAGGCGGCGGACGATGGCGCGGGCGACGCGGCCGGCCTCGGGCTCGTCACCGAGCTCGCGCAGCAGCCGGGCGAGCTCGCCCTCGTCGAGCCGGGCAAGCAGCTCGGCCGCGGTCTCGCCCGTGCCGCCCATGCGCATGTCGAGCGGCCCGTCGGCCTGGAAGGAGAAGCCGCGGGCCGCCTCGTCGAGCTGGAAGGAGGAGACGCCGAGATCGGCGACGATACCGTCGACCGTCAGGGTCCCGGTCGCCGCGAGCAGGCGGGGCAGCTCGCCGAAGGCGCCCTCGAGCATGGTGAAGCGCGGCTCGGCGGCGGCGAGATCCCGGCCGCGGGCGACGGCGGCGGGGTCGCGGTCGATGCCGATCACCCGGCAGGCGGCGGCAGCGAGCACGGCCCGGCTGTAGCCGCCGCCGCCGAACGTCGCGTCGACGATCGTCTCGCCCGCGGCGGGTGCCAGCGTCTCGAGCATGGCGTCGAGCAGGACGGGTTCATGGGCCACGGCGCTGCTCCCGGATTCGATCCACAGGCACGGGATGGCGCACGGCCTCACCCATCCCCCGGGAACGACGCCCCCGCATGGCGGCGATCACGGCCCGGAAATGGCACGGTGCTGTAAACAAAACGCCGATGGAAAGTCGATCTCGCCGCACCGCTCTCGCCGTCCGTTGCTGTCGCCCCAGGACACCTGTCGGCTATCCTGGCCGAACGCGCATTTCTACCAATGCGCGACCTCACGCTGCAAGCCCCTCGTCTCCGAGCGAGAAGAAAAACGCGCCACGCCGTCGAACGAGAACTTAACTCGAACAGCCATCGATTTGCACAGGCAGCGCTTTTTTGGTCTGTCGGAGTGGGAAAACACTATCCGCGGCAGGGGCCTCCGGTCAACCGTTCGTTGCTGAAAGAGCACACTTAAAACCTCGTCTAACAATCTGAAACGCATCGCTAAAGGGCTGTCAAGAATATTTCTGTGGATAAGTGGCTCACAATGCCGCCCCGCCTGTGGACAAGTCCTGCACAGACTCGGGGCCGACAGGGCCGGCGGAAACACCGGTGGGTAGAATGAGGGTGCGGG
>CAZGUW010000432.1:0-3365 GCA_964528705.1 uncultured Geminicoccaceae bacterium
ACCTCGATCTTCGGCGGGGTGACGCGCGCGGTGCACGCGGCGAGGGTCAGAAGACCGATTGATCCGATCAGAACAACCACGCGCATCGACCAGGGCTCCCGAGCTGCATCCCACGCATCATGCACGGGATGCAGTCAGGAAATCGTTAACCGCAGGGCCGGATCAGGCCTGCACGCCCTCGACGTACCAGTCCATCTTGAGCAGGTCCTCGTCGCTCAGCGTCTCGCCCTCGGCGACGACGACCTCGCCGGCCTGGTTCCTGATCGGCCCGGCGAAGGGGTGGACCGTGCCGTCGATGATGCCGAGGCGCACGGCCTCGGCGGCCTCGATGACGTCTGACGGCACGTTGGGGTTGTAGGGGGCGATCTCCACCTCGCCGTCCTTCAGCCCGTGCCAGACGTTCTGCGTCGCCCAGGTGCCGTCGAGCACCGCCTGGGCACGCTGGATGTAGTGGGGACCCCAGTTGTCGATGATGGCGGTGAGCTGCGCGTTGGGGGCGAAGGCGGCCATGTCGGAAGCCTGGCCGAAGCCGTGCACGCCCCGCTCCTCGGCGACCTGGAGCGGTGCCGGGCTGTCGGTGTGCTGGCTGATCATGTCCGCACCCTGGTCGATCAGCGTGCGGGCGGCATCGGCCTCCTTGCCCGGGTCGTACCAGGAATTGACCCAGACGACGCGGATCTCGCAGTCGGGGCGCACCTTGCGCATGGCGATCTGGAAGGCGTTGATGCCCATCACGACCTCGGGGATCGGGAACGAGCCGATATAGCCGACGATGCCGGACTTCGACATGTGGCCGGCGATCGTGCCGATCACCGCGCGGCCCTCGTGGAACTTGGCGTTGTAGACGGCGACGTTCTCCGCCGTCTGGTAGCCCGTGCAGTGCTCGAACTTGACGTTCGGGAACTGCCGGGCGACGCGCACGGTCGGGTTCATGAAGCCGAAGGAGGTGGTGAAGACGATGTCGTTGCCGGTGGCGAGCTGGCGGATGACGCGCTCGGCATCCGGCCCCTCGGCGACGTTCTCGACGAAGCTCGTCTCGACCTTGTCCCCGAGCGCCGCCTCGAGATCGAGCCGGCCGACATCATGGCGATAGGTCCAGCCATGGTCGCCGATAGGGCCGACATAGACGAAGCCGGCCCGGACCTTGTCCATCTGGGCGCGCCCCAGGCGGGGTGCCGTCAGGAGTGCCGCGCCCGAGGCGGCGGTGCCGAGCATATGGCGACGGGTCAGGCGAGCAGTCATCCCGGGATCTCCATTCAGGTGTGCCGAGGAGCGGCGTGGCCTCAGCAATAACGAGCGGCTTTCGACCTTGGCAAGCGCCGCCCGCACCGCCGGGCGGCTGCCCGAAAATCAGGCGGAGATCAGCGGTTGCAGGCGCTCCCGCAGCCTTCCCGCGACCGTCTCGTCGAGCGGGCGCGATGGCGGCCGGCAGGCGCCGCAGGGCACACCCATGGCGGCGAGGCCGGCCTTCAGCGCCGGGAAGACGCCGGCCTCGACCAGGGCCGCGATGCCGCCATTGATCTCGGCCTGCAGCCGGCGCGCACCCGGCAGATCGCCGGCGGCGACGGCGTCGCGCAGGCCCCGGATGCGGCGGCCGAAGAGGTTGTAGGTGCTGCCGACCCCGCCATCAGCGCCGGCGGCAAGCGCCGGCAGCAGGAGATTGTCGGAGCCGAAGAGCACGAGCTTCTCGGGCATCGCCGCCTTGGCGCGGAGCACGAGCTCGATGTCCGAGTGGCTGAGCTTCATGCCGACGATGCCCGGCAGCGCCAGGAGATCCAGGACCTCCGCCTGCGGCAAAGCGAGGCCGGTGAGCGAGGGGATGTGGTAGAGGAAGACCGGCAGCCGGCTCCGCTCGACCAGGAGCTCGAAAAAGTAGCGCCGGTCAGCGGCCGAGTAGGGCAGGTAGAAGGGCGGCGTCGAGGCGACCGCGTCGTAGCCGAGTTCGGCCGAGGCGTCGGTCAGGGCGAAAACGTCGTCGAGCTGCATGGCGCCCACATGGGCGATGCGCCTGGTACCCGACGGCAGGGCTTCCGCCACGTCGCGCAGGGCGGCGAGGCGCTCGCCGAGCGAGAGGCTGTGCACCTCGGCGGTGCTGCCGCCGACGAAGACGCCCTCCATGCCGAGGCTCCGGGCGTGACGGGCGAGTGCCGCCTGGGCGGTGCCGTCATAGGCGAAGGACGTATCGAAGGCGGTGGGCAGTGCGGCATAGAGCCCGGCGAGCTCGGCCATGGCGGAAGTTCTCCCTGATCGGTCTTTGTGCTGGTTCAGTGCGTCGGGTGGAAGGGCCGGCCGAGACAGGCCGGCGCCTGCAGGCGGCCTTTCCAGGGTCCGACGGAAATGACGACGAGGACGACGATGGTGGCGAGATAGGGCAGCATCGACAGCACCTGGCTCGGCACGGCGAAGAGGCCCATGCCCTGCGCGTGGAGCTGGAGGATGGTGACGCCGCCGAAGAGATAGGCGCCGACGAGGACCCGAAGCGGGCGCCAGGCGGCGAAGACGACGAGGGCGAGGGCGATCCAGCCCCGGCCAGCCGTCATCTGCTCGATCCACATGGGCGTGTAGGCGAGCGAGAGGAAGGCGCCGCCGAGCCCGGCCGAGAGCCCGCCGAAGAGCACCGCGAGGTAGCGGATGCGGATTACCGGATAGCCCAGACCGTGCGCCGCCTCGTGGTTCTCGCCGACCGCGCGCAGGATCATGCCGGCGCGGCTGCGGGCGAGGAACCAGGCGACGGCGAGCGTGAGGAGGACGGCGAGATAGACCAGCACGTCGTGGCCGAAGAGGAGCGGCCCGACGACCGGCAGGTCGCTGACGCCCGGAATGTCGAGCCGGGGCAGGCGCGGCAAGGGCGTCCCGACGAAGCCGGAGCCGACCAGCGCCGAGAGCCCGACACCGAAGATCGTCAGCGCCAGCCCCGTGGCCACCTGGTTGGCGAGCAGCGTCAGGGTGAGGAAGCCGAAGACCAGCGCCATGGCGGCACCGGCGAAGGCTGCGGCAATGATGCCGATCGTGCCGCTGCCGGTGGTGAGCGTCACGGCGAAGCCGGTGACGGCCCCCGCCAGCATCATGCCCTCGACGCCGAGGTTCAGGACACCCGAGCGCTCGACCACGAGCTCGCCCACGGCGGCGAAGAGCAGCGGCGTGGCGGCGGTGATGACGGTGACGAGGAGGGCGGTGACCGGGTCCATCGCGTCAGCTCCTCGAAACAGCCGGGCTGCCGAAGCGCAGCCGGTAGCGCACCAGCACATCGGCGGCGAGCAGGAAGAAGAGCAGCATGCCCTGGAACACGCCGGTGACCGCCTGCGGCATGCCGACCGTGATCTGCGCGTTCTCGCCGCCGAGGTAGGAAAGCGCCACGAGCAGCC
>CAZGUW010000433.1:0-3341 GCA_964528705.1 uncultured Geminicoccaceae bacterium
ACCTCGTCGGCGCCGAGGGCGACGGCCGCCGCCACCTCGTCAGCGGCCCGGGCGAGGTCGTCACCGCCATCCGGGAAGTTGGCGACCGTGGCAAGCCTGACCGGGCTGCCGGCGAGGATCGGTGCGGCCACCGGCAGGGCGGCCGGCAGGATGCAGAGTGCGGCGACGCCGTGCTCCACGGCATCCCGGGCGAGCGCGGTGATGGCGTCCGGCGTCTCGTCGCCGGCGAGGCTGGTGAGATCGACGAGGCCGATGAGCCGGCGGGCCAGGGCAGGATCGAGGCGGCGGGCGTCGGCCGCGGCGAGGATCTCATCGAGGTCAAGCCGCATGGGCAGCAATCTCCGGCAGGCTGGCCGCGAGCAGGCGCTCGAGGTCGCCGGCGGCGGCAGCCCCCATGGCGAGCGTCTCGGCATGGCTGAGCGGTGCATCGCGCAGGCCGGCGGCGGTGTTGGTGACGACGGAAAGCCCCAGCACCCGGAGTCCCGAATGGCGGGCGAGGATCGCCTCCGGCACGGTCGACATGCCGACCAGATCGGCGCCGAGCGAGCGGAAGGCGCGGATCTCGGCGGGCGTCTCGAAGGAGGGGCCGGTGGTCGCGAGGTACACGCCGGCGGCGATCTCGAGCCCGAGCGCGCGCGCCTGGCCCTCGACGAGTTCGCGAAGTG
The DNA here is from genome assembly GCA_964528705.1 of uncultured Geminicoccaceae bacterium. Lineage (GTDB taxonomy): Bacteria > Pseudomonadota > Alphaproteobacteria > Geminicoccales > Geminicoccaceae > SLRI01. Next base: position 666 of record CAZGUW010000433.1, read on the forward strand.
CTGCGTCGTAGACCGCCGACATGTCGGGGAAGCGTGGCCCATGCCGCTCGTCATTGGGGCCGATCAGCGGGTTCGTGCCGAGCATGTTGATGTGGTCGGTGATGAGCGCGATCGTGCCCGGCCGGATCATGGCGGCGATGGCACCGCTGGCGTTGGTGAGGACCAGCACGGCCACGCCGAGCTCGCTGAGCGTGCGGATTATCGTGGCCAGCGCACCGGTGCCCTGCCCCTCGTAGACATGGACGCGACCCTGCAGCGTGGCGACCGGCACGCCGCCACAGGTGCCGACCACGAGCCGGCCCGCGTGGCCCTCGACCGAGGGGCGGGGAAAACCGGCCAATTCGTCATAGCCGACAGCGGTCACGGCCTCGAGCCGGTCGGCGAAGCCACCGAGGCCGGAACCGAGGATGACGGCGATCTTCGGGAAGCCGTCGGGGAAGCGCTTTTTCAGATGGTCGGCGGCGGTGGGCGTGGTTGAGACCCCGGCGCCGAGCGCGAGCGGGCCGAAGGCGAAAGGCAGGAGCTCGCCCATAGTGGCGGTCCGCCGGCCACCCTCGCTGCCCAGCATGTGGACGGGCGTGTCGCCTGGCGCGAACTCGCGGAGCAGCTGGCGGCAACCGCCGCAGGGGGCGCAGGGCTCACCGCCATTGCCGACCACGACGACCTCGGCGATGCGGTTCTCGCCCGCGGCGATCATGGCGGCCACGGCCGAGCGCTCGGCGCAGAGGCCCTGGGGGTAGGCCGCGTTCTCGACATTGGCGCCGGTGAAGACGGCACCGCTCGCGGTGCGGATGGCGCAGCCGACGAGGAAGCGCGAATAGGGGGCGTAGGCGTGCTCGCGGACAGCGCGGGCGGCCGTGACGAGATCGCTCATCGTTCCTTCACGTAGGGCTGACCGATTGCCTTGGGCGCCACGGCGCGGCCGACGAAGCCCGCCAGCAGCAGGATGGTCAAAAGGTAGGGGAGCGCCTGGATGGCCTGGGTGGGGATCTCGCCGATCACGGGCAGCTCGACGCCCTGGAGACGGGCCTGGACCGCATCGGCGAAGGCGAAGAGGAGGCAGGCGAGGACGGCGGGCACGGGCCGCCACTTGCCGAAGATGAGGGCGGCGAGCGCCAGGTAGCCGCGGCCGGCGCTCATGTCGCGGGTGAAGCCGGCGCCCTGGGCGATCGAAAGATAGGCCCCGGCGATGCCGGCGAGCAGGCCGGTCACCATCAGCGCCCGGTAGCGCATGCCGTCGACCGAGATGCCGGCCGTGTCGACCGCACTCGGATTCTCGCCGACTGCCCGCAGGCGGAGGCCGAAGCGCGTCTTGTAGACCACCCAGGCGACGATTGGGATGGAGACGGCGGCGACGTAGACGAGGAGGTTATGGGCGCTCACCACTTCCGCGTAGAACGGGCCGATCACCGGGATGCCGCGCGCCGCCTCGGCGAAGGGCAACTCGATGGGCAGAAAGCGCGCCCCCTCGCCGCTCACCGGCACCCGCCCCGCCTGGCGGAACCACGCATCGGCCAGCACCGGCCCGAGCCCGGCGACGACGATGTTGATGGCCATGCCGGAGACCACCTGATCGCCCTTGTGGGTGATGCTGGCAAAACCATGCAGCATGGCGAGCGACCAGGAGACGGCAATCGCCGCCATGAGCCCGACCCAGGCCGAGCCGCTCACGGCAGCGGCGGCAGCGGCGGCGAAGGCGGCGCCGAGCATCTTGCCCTCGAGGCCGATGTCGACCACGCCGCTGCGCTCCGCGAAGAGCCCGGCCATGGCGCAGAGCACGAGCGGCGTGGCCAGCCGGAGGGTGCTGGCGGTCAGCAGCAGCGCCTGGGTGGCGAACTCCTCCATCGCTCAGGCGGCCGCCGCGGCGGGCAGGGCCGGCCGGGCGAAGCGGGCCTCGAGCCAGGGGCGGAACATGTGCTCGAGGGCGCCGGCGAAGAGGATGACGAGCCCCTGGATCACCACCACCATGTCCTTGTTGATCTTCGGCATGTCGAAGGCGAGCTCCGAGCCGCCCTGGTAGAGGGCGCCGAAGAGCACGGCGGCAAGGATGACGCCGACCGGGTGGTTGCGGCCCATCAGGGCGACGGCGATGCCCACGAAGCCGTAGCCGCCGGTGAAGCCGAGGGTCAGGCGGTGCTGGGCGCCCAGCACCTCGTTCAGCGACATGAGGCCCGCGAGCGCGCCGGAAAGCGTCATGGCGATCATGATCTGCCGGGCCGGCGAGATGCCGCCATAGACGGCGGCCGGCTCGCTCCGGCCGACCACGCGCATCTCGTAGCCGGCGCGCGTCTTCCAGATGAAGAGCCAGTAGAGGACGCAGCAGACGAGGGCGATGAGGAGCGCTGCGTTCAGGGGCGAGCGGCCGATGTCGTAGCCGAGATCGCGTAGCACGGTGGAGAGCTGCGGCAGCCACATGCGCTCGTCGAAGGTCATGCTCTCGGGGATCTGCTGCCCCGGGCGGCGCAGCGGGTTGACCAGGAGGTAGGTCATGAGGGAGGCGGCGACGAAATTGAGCATGATGGTCGTGATGACCGTGTGGCTGCCGCGCCGGGCCTGCAGCCAGCCTGGGATGTAGCCCCAGATGCCACCGAAAAGCGCTGCCGCCATGATGCCCACCAAGAGGCCGATCGGCGCCGGCCAGTGCCCGAGCCAGATGCCGGCGAGGCCGACCCCGAG
>CAZGUW010000434.1:0-3289 GCA_964528705.1 uncultured Geminicoccaceae bacterium
GCCGAGCCACCGAAGCCCGCCGGTGCTGCGTCCCCGACCGGCTCGCCCTCGCCTGCCGCTGCATCGACCGGCCCGGCCGACAAGCCCACGGGCAATCCCGCGAAAGGCGCTGCGAGCAGCCCCGTACCAGGCCCCGCGAATAGCCCCGTAACAAACAAGGACTCGACGCCTGCCAAGAGCCCGACGCCGGGCGGCTCGCCTGCCTCGGCGGCCACCGGCAAGCCCGTCGAGACGCCGCCGCGGGCGGCCGCAGCGCCGTCCCCCGCCCCGACGACTACCGGCAAGAGCGGCGAGAAGCCCGACCGGCCGGCTGCCGCCGGCTCGCCGGCAGGTGCCGCTGCCAGGCCGCCCGCCGCCGCGAGCACGGCGAAGTCGCCACCGCCACCCCCTGCCAAGAGCGGCGGGGGCTACATCCCGGGGATCGTCGGCGGTGTCGTCGGCGCGGTGCTGGTCGGCTTCGGCATGCCTTACGTGCAGGGCCCGCCGCCCCTGGCGCCCGAGGCCGAGCAGCGTGTCGCCGCGGTGGAGAGCAGCACGTCGACGCTCGACGAACGGCTCGCGGCGACGTCCACCGAGCTGGCCGCGGCGAACGAGCAGCTTGCCGCGCTGGGTGAGCTTTCCGCCAATCTCGAGAGCACGGTCCAGACGGCTGTCGCTGCCGCGGTCGAAGAGATTCCGTCGCGCGACGGGGCCGCCATCGCGGCCCTCGGCGAGCGGGTCGACGCCGTCGCGGCGACCGCGGACGGGCTGGTCGCCGCGGCCGAGGCCGCGACCGATCCGGTGCCGCTCCTGGAAGCGCAGGCGCAGCGGCTCGAGGCGCTGCAGGCGGCGCTGACCAGCCTGGACAACCGCCTCGCCAGCGAGGTGCTCAGGCTCGAGGCGGCAAGGACCGAGACGGCGACGGGCCTCGAGTCGTCGATCGAGGAGACCAAGGGGGCGGTCGAGGCGGCGCGGCAGGCCGCCACGGCGGAGCTCGAAGCCGCCCGCGCCGCGCTCGCCGAGGGCATGACCGCCTTCGAGAGCGATCTCGAGGCCGTCCGCGGCGACCTCGCCTCGCTCCGGACGACGGTCGACGACATGCAGCTCGCCCGCAACCGGGCCGCGGCCGCGGCGCTCCTGGTGCGCGACATCGACCAGTCGATCACGGCCGGCGAGCCCTTCGCCGATCCCCTGGATCGCCTGCGGGCCATGAGCACCGGCGATGCCGGGCTCGAGGCCACCCTTGCCAGCCTCGAGCCGGCGGCGTCCGGCGTGCCGACGATCGACGAGCTCAGGCAGGGCCTCGTCGCCCTCGAGGCACGGGAGGCCCCGGCACCGATCGGCGGGTCGGAATGGCTCGGGCGCACCGTCGGCAATATCACCGGGCTGGTCGAGGTCCGCGATCGCGACACCGACGGCGAGGCGGCCACCGGCCTGCTCGGCGAGGCCGATGCAGCGCTCAGAGCGGGCGACCTCGAGACGGCGATCGGCCGGGTCGAGTCGACGAAGACCATGCCGGATGGCCCCGATCCGGCGGCGATCGACGCGTGGCTGGCCGAGGCCCGTTCGCGCGCCGCGGCCGTCGCCGCCCTGGCGGAGCTGGACGCGCAGATCCGCGACCTGCTCACCGCAACGGTCAACTGACGGCGACGCGGCACCGAGGTTCATCCGACCATGATCAGACTCATCCTCTTCCTTATCGTTGCCGCCGCCCTCGCCTGGGTCGCCGTCTGGCTCGCCAACAGCCCGGGCGAGGTGGTCCTTCGCTGGGAGGCGACCGACACGGTCCTGCCCGTGGGCATCGCGGTCGCCATCATCGCCGGCATCTCGGCGGCGGCGATCGTCGTCTACGAGGTCTGGCGCTGGCTCGCCCAGCTGCCGCGCCGCGTGCGCTCCAACCGCCAGCAGAAGCGGCAGATCCGGGGCTACCAGGAGCTCAGCCACGGCCTCATCGCCGCCGCCGCCGGCGACGTCACGGGCGCGCGCGCCCACACGCGGCAGGCCGAGAAGCTGCTCCAGGCCAATGCCGCCACCCTCCTGCTCTCGGCGCAGACCGCCCAGCTCGAGGGCAAGGAGGACGTCGCCCAGCTCAAGTTCACCCAGATGCTGAAGCGGCCGCAGACCGAGTTCCTCGGCATTCGCGGCCTGCTCGCCGACGCGGTGAAGCGGAACGACCAGCCCGAGGCGCTGCAGCTGGCGCGGCGGGCCTACGAGCGCAGCCCCAACACGTCCTGGGTGCTGACCACCTATTTCGACCTCTTGACCCGCGCCGGCAAATGGGGCGACGCGCTCAAGCTCGTGAACGACCTCGCGCGCGAGAAGCTGGTGAGCGGCCCCGAGGCGACCCGCCGCCGGGCGCTGATGAACCACATGCTGGCGGTCGACGCGGTCGACGAGAAGAAGTATCGGGAAGCGCTGACCCAGGCGCGCCGGGCGACCGGGCTCGCCCCCACCTTCGCGCCGGCGGCCGTGACCGCCGCCCAGGCCGCCAACGGCCAGGGCAAGTTCCGGCTCGCCCGGCGGCTGCTCGAGGACTGCTGGCGGCTGGAGCCGCACCCCGACCTCGCCGCCACCTATTCCGCCCTCGTCCCGGACGAGACAGCGGACGAGCGGCTGCGCCGCTTCGCGCGCCTCGAGAAGCTCGTGCCGAACCACCTGACGACGCAGCTCGTCATGGCCGAGCTCGCCATGAACGCCCGGCACTGGGACACCGCCAGGCGCCACCTCGACAAGGCGCTGACGCTCGAGCCCACGGCCGGCGCCTATCGGCTCTATGCCGAGTACGAGCGGGCCTCGGGCGGCGGCGACGCCAAGGCGCGCGACTGGCTGGCCAAGGCCGCCGACGCGCCGGCCGACAAGGTCTGGGTCTGCGAGGACACGGGCGAGGTGCTCGCCGAGTGGCAGCTCTTCGGCCCGTCCGGCCGCTTTGATTCGGTGCACTGGGACAGCCCGCCCAAGGTGGCGCCGATGCTCCGCGACCAGCGCGCGCCGGTCGTCCTGGTCCACGACCAGCGCGGTATCAGCGAGCCCGCCGAGCCGGCAACCGAGGTCGAGGAGCCGGCGAAGGAGCCGAAGGACAAGGACCAGGGGCCGCCGAGCTCCAGGACCGGCGCCACCGACCAGGGCCTGAAGGCGCCGCCGCCGATCGAGGCCACGGTGAAGGCGGCCGGCAGCGTCGGCTGACCGCCCTCACCCTGCCGCCTTTTCCCTTGCCCAGCACCGACCCGCCGGGCTATCTCCCCACCGCACGCCGCAGTAGCTCAGCTGGTAGAGCACGTCATTCGTAATGATGGGGTCGGGGGTTCGAGTC
>CAZGUW010000435.1:0-3281 GCA_964528705.1 uncultured Geminicoccaceae bacterium
GATGTTGCGCTCGTCGTCGGAGAGGAGGAACTGCTCGGAGTAGTTGGCGAGCAGGCAGATCCCGTCCACGCCCTGGTCGATCATGCAGTCGAGGACGCGCTTCTGCCCGTCGAGGTCGAGGTCGCCATTGGCGTGAAAGGGCGTGGGGGCGATCGGGTAGACGCCCGTCTTCAGGTGCTCGGTCGACGTGGCCATGGTTTCCTCCCTCGGCTGGCGCGGCGGAGAGTGCGCCGGGCAGGCCGGCGGATCAAGTGCCGGGCTTTGTGGTTCATGGCGGTGGCGGTAGAATGACGGACCCGCCGGACGGGCGGTCGGTGTGAGGGAGGAATGGTCATGCGTCTGAGCGAAGCGCAGCTCGCCGAATTCGACACCGAGGGCTGGCTCTTCCTGCCGGAGTGCTTCTCGGCCGAGGAGGTCGAGGTGCTGCGGGCGGAGGCGGAGGTGATCTACGCCTCGGGGCGCGAGGAGGTCTGGCGCGAGAGCACGGGCGCCCCCCGGACGGCCTTCGCGGCGCACACCTACAACGAGGCCTTCGGCCTGCTCGGCCGGCACCCGAGGCTGGTGGAGCCGGTGAGCCAGCTCTTCGGCGAGCCGGTCTACATGCACCAGTTCAAGATCAACGCGAAGGCGCCCTTCGACGGCGAGGTCTGGCAGTGGCACCAGGACTACGGCACCTGGGCCAGGGACGACGGCATGCCGGAGCCCCGGGCCATGAACATCGCCGTCTTCCTCGACGAGGTGATGGCGGTGAACGGGCCGCTCATGTTCATACCCAAGAGCCACAGGAAGGGTGTGCTCGCGGCAGGGCACGACACGGCGACGACCTCCTATCCCTTGTGGACGCTGGACAAGGCGACGATCACGGAGCTGGTCGAGGAGGGCGGCATCGTGGCGCCGACCGGCAAGCCCGGCTCGGTGCTGATGTTCCACGGCAACCTCGTGCACGCCTCGCCGCCCAACATCACGCCCTACCCCCGGAAGATCGTCTACCTGACGCTCTGCGCGGTCTCGAACCATATCCGGAAGCCGACGCGGCCGGAGTGGATCGCGCACCGGGATTTCACGCCGATCGAGCCGTGCGCGGAGGACGCGCTGGAGGTGTTTGCGCGCTCGCGGCCGAGGGCGGCGGCGTAGGGGCGGCTTGCAGGGGCGGCCTGTCACTGCCACATCTGGGGCCACATGGCGGGAGCCCTTCGATGATCGAACTCAAGGTCCGCAAGTTCGGAGATTCCCTCGGTGTCGTCTTGCCCAAGGAGGTGGTTCGGCATCTCGAGACGCGGGATGGCGACGTCGTCTATCTGACCGAGACGGCCGACGGTGGTTATCACCTGACGCCTTACGAGCCCGGCTTCGCGGAGAAGATGGCGAAGGCCGAAGGGATCATCGAGCGATACCGCAACACGCTGCGTATCCTGGCCAAGTGAGGCGGTCCTGGTTTGGATCGAGCCGGCAGAAGCGCTGGCCCTGCACGAAAGGCTCCTGAAGCTGCATGGCGGGCCGGCCGGCGTGCGAGATCGGGCCTTGCTGGATTCGGCCCTGGCCAGGCCGCGACAGCGGGCCGCATACGACGGCACGGTCGGCATTGTGGAGCTCGCGGCACTCTACACGACGGCTATTGTCCGCAATCATCCCTTCATTGATGGCAACAAGCGCACGGGCTTTCTGCTCGGTATCCTCTTCCTCGAGCTGAATGGGCATGTCTTCACTGCCGATGAAGCAGAGGCGGCGCATGTCGTGCTGGCACTGGCAGCCGGCACCATAGACGAGTCGGGCTACGCCGCATTCCTCGCGGCCAATTCCAAACCGCTCGGCGGCTGAGTGTTCGACGGACCTGCCCGCGCGTGGCGCGGAGACTGATCGGGCCCGGCGCCGGTCACTCGGAAACGCCGGTGGCGAGGCGCCTCGGGGCGGTCAGGCGGTAGCTGCGGCGGACGAGGGTCTCGACCTCGCTCCAGTCGGGAGCATTGTCGAGGCGCATGCCGACCCAGCCCTTGTGGCCGACATAGGGCGGGCGGAAGAAGGTGTCTGGGGCGGCGCCGATCAGGATCTCCTGGCTGCCGGGCGGGGCCTTGAACCAAAAGGAAAGACGGCCGTCGCCGCGCTTCGGCATGGCGAAGATCCGGTCCCGCACCCGGAAGGTGGGGTCGCCCCAGGCCTCTTTCTCGGTCGCCTCCGGCTAGGCGAGGCAGATGGCGCGGAGCTGCTCGATCGCTTCTGTCGACATGCCGGCTTCCCCTTCCTCGCTGGCTTGTCCGGTGGCGGCAAAGCCGCTAGGGCGGTGGCACCTCCTTCATAGCGGATCCGGCGCCATGCGGCTTCTCCTCGTCCTCGTCCTTCTCCTTGGCGGCTGCGCCAGGGTCAGCGAGATGACCGGCCCGGATGGCGGGCTCCAGTATCTCGTCGGCTGCTATGGCGCCCTGACGCCGATGAGCGTCTGCCACAAGAAGGCGGCGGAGCTCTGCCCTGCCGGCTATCGGGTCCTCGACACCGCGACGACCAGCACGGTGGACCAGGCGACGGCGACGGCGCCGACGGACCTGACCGGCAAGCAGATCGCCATCGCGTGCAACCCGGCCGACGGCAGCGGCTGAGGGCGGTTCAGCCCGCCACCAGCTCCTTGCACAGCGCATAGAGCCCGGCCTTGGTCTCGATGCCGATGCCGGGGGTCTCCGGAAGCCTCACCCTGCCCTGCTCGACCCTGATGCCGTCGGCGAAGCCGCCGAAGGGCTGGAAGATGCCGGGATAGCTCTCATTGCCGCCGAGATGCAGGCCGGCGGCGATGTTGAGGCTCATCTGGTGGCCGCCATGCGGGACGACGCGGCGGCTGGACCAGCCATGGGCGTCGAGCATGGCGAGGGTGCGGGTGTACTCGCAGAGGCCGTACGAGAGCGCGCAGTCGAACTGCAGCCAGTCGCGATCGGGGCGCATGCCGGCATAGCGGATGAGATTCGTCGCATCGATGGTCGAGAAGAGGTTCTCGCCGGTGGCCATCGCGTGTTCGTAGTGGGGGGCGAGCTCGGCCTGCAGCGCGTAGTCGAGCGGGTCGCCGGCCTCCTCGTACCAGAGGAGGCCCAAAGGCTCGAGCGCCTTCGCATAGGCGATGGCCGTGTCGCGGTCGAAGCGGCCATTGGCATCGACGGCGACATGGGCGCCGCTGCCGGCGACGCCGATCACGGCCTCGATGCGCTGCAGGTCCTCAGCCAGAGGGGCACCGCCGATCTTCAGCTTGAAGTCGAGATAGCCCATATCCTTGTAGGACTTCACCTCGTCGACGAGGCCGT
>CAZGUW010000436.1:0-3277 GCA_964528705.1 uncultured Geminicoccaceae bacterium
GCCCGTCCAGCCCATCGGTGAGGTTCACCGCGTTCGAGGCGCCGACGATCACCAGCATGCCGAAGAGCGGAAAGAAGAGCCCGAGCGGGATCAAGAGGTCCTTGAAGAACGGCAGGGCCAGCGAGGTGTCGAGCGGCGCGGGTGTCAGCTGCATGAGCACCACGGTCGCCACCAGGGCGATGGTCCCCTGCAGGAAGAGCTTCATCCGCCCGCTGATGCCGGCCGAGGAGCGCTTGGTCAGCTTCATCAGGTCGTCGGCGAAGCCGATCCCGCCGAAGCCGAGCGTCACCACCAGCACGACCCAGACATAGCCGTTGGCGAGATCGGCCCAGAGCAGGGTCGAGACGGCGATGGCGATCAGGATGAGCATGCCGCCCATGGTGGGCGTGCCCTTCTTGGTCAGCAGATGCGATTCCGGCCCGTCCTCGCGGATCGGCTGGCCCTCGCGCTGCTTCCTCTTCAGCCAGCGGATCACCGCCGGACCGAAGATGAAGCTGATCAGGAGCGCGGTCATCGCCGCCCCGCCGCTCCGGAAGGTGATGTAGCGGAAGACGTTGAGGACCGAGATCTGGTCGGCGAACGGCAGGAGGATATAGAGGATCACCGGCCGCGCCCCCCCGCCGGTGTCGCGGACGGCGTCGCCGCCCCGTCGAGCGCCTCGACCACATGCCGCATGGCGCTGCCGAGCGAGCCCTTGACCAGGACCACGTCGCCGGGCTCGAGGGCCGCCACGACCAGCGGCGCCAGGGCCCGGCTGTCCGCCGCCCAGGCACCGCGCCGGGACGCCGGCAGGGCATCGAAGAGCTCGCGCATCAAGGGTCCCGCCAGAAAGACCTTGCTCGCATCGGCCGCCAGCACCGCATGCGCCAGCCCGGCATGCAGCAGGCCGGCCTCATCGCCCAGCTCGAGCATGTCGCCGAGCACCGCGATCCGCCGCCCCTCCTGGCTGCCGAGCACGTCGAGTGCTGCCGTCACCGAGGCCGGGTTGGCATTGTAGCTCTCGTCCAGGAGGCGGATCCGGCCGCCCTGCCAGGAGAGCAGGCGCTGCCCGCCCCGGCCGGCCAGCGGCCGCACCTCGCCGAGCCGGGCCGCCGCCTGCGCCAGGTCGAGGCCGAGGCAGTCGGCGACGGCGAGCACGGCGAGGCTGTTCATCGCCCAGTGCCGGCCCGGTGCCGCGAGCGCCAGCTCGAGCCGGCGGCCGTCGAGCGCCACGGTGAGCCGGCTGCCGCTGGGCTCGAGGTCGAGGGCGACGAGCCGGACGTCGGCGTCGGGCCGCGTGCCGAAGACGACGACCCGCCCTGCCCGCTCCCGGGCCGCCTCGATCAGGAGATCGGCATGCGGCGTGTCGCCGTTGACGATGGCCGTGCCGCCGGGCTCGAGGCCCGTCAGTATCTCGGCCTTGGCCCGGGCGATCTCGGTCGTGTCGGCGAAGAAGGCGAGATGCGCGGGTGCGATGGCGGTGATCACCGCGACATGCGGCCGGACCATGCCCGTCAGCGCCTCGATCTCGCCCACGTGGTTCATGCCGAGCTCGGCCACGGCGAATTCGGCATCCGGCGGCAGGTTGGCGAGGGTGAGCGGCACGCCCCAGTGATTGTTGTGGCTCGCGGCACTCGCATGCACCCGGCCGAAGCCGGCGAGCACGTGGCGGAGCGCCTCCTTCGTGCCGGTCTTGCCGACGCTGCCCGTGATGCCGACCACCTTGGCCGCGCTGCGCGCCCGGCCGAACCGACCGAGCCCCTCGAGCGCGCCCTGCGTGTCGTCGACGACGAGGAGCGGCGCATCCTCGTCGACGTCCTCCGGACGCCGCGTTACCACGGCGGCCGCGGCACCCTGGCGAAGCGCGTGGGCGACGAAACCGTGGCCGTCGCGGTTGGGGCCGGCCAGAGCAACGAAGAGATCGCCCTTACCCACGCTCCGGCTGTCGATCGAGACCCCGGAGGCATGCCAGTCGCGGCGGCTCCGGCCGCCGGTCGCGGCGGCGGCATCCACCGCCTCCCACAAGGGCCTCAGCGTGACCATGCTCATGCCGCACTCTCCAGCCCGGCGAGCGCCGTCCGCAGCTCGGTGGCGTCGTCGAACGGCAGGGTCTCGTCGCCCACGATCTGGCCCTGCTCGTGGCCCTTGCCGGCGACGAGCAGCACGTCGCCGGGCTCGAGGCCGGCGAAGGCGGTGCGGATCGCCACCGAACGGTCGCCGATCTCGGTGACCTTGCCGGCGCGGCCGGCGAGCGGCTCCAGAATCTGCCGGCGGATCGTCGCCGGGTCCTCGTTCCGCGGATTGTCGTCGGTGACCCAGACCCGGTCGGCCCGCTCGGCCGCCACCTCGCCCATCAGCGGCCGCTTGCCCTTGTCGCGGTTGCCGCCGGCACCGAAGACGACATGCAGCCGGCCCCTGGTGTGCGGCCGCAGCGCCTCGAGCGCCTTGGCCAGCGCGTCGGGCGTGTGGGCGTAGTCGACGAAGGCGGGGGCACCGCTCGGATGACGGACGACGAGCTGCATGCGCCCGGGAGCGCCCCGCAGCTCGGCAAGGGCCTCGATCGCCTGCTCGAGCGGTGCCCCGCCGGCCACTGCGAGACCGAGGGCGGCCAGCACGTTGTGCGCCTGGAAGGCGCCGACGAGGCCGGTGCGGAAGCGATGGGTGAGGCCGTTGACGGCGATCTCGAGCACCTGACCGGTCAGCTCCGGCTTGCGGCCCAGAAGCTTCAGGTCCTCGCCCGCCTCGCCGAACGAAACGACCGGGCAGCCGCGCTTGTTGCAGATCTTGACGAGCGTCGGGAACTCGGGGCTGTCGGCGTTGAGCACCGCCGTGCCGCCCGGCACCAGGCACTCGGTGAACAGCCGCCGCTTCGCCATGAAGTAGTCGTGATAGCTGCCGTGATAGTCGAAATGGTCGCGGCTCATGTTCGAGAAGGCGGCGGCATGGATGTCGAGCCCGGCGAGGCGCTGCTGGTCGAGGCCGTGGCTCGACGCCTCGACGACCAGATGGCCGACCCCGCCCCGCGCCAGCTCGGCGGCGACCCGGTGCAGGGTCACCGCGTCCGGCGTGGTCAGCGAGACGCTGGGCCAGCGGCCGCGCCCCTCGAGGCCGAGCGTGCCGAGGCTGGCGGCCCGAATCCCGAGCCGGTCCCAGATCTGCCGCGTGAAGCTGGCGATCGAGGTCTTGCCGTTGGTGCCGGTGACGCCGGCGGTGAAGGCCGGCTGGCCGGGGTAGAAGGCGGCGGCAAGGGTGGCCAGGCGGCGCCTCGGGTCCGGGTCGATGATCACCGGCACGAGCT
>CAZGUW010000437.1:0-3264 GCA_964528705.1 uncultured Geminicoccaceae bacterium
GATCTCCTCCGGCAGCGCGCGGGTCTCGGCCAGGCGGTCCAGGACCCGCACGACACGGACGCCGGGTAGCGAGGTGTCGACCTCGATCGCCGGGCACTCGCGCGAGAAGTCGTCGACGATGTTGAGGCTGCGGAACCGCTGGCCAGTCGCCAGCAGATCGTGCTGGAAGTCCATCGACCAACGCTGGTTCGGCGCCTGCGGCACCAGCATGGCCTGGCGCAGGGCCCTGGCCAGGCGCTTCCTCTTGCGCCGGCGTACCTGCAGGCGCTCCTCGACATAGATCCGGTGCACCGCCTTGTGATTCACGCGCCAGCCCTCGCGGCACAGCAGGGCATGCAGGCGCCGATAGCCAAAGCGGCGGCGCTGGGTCGCAAGCTCCTCGAGCCGCTCGCGCAGCGTCGACCGCTGGTAAGCGTCCGGGCTCGGGCGCCTGTTGGTGGGAAGCGATCCCATGTAGAGGCTCGGGTCTTGGGGTGATGGTGTCCACCAAGGCGATGGTGGACACCATGGTGGAGGGTCCGAGTGAGCGAGCGTCAGGGTCGGCGCAGGTGGACGGTCGATCAGAAGCGCCGGATCGTCGAGGAGACGAGCGCGTCTGGAGCGTCGGTTTCGGTAGTGGCCAGGCGCTACGACATCAACGCCAATCTTCTGTTCAAGTGGAAGCGCGAGGCCGAAGCAGAGCAGCTCGGCGGCGGCCTTGCAGCGGTGGAGACTGCCGACCTGGTGCCGATCGGCGTGCTCGAACGCGGCCACGACGGCGGGCCGACGTTGCTCGCCCAGATGCCCAGCGCCGGAGACGGGCTCCGGCCGAATGAACCCCGCCGGGCGCTCGACCTGGAGGCCCGGCCAGGTGCGATCGAGATCGACCTGCCAAGTGGTGCCCGGGTTCGGGTCGACGCCTCGGTCGACACGCGGGCGCTGGGTCGCGTGCTGAGCGCGCTGAAGCGGCACGCATGATCCAGGTGGCGCCCGGCACCAAGGTGTATCTGGCCTGCCAGCCGGTCAGCATGCGCTACGGCTTCGACGGGCTCTCTGCCAAGGTGGCCTCGGTGCTGGCCCGAGATCCGTTCTCGGGCCACCTTTTCCTGTTCCGCAGCAAGCGCGGCGACTACCTGAAGATCCTGTATTGGGACGGCTCGGGTCTATGCCTGTTCGCCAAGCGGTTGGAGCGGGGAAGGTTCGTCTGGCAGCCGATCGTCGATGGCGCGCTGGCCCTGACACCGGCGCAGCTGGCGCTGCTGATCGAGGCGATCGACTGGCGGCGGACGGTGGCGCCGGCGCTGCCCGCACGGCCCGTGGCGGTCTGATAAGCAACTGATTTAGCAATCTTTTTGTCGGCATGGCAGTCGCATTGTGGTAGAGGAAGGGATGCCGTCGGCAACCGCCTCCCTGCCGTCTGATCCCGCAGCCCTGCGTGCGTTCGCGGCCGCGCTGCAAGAGGCGCTCGCCGCCAAGGACCGCGAGCTCGCGGCCCGCGATGCCGAGATCCACGCCAAGACGCTCCACATCGAGAAGCTGCGCGCGACGCTGGCACTCATGAAGCGCGCCCGCTTCGGCCGCTCCTCGGAGCGGATCGAGCAGCTCGACCTACTCATCGGTGATCTCGAGGAGGAGGAGGCCGAGCAGCAGGCTCGCGAGGGCGCGGTCGGGGCCCGGCACGTGGCCAGGAGCGGCGCACGTCGTCCCCGAGGTCGCCAGCCCTTGCCGGCGCATCTACCGCGCGAGCGGGTGGTGCACGAGCCGGCATCGGCCTGCCCTGAGTGCGGCGGCAGCGTGCTCACCCGGCTCGGCGAGGACGAGCGCGAGGTGCTGGAGTACGTGCCGTCGCACTTCAAGGTGGTGGTCCACGTCCGGCCCAAGCTGAGCTGCCGGGCCTGTGAGACCATCACCCAGGCGCCGGCACCATCGCTGCCGATCGAGCGCGGCCGCCCGGGCCCGAACCTCCTTGCTCACGTGCTGGTGGCGAAGTACGCGGACCACCTGCCCTTGCACCGCCAGAGCGTGATCTATGGCCGAGCCGGGGTCGAGCTCGAGCGCTCCACCCTCGCCGACTGGGTCGGCCAGGCGGCGTTCCTGCTGGAGCCCCTGGCCGCAGCCATCACTCGCCATGTCCGCACCGGCACCGCCCTCCATGCCGACGACACCCCGGTGCCGGTGCTCGATCCTGGACGCGGCCGGACCAAGACCGGCCGGTTGTGGGTGCTGGTGCGGGACGAGCGCCCGTGGGGCGGACCGGCACCGCCGGCGGTCAGCTATCTCTACGCGCCGGATCGCAAGGGCGAGCACGCCGGCACGCTGCTCGAAGACTGCCAGGGCTTCCTCCATGCCGACGGCTACGCCGGCTTCGATCACCTCTACGCACCCGCCGCCACGACCGGCGAGGCGCGCCTGGTCGAGGTCGCGTGCTGGGCACACGCCCGCAGGAAGCTGTTCGAGGTCCATGCCGCCACCGGCTCGGCGATCGCCAACGAGGCGTTGAAACGGATCGCCGCGCTGTTTGAGATCGAAGCCCAGATCAACGGCCACGCCCCCGGACGGCGCCACGCCGTGCGCCAGGAGCGCTCGCTACCGCTGCTCACGGACCTGAAGGACTTCCTCGACGCTGCCCTCGCCAGCATCAGCCGCAAGAGCTCGCTCGCGGTCGCGATCCGCTACAGCCTGTCGCGCTGGCCAGCGTTCAGTCGGTTCGCCGCCGACGGCCGCCTGGAGATGACCAACAACGCCGCCGAGCGGGCCATCCGGCCGCTGGCGTTGGGCCGCAAGAACTACCTCTTCGCCGGCTCCGACAGCGGCGGCCGTCGCGCGGCCATCCTCTACACCCTCATCCAGACAACGATCCTCAACGACCTCGACCCCGAAGCCTATCTGCGCAACGTCCTCGGCTCCATCGCCGACCACCCCATCAACCGGATCGACGACCTGTTACCCTGGACCTGGGCCTCCCCGCCGCACGCCGCCGCCGCTGCCTGACCCAGCCCGTCACCGTCAAGACACCTCTGCCGCGCCCGTCGCCGGACGCTTACGAAGCTGTAGCCGAGATGTCGAGGAGATCGGTGGTCGCAGCTACCGATTGGTCGCTAAATGTGTCGTTTCACCTTCCTTGAAATCTCTGAAATTATCCACAACACAGGGTGTGTATTAAATGTATATTAAATATATATTAGGCGGGCGGAGTGCGAAATTTAATATGTTGAAAACGCTCACTATTTTGTCGAAAAGAGGGTCTCTAAACTCGGATCAAAGCACCCACTTTCTCGGATCAAA
>CAZGUW010000438.1:0-3246 GCA_964528705.1 uncultured Geminicoccaceae bacterium
GGGCGCGCGTCCATCTGGGCATGCGCCCGCATCGCCTCCGCCTCGGCGATCGCGCCGGTGCCGTCCAGGGTGTCGTCACCAGCCACAGCTGGCTCGGCGACCAGACCCGATTCGGCGTCGAGATCGGCGGCACGGAGTGCATCGTCGTGGCTGAGGGCGAGGTGCCGGCCCGGCTCGGTGGCCAGATCGCCGTCGAGGTGCCGCTCCGTGCGGTCCATCTCTTCGACGCGGAGGACGGCCGGGCGCTCTTTCACGGCTCGGAGGCACCCTCTTGAACGGGGCAGGGGAGCTGATCGTCGGTCTCGATGCCGGCACCTCGGTGATCAAGGCCGTGGCCTTCGACACGGCCGGCCGGCAGGTGGCCGTGGCGGCCCGGCCCAATGTCTACGAGGAACGGCCGGGCGGCGTCGCCGAGCAGGACATGGCCCGCACCTGGGCCACCGCCGCCGAGGTCCTGCGCCTTCTGGGCGAGGAGGTCTCGGACCTGCCGCGCCGGACGGCCGCCCTCGCGGTCACCGGCCAGGGCGACGGCACCTGGCTGATCGACGACCAGGGCGAGCCCGTCGCACCGGGCTGGCTCTGGCTCGACAGCCGGGCCGCATCGATCGTCGACGAGCTCGAGCGCTCCGGTGCGCGCCAGGCTGCTTACCGGTTCACCGGCTGCGGCCTCAACGCCTGCCAGCAGAACGCCCACCTCCTCTGGCTCCGGCGGCACCAGCCCGAGACCCTGGCGCGCGCCGCCACCGCCTTCCACTGCAAGGACTGGCTGCATTTGCAGCTCACCGGCGTGCGCGCCACCGATCGCTCCGAGGGCACCTTCACCTTCGGCAATTTCCGCACCCGCGAGTATGCGGACGAAGTGCTCGATGCCCTCGATCTCGGCGACCTCCGCCACCTCCTGCCGCCGATGCTCGACGGCTCGACCACGACCCATCCGCTGACCGACGAGGCCGCCGCCGCCACCGGGCTCCGCGCCGGGACGCCCGTGGCCCTCGGCTTCCTCGACGTCGTCTGCACGGCCCTGGGTGCCGGCATCTACGACGCCGAGCGCCGGGTCGGCTGCTCCATCGTCGGCTCCACCGGCATGCATATGCGCTTCGTGCCCGATGCCGGGCAGGTCGAGCTGGCGCCTGTGCCCTCCGGCTACACCATGCCCTTCCCGGTGCCGGGCTCGGTCGTGCAGATGCAGTCCAACATGGCCGCCACCATCAATGTCGACTGGATCACCGACCGGGTGCGCGAGGCAGCATCCCTCTTCGGTGTCGATGCCGGCCGCCGCGAGGCCTTGGAGCTGCTCGACGGCCGCGTGCTCGACGGCCGCCCGGGGGCCGCGATCTACCATCCCTACATCCTCGAGGCGGGCGAGCGCGGCCCCTTCGTCGACAGCGACGCCCGCGCCATGCTAACCGGGCTGTCGACCCGGACGGGACTCGTCGACCTCGTCCGCGCCGTCTACGAGGGCCTCGCCTTCGCCGCCCGCGATTGCTACGCCGCGATGGGCCACGTGCCCGAGGAGATCCGCATCGCCGGGGGTGCTGCCCGCTCGCGCGCCTTCAAGCGGATCATGGCGAGTGCCCTTGGCGTGCCGCTCCGCGAGAGCAGCCGCGAAGAGGCCGGGGCCGCCGGGGCAGCCATGATGGCCGCCTGCGCCATCGGCCTCTTTCCGGACATGGCGAGCTGTGCCGCAAGCTGGGTGACGCCGACGCTCGGCGACACCGTCCAGCCGGACCCCGAGCTCACGGCCCTCTATGACCGGCTCTTCCCGGTCTATCGGAAAACCCGCGAGGCGATGCCGGACATCTGGCGCGAGCTTGCAAGTGTGGAGCGGCCATGACCCGCGTTTCGATCATCGGCGACCGCTTCATGGCTCCCGAGGTCTTCGAGGCAGCCCTGCCGAAGGACGGCCTCGACTGCCAGCTGCATCAGCTCGCCTGGCCGGACGAGCCCTTCGTCAATGCCTGCGACACGGGCGAGTTCGCCGGGCTCAAGGAGTTCATGGGCGAACCTGACCAGATCGCTGCCATGATCGGCGACGCCGAGGTGCTGGTCACCCACCTCGCCCCCGTCTCCGCCTCGATCCTCGAGCGCCGCCCGAACCTCCGCCTCATCGCGGTCAGCCGCGGCGGCCCCGTCAATATCGACCGCGCCGCCTGCGCCGCCCGCGGCGTCCAGGTCGTCAACGCCCCCGGCCGCAACGCCTCCGCCGTGGCCGAGTTCACCATCGGCGCCATCCTCATGGAGACGCGCCTGATGCGCGCCGGCCACGAGGCGCTCCGCCAGGGCATCTGGCGCGGCGACCTCTACCGCGCCGACCTCACCGGCCCCGAGCTCTCCGAGCTCACCGTCGGCCTCATCGGCTACGGCCAGATCGGCACCCGCGTGGTGAAGCTGCTCCTGCCCTTCGGCTGCCGCATCCTCGTGGCCGACCCCTACAAGACGCTGTCGCCGGAGGATGCCGCCGCCGGCGTCATCATGACCGACCTCGACGACCTCCTGAAGCGATCCGACGTCGTCAGCCTGCACGCCCGCGTCACCGACGAGACCCGTGGCTTTCTCGCCGCTCCCCAGTTCGCTGCCATGCAGCCCGGCGCCTGGTTCATCAACACGGCCCGCGGGCCCATGGTGAACTATCCCGACCTCTGCGAGGCGCTCGAATCCGGGCACTTGCGGGGCGCCATGCTCGAGACCTTCTGGCAGGAGCCGCCGCCGCCGGATTCCCCGCTCCTGAAGCTCCCGAACGTCACCCTGACCCCGCACATCGCCGGCGCGTCCACGACCACCGTGCGCATCGCCGCCGCCATGGTCGCCGAGGAGATCCGCCGCTGGCGGGCGGGCGAACCCTTCCTCAACCCCTGCTGACGGAGTGCTGCTGCCGATGACGGAACAGGTCATCGACCTTCTCGTGATCGGCGGCGGCATCAACGGCGCCGGCATCGCCCGCGACGCCGTCGGCCGCGGCCTCAGCGTGGTCCTCTGCGAGATGGAGGACCTCGCCTGGGGCACCTCCTCGCGCTCCGGCAAGCTCGTCCATGGCGGGCTCCGCTACCTCGAATATTACGAGTTCCGCCTCGTCCGCGAGGCGCTGATCGAGCGCGAGGTGCTGCTCGCCGCCGCTCCGCACATCATCTGGCCGATGCGCTTCGTCCTGCCGCACAGCCGGGAGCAGCGCCCGGCCTGGCTGATCCGCCTCGGCCTCTTCCTCTACGACCACCTCGGCGGCCGCAAGCGCCTGCCGCCGACCCGGGC
>CAZGUW010000439.1:0-3224 GCA_964528705.1 uncultured Geminicoccaceae bacterium
TGCGGGAGCGCTCTTCTGCATCGTGCTGGCGGTGGTCATCTACCGGATGTGGCGGCCGGGGCCGCTCATCGACATCTTCCGCTCGACGTTGCGCGAATCCGTCATGATCATGATGATCATCGGCGCTTCGGAGCTCTTCGCCTTCGCCCTCTCGTCGCTCTTCGTCACCCAGTCGATCGCGATGTGGATCGCCGATCTCGAGGTCAATCGCTGGGTGCTCCTGCTCTTCGTCAACATCTTCCTGCTGATCGCCGGCTTCTTCCTGCCGCCGGTCGCGGTCATCCTGATGACGGCGCCGATCCTCTTGCCGATCATCATCCAGGCCGGTTTCGACCCTTACTGGTTCGCCGTGGTGCTGACGATCAACATGGAGATCGGGCTCATAACGCCGCCGGTCGGGCTCAACCTCTATGTCATCAACGGCATAGCGCCGGACATCCCGTTGCCGACTATCCTCAAAGGTGCCATGCCCTATGTCATCTGCATGATGCTCGGCATCATCATCCTCTGCTTCTTCCCGGGCATCGCCACCTGGCTGCCCGGCCAGATGATGGGGGTAGCCCTTTGAACAGCTATTTCTTCAACGATCTGCTTGGCACCATCGTCGAGCGCGGCCGGTCGATCATCGATCGGGGCCAGGGTCGGGCGGCGACCGACGCCGACCTCGCCGAGCTCGCCGAGACGCTGGTCAGCGGGCGCGGCGAGGCTTCTGGCGTGGCGGTGGCGGCGAGCCTGCTCGATGGCTATGCCGAGCTCGACCGCGAGGCGCGTGCCGGCTTCTTCAGCATCCTCGCCGAGCGCTTCGGCGCCGCGCCCGGGCCTCTGGCGGAA
The DNA here is from genome assembly GCA_964528705.1 of uncultured Geminicoccaceae bacterium. Lineage (GTDB taxonomy): Bacteria > Pseudomonadota > Alphaproteobacteria > Geminicoccales > Geminicoccaceae > SLRI01. The sequence continues at coordinate 832 of CAZGUW010000439.1, forward strand.
GCGGCCAGGGCCTTCATCGAGCAGCCGGACGACGCCAGGGCGCTGCGCCTGCACGACGTTTCCGAGCCGCGCCGGCAGGAGCTTATCCGCCGGCTGAACCGGGCACCGGGCGGCACGGCGGCGCTCGTCGCGATGCGCACCGACCTCCTGCGCGAGCTGAAGGAGCGCCCGGAGCTGGCTGCCGTCGACCATGATTTCCGGCATCTCTTCTCGTCCTGGTTCAACCGCGGCTTCCTCGTGCTTCGCCGCATCGACTGGTCGACCCCGGCGGTCGTGCTCGAGAAGATCATCCGCTACGAGGCCGTGCACCGGATCAATGGCTGGGAGGACCTCCGGCGGCGCATCGACCCTGCCGACCGCAGGCTCTACGCCTTCTTCCACCCGGCCCTGGTCGACGACCCGCTGATCTTCGTGGAGGTGGCGCTGACCGGGGAGACGCCTTCGGCCATCGGCCCGATCCTCGCCGAGGAACGTGAGCCGCTCGATCCGAAGCGGGCAACGACGGCCGTCTTCTATTCGATCTCCAACTGCCAGGAGGGCCTGCGCGGCATCTCCTTCGGCAATTTCCTCATCAAGCAGGTGGTCGAGGAGCTGGCGCGCGACTTTCCGGGGCTCGACAATTTCGTCACCCTCTCGCCGGTGCCGGGCTTCAGGGCCTGGCTCGACCAGGAGCGCGGCAAGGAAGGGCCCGCCGTGCTGACCGCCAGCGACCGGGCGCTGCTCGACGAGCTGGACGATCCGGGCTGGACGGCGGACGAGGCCACGGTAGCGGCGGCCCGGCCGGTGCTCCTCGCCCTCGGTGCCGGCTATTTCCACCAGTCGCTGACGCGGCACGGCACGCCGACCGACCCGGTGGCGCGCTTCCACCTCGGCAATGGTGCGAGGCTCGAGCGGATCAACTTTCTCGCCGACGGCTCGGCCAAGGCGCTTGCGGCATCGCACGGGCTGATGGTCAACTACCTCTACGATCCAAGGCAGATCGAGCGTCATCACGAGGCTTATGCGAACGAGGGCAAGATCGCCGTCTCGCCGGCCGTGCGGCGCCTCGTCCGCAAGTCCATTCAACGCGAGCCCCCCCAACATGAGTCAGCGGTTGCCGGTCATGAGTGACGATCTCTACAGCGCCCTCGAAGCGGCGGTCCCCGACCCGAAGAAGGCGCTCTTCGTGCTCGCCGACGGCAGCGAGATCACCTATGGTGAGACCTTCGCGCTCGCCGGCCGGATCGCCAACCTCCTCGTGGCGCGGGGCGTCACTCCTGGCGACCGGGTCGCCGCGCAGGTCGAGAAGCCCTGGCAGGCCGTGGCCGTCTTTCTCGCCTCCTTGCGCGCCGGGGCGGTCTACCTGCCGCTCAATGCCGGCTACACCCCGGCCGAGATCGCCTATTTCCTCGGCGACGCCGAGGCCCGGCTCTTCGTCTGCCGGCCCGAGAGCGAGGCCAGCCTGGCGCCGGTGGCGCGCGAGGCCGGCGTGGCGGCGCTGGAAACGCTCGGCAATGACGGCAGCGGCAGCCTGCTCGAGGCGGCGGCACGGGAGAGCGAGGTGTTCGAGACCGTGCCGCGCACGGCCGACGATCTCGCCGCCATCCTCTACACCTCGGGCACGACAGGGCGCTCGAAGGGTGCCATGCTGACGCACCGGAACCTCCTCTCCAACGCCGCCACGCTGGTCGCCTACTGGCGCTTCACCGAGGCGGACGTGCTCATCCACGCCTTGCCGATCTTCCACACCCATGGGCTCTTCGTCGCCATCGACACGATCATGCTGAGCGGCGGGACGATGATCTGGCGGACCCGCTTCGATGCCGACGAGGTGATCGGCCTGATGGGGCGGGCGACGTCGCTGATGGGGGTGCCGACCTTCTACACGCGGCTCGTGGCGCATGCAGGGCTGACGCCCGAGGCGACGCGCTCCATGCGCCTCTTCGTCTCCGGCTCGGCGCCGCTGCTCGCCGAGACGCACCAGGCCTTCTTCGAGCGCACCGGGCACCGCATCCTCGAGCGCTACGGCATGACCGAGACCTGCATGATCGCCTCGAACCCCTATGACGGCGACCGCCGGGCCGGCACGGTCGGGCTGCCGCTGCCGGGCGTCGAGGTGCGCGTCGCCGAGGCGGAGACCGGCAAGGTCCTGGGCAAGGGCGAGATCGGCGTGCTCGAGGTCAAGGGGCCGAACGTCTTCAAGGGCTACTGGCGCATGCCCGAGAAGACGGCGGCCGAGTTCCGGCCCGACGGCTTCTTCATCACCGGCGACATCGCCAGGATCGCCGAGGACGGCTACGTCTCCATCGTCGGCCGCGCCAAGGACCTCATCATCTCGGGCGGCTACAACGTCTATCCCAAGGAGGTCGAGAGCGAGATCGACGCCCTGCCGGGCGTGGTCGAATCGGCCGTGA
>CAZGUW010000440.1:0-3209 GCA_964528705.1 uncultured Geminicoccaceae bacterium
CTTCCTGATGCTCGGCCTCGCATCGGTCATCGCGGTTCTGGGGCTCATCGCCGACAGCGCGCCGACGATCATCGGCGCCATGATCATTGCTCCCCTGATGGCGCCGATCGTCAGCGTGGCCTTCGGCATCGCCTGCCTGAACCGGCACCTGGTCGCCGTTTCCCTGGTGACGATTTTCGCCGGAATGCTGCTGGTCGTGGCCATCGCCTGGTTCGGCGTCTGGGTCTTCGGGGTCCGCATCGCGGGCACGGAGATCCTCGCCCGCACGGCGCCTTCGATGCTCGATCTGGGCGTGGCGCTCGCAGCCGGCTGTGCCGGTGCCTTCGCCCAGACCCGCCGGAGCATTGCCGGCTCGATCGCCGGTGTCGCCATCGCCGTGGCGCTGGTCCCGCCCCTGGCGGTGACCGGGATCGGACTTTCCCTCGGCGGCAAGGCGACCACCGAGACCGGCACGACCGTCAGCGAATTCGGCCTGCTCGCCGGTGGTGCCGACATCGCCTCCGGATCCTTCCTGCTGTTCCTGACCAACCTGCTCGGCATCATCGTCGTCGCCGCCCTGGTCTTCACCAGCCAGCGCTACGGCAACTGGCGCAAGGCGCTCGTCGCCATCGCCGTGGTCGTCGTCACGAGTTTCCTGCTGGTGCCCTACCTCTACGAGACGTTGCGCGAGATCTACGTGAAGAACCGGGTCGTCCGGCTCTACGTCAAGAACAGCGCGATGATCACCGGCAGCCGTTCGACCGCCGGCCTGCGCCGGCTCGAGGACGTCAGCGTCGCCTATCGGGACGACGTGCTCCTCGTGAGCATCGACATGTTCGCGACGCGCGACCATCTCGCCGACGCGCAACGCAGCATCGACATCTTCCAGACCCTGCTGGCGAACGATCTGGATGAACCGGTGGTCGTCGACGTGAATGTCGTGCTGATCGACTTTGTCGAGTTCCGATCGGCAACCGGCGAGCCTGTCGAGTAGGGCCGCCCGATGTCCGGCGTCTGCCGTCGGGGTTGCCGCGTGCGCTGAATGCTTTGCAATTTGCAGCGCAACATGGGATTCATCGTTGCGGAGACTGGGCGGTCCCATATTCAAATCATTGAAATGTTTAAAAAGAGATAACTTGGCCCCGTGCTTGCCAATGGGTGCGCAGACCCGATCAACGGAAATTGCCATGCCTGCACAATCTGCCACCCGGACCATCCGCGACTTCGCGGGAATAGCCAGCCTCGATCCGGCCGATAAGGTCGCCTGTATCGGCTGCGAGCCGAACGACGTCGGGGCCATCGGGGATCGCTATGGTTTCCTGCCTGTCATCCAATACGATGTCCTAACGCATGTTAACCAGAACAGCAGTGGAGCGACACGGCACTCTAAACCCGGACGATCACGCTGCCCGTCACCATGCACGTCGGGCGCCGCGACGGAGACCGGGACATGATCACCGCCCCCGCCAAAGCCGTGCTGCACACGCTGTTCCTCGCCTTCTTCGGCATCGAGCAGGACCCGACCACCGACCGCACGGTCTACGAGCAGGAGCTCGCCTGCCTCGCCCAGACCGTCTGGTTCGAGGCCCGCGGCAGCAATTTCGCCGACAAGCTCGCCGTGGCCCAGGTCGTCATCAATCGTGTCGCCTCGCGGGATCACGGCGATACGGTCTGCGCGGTCGTCTGGGAGCCCTCCCAGTTCTCCTGGACGGAGGACGGCCTCTCCGACCGCGTGGCGCTCGAGGGCCAGACCGACGAGAACGCCTGGACCGATTCGGTGCTCGCAGCACTCACCGCCTATTCGTCGGCCCTGCCGGACCTCACCGCCGGCGCCACCTTCTACCACGCGGACTATGTGAGCCCGAGCTGGGCCGACCGCCTCCACGCTCGCGGCCGTTTCGGCGCCCATCTCTACTACGCATCCTACGAGCCCGCCCCGGCGATCGACCCGTCGCCCCCGGCGCCGCGCTGAGGCTCGAACTCTTTTGCCACGTTGACGGAACCCCGCTCCCGGCGCATGTGCTCTACTGCGAGCTTTCGGCTGACCGAAGGCTGCACCGGGAGATTCCAGCTTGAGCGACAACGACTACCGGGTCTGGCCCGGCCTGCCCTATCCCTTGGGCGCCACCTGGGACGGCTCGGGCACCAATTTTGCCCTCTTTTCCGCCCATGCCGAGAAGGTCGAGCTCTGCCTCTTCGACGATGACGGCGAACGCGAGCTGGCGCGGGTTGCCATGCCCGAGTTCACCCACGAGATCTGGCACGGCTACCTGCCCGACGTGCGCCCGGGACAGCTTTACGGCTACCGGGTCTACGGCCCCTACGACCCCGCGGCCGGGCACCGCTTCAACCACCACAAGCTGCTGATCGACCCTTACGCCAAGGCCGCCCACGGCACCGCCAAATGGGATGACGCGGTCTACGGCTACACCATCGGCCATCCCGACGCCGACCTCTCCTTCGACACCCGCGACAGCGCGCCCTTCATGCCGAAATGCATGGTGATCGACCCGGCCTTCACTTGGGGCCGCGACCGGCCGACGCAGAGGCCCTGGCACGAGACCATCGTCTACGAGATGCACGTCAAGGGCTTCACCATGCGCCACCCGGAGGTCCCGGAGGAGCTCCGCGGCACGTTCGGCGGCCTCTCGACGGCGCCGGTGACGGAATATCTCCGCGAGCTCGGCGTCACCGCGGTCGAGCTTCTGCCGGTGCACGCCTTCGCCAATGACCGCCACCTGATCGAGCGCGGCCTGAACAACTATTGGGGCTACAACACGCTCGGCTTCTTCACGCCGCATCCGGCCTATCTCGGCAAGGGCGGCATCGGCGAGGTCAAGACCTTCGTCCAGGTCATGCACGGGGCCGGCATCGAGGTGATCCTCGACGTGGTCTACAACCACACCGCCGAGGGCAACCATCTGGGCCCGACCCTGTCGTTCCGCGGCATTGACAACCGGTCCTACTACTACCTGACCGACGACCCGCGCTACTACAACGACTTCACCGGCACCGGCAACGCGCTGGAGCTGCGCCACCCCTACGTGCTGCGCATGGTGACCGACTCGCTCCGCTACTGGGTCGAGGAGATGCGCGTCGACGGCTTCCGCTTCGATCTCGCCTCGACGCTCGCCCGGGTCAACGGCAGCTATGACGAGCACGCGAGCTTCCTCGACACGCTGGCCCAGGACCCAGTGCTCACCTCGGTCAAGCTCATCGCCGAGCCGTGG
>CAZGUW010000441.1:0-3153 GCA_964528705.1 uncultured Geminicoccaceae bacterium
GGTGCGCACCAGCCGCGAGGCGATCTTGGTGCAGTAGAGCGGCCGCGCCTCGATGCCGAGATGGTGGCGCAGCACCGCCACGTCGAATCGGGCGAAATGGAAGAGCTTGAGCCGGGCCGGGTCGGCGAGGGCGGCGCTGAGCCTCGGTGCCCGGCCGCCGGTCAGCTGCACGAGATGCGCGTCGCCATCGCCCGCCGAGAGCTGGACGACGCAGAGCCGGTCGCGGTGCGGCAGGAGGCCCATGGTCTCGGTGTCGACGGCCACGACCGGGCCGAGATCGAGCCCGTCCGGCAGGTCGTCGACATGAAGGGTTACGGTCATCGCAGCAAAACCACCGCTCTCTGATCGCCCGCCATCCGGGGGTCGGCCGCCTTCCGGGCCTCGCGCGACGACTGCGGCACCGGTAGCCGTCGCATTCTATGCGGCGGCCACGGTAAAGGTGGCGTTAACGCCGTTGGTGCCCAGGAGAGGACTCGAACCTCCACGACCAGAAGGTCACTAGCACCTGAAGCTAGCGCGTCTACCAGTTCCGCCACCTGGGCATGGGCGCTGCATCTATGAATGTTTGGCCGCCGCGTCAAGCGCGCCGGCGCGTCCAGCCACCCCGCGGCGGTGAATTGGCGATGGCTGCGCGCTTCGCGCATCTTGCATCCGGGGCCGGCATTGCCGACAAGACGCCTGCGCCGGCAACACGGCCGCAGCGTCGCTGTGTCCGGGGCGGCGCCGCTTCGAGGAGGACAGGCATCATGCGCAACCAGGTCGTCACCGTCTTCGGCGGCACCGGCTTCATCGGTCGCCAGCTCGTCCAGCACCTGGCCCAGCTCGGGGCGGCGCTGCGCGTGCCGACGCGCGACCCGGACCGCGCCGGCTTCCTCCGGCCGATGGGCGATGTCGGCCAGATCGCCATCCTGCCCACGAGCGCCGAGCCTGAAGGTGTGGCCCGGCTGGTGCACGGCACGGCCGCCGTGGTCAATCTGGTCGGCATCCTGCACGAGCGCCACGCGGGCGACTTCCTGAAGGTCCATCGCGACTTCGCGGGCACCGTGGCGGCCGCCGCGGCGGCTGCCGGCACGCGCCGCCTCGTGCATCTCTCGGCGATCGGCGCCGACCCGAATGGAGCCGCCCAATATGCCCGAAGCAAGGGCGAGGGCGAGGCGGCCGTGCGCAAGGGCTTCCCGGATGCCGCCATCCTCCGGCCGAGCATCGTCTTCGGGCCGGGCGACGGCTTCTTCACCCGCTTCGCGCGGATGAGCATGCTCTCGCCGGCCCTGCCGCTGATCGAGGGCGGCCGGACCCGCTTTCAGCCGGTCTATGTGGGCGACGTGGTCGAGGCGATCACCCGCTGCGCCGCCGACGAAAGGGGGCGGGGCAAGACCTTCGAGCTCGGCGGGCCGAGCGTCCGGAGCTTCGAGGAGCTGCTGCGCTACCTGCTCGCCACGCTACATCGCCGCCGCCTCCTGCTGCCGGTGCCGAAGGGGGTGGCCGCCTTCCAGGCCCGCTACCTCGAGCACCTGCCGTCGCCGCCCCTGACGCGGGACCAGATCACCATGCTCGAGTCCGACAATGTGGTGGCGCCGGGGGCGCTGACGCTCGCCGATCTCGGCATCGAGCCGACACCGCTGGAGACCGTCGTGCCGCGTTATCTGGCCCCGTTCCGGCTGCGCCGGCCACGAATGCGTGCTGCCTGAGAGGTAGTCCTGTTTCGGGACCAGTTTCGGCGCCGAAGATCCCGAAATCGCTTCGAAACGACGCTATCAGGAAACGAGCGGGAAATAATGGTCACGATTTGTGACTGCCATGCCACGTCATGCTTTACGCAGGCCGCTGGCGTGCTATAACGCCGCCTGTTGCTAACATTGCGAGCCGTTTCGCGCGCCCGGTCGTTCGGGCGGCGTGCTGCGGTGTGGTTGCTCGAACGGACGCCATGGAGCTCGCCCTGCTGACGGGGCGGGCCGTCGGCGTCGGCTCGGGAGTGGCAGGAGGAGACGCCCATGGCCGCCAGGATGATGCAGTTCACCGACGTGCCGCAGGCGATGCCCGGCAAGCGCGGCGCCGAGGAGCGGACGCAGGACTTCGGCGAGATCTACGGCCGCTTCGACGAGCGCCGGGCGGCCGACCAGGCATCGCGCTGCGAGCAGTGCGGCATCCCGTTCTGCCAGGTGCACTGCCCGCTGCACAACAACATCCCGGACTGGCTCCGGCTGACCGCCGAGGGTCGCCTCGAAGAGGCCTACGAGGTCTCCTCGGCGACCAACAACATGCCCGAGATCTGTGGCCGGATCTGCCCGCAGGACCGGCTCTGCGAAGGCAATTGCGTGATCGAGCAGGCCGGCCACGGCACCGTGACCATTGGTGCGGTCGAGAAGCACATCACCGACACCGCCTTCGACATGGGCTGGGTCAAGCCCGTCCGGCCGCTGCACGAGCGCGAGGAGAGCGTCGGCATCATCGGCGCCGGGCCGGCCGGCCTCGCCGCCGCCGAGGAGCTGCGCCGCGAGGGCTACCAGGTCCGCGTCTACGACCGCTACGACCGGGTCGGCGGCCTGCTCATCTACGGCATTCCGGGCTTCAAGCTGGAGAAGCATATCGTCGAGCGCCGGGCCGAGCTGCTCCGCCAGGGCGGCGTCGCCTTCGAGCTGGGCGTGGACATCGGCGCGCCGGGCGCGGCGCTCGACTTCGCCGAGCTGCGCCGGCGGCACGATGCCGTGCTGATCGCGACCGGCGTCTACAAGGCCCGCGCCCTCGCGGCGCCGGGTGTCGGCCAGGACGGCGTGGTCGCCGCGCTCGACTTCCTCACCGCCAGCAATCGCAAGGGCCTGGGCGACAGCGTCCCGGCGTTCGAGGCCGGCACGCTCGACGCCCGCGGCAAGGACGTGGTGGTCGTCGGCGGCGGCGACACCGCCATGGACTGCGTGCGCACCGCCGTCCGCCAGGGGGCGAAGTCGGTGAGCTGCCTCTACCGGCGCGACCGCGCCAACATGCCGGGCTCGGTGCGCGAGGTCGGCCATGCCGAGGAGGAAGGCGTCGAGTTCGTCTGGCTCGCCGCCCCCGAGGCCTTCCTCGGCGATGGCCGGGTGACGGGCGTGCGCGCGTTCCGCATGCGCCTCGGGGCACCCGACGCCACCGGCCGGCAGACGCCCGAGCCGGTCGAGG
>CAZGUW010000442.1:0-2315 GCA_964528705.1 uncultured Geminicoccaceae bacterium
GCAGCACGTCGCCGTCCTTGACGACATAGCCCTTGCCTTCGGCCCGCATCTTGCCTGCTTCCTTCGCGGCGGTTTCGCCGCCCAGGGACACGTAGTCGTCATAGGCGATGGTTTCGGCGCGGATGAAGCCCTTTTCGAAGTCACCATGGATCACACCTGCCGCCTGAGGGGCGAGCGTACCCTTGGAGATGGTCCAGGCGCGGGCCTCTTTCGGGCCGACGGTGAAATAGGTCTCAAGCTGCAAAAGCTGGTAGCCCGCGCGGATCACGCGGTCGAGGCCGGCTTCTTCAAGGCCCATTTCGGACAGGAATTCCTGCGCCTCTTCGGCGTCAAGCTGGCTGATCTCTTCCTCGATCTGGGCCGAGATCACGACATGGCTGTTGCCTTGAGCGGCAGCCATTTCGCCCACGGCCTTGGACATGGCGTTGCCGTCTGCCGCATCCGCCTCGGACACGTTGCAGACGTAGAGCACGGGCTTGGTGGTCAGCAGTTGCAGCATGTCCCACGCCTTGCGGTCCTCGTCGTCAACCGCCACGGTGCGGGCGGGTTTGCCCTCTTCCAGTGCGGCCAAGGCGGCGCGCATCAGGCGTTCCTGCTGCACCGCGTCCTTGTCACCGCCGCGCACTTTGCGGACGATGTTCTGCAAGCGCTTCTCAAGGCTTTCGATGTCGGCGAGCATCAGCTCGGTCTCGATGGTCTCGGCATCGGCGACAGGATCGACCCGGCCGTCCACATGCACCACATCGCCGTCTTCAAAGCAGCGCAGCACGTGGGCGATGGCGTCCACCTCGCGGATGTTGGCAAGGAACTGGTTGCCCAGACCTTCGCCCTTGGAGGCCCCCTTCACGAGGCCCGCGATGTCCACAAAGGTGATCCGCGTCGGAATGATCTGCTTGGACTTGGCAATCCCGGCCAGCGTATCCAGCCGCGCGTCGGGCACCGCCACATCGCCGACATTCGGCTCGATCGTGCAGAACGGAAAGTTCGCTGCCTGCGCTGCTGCGGTCTTGGTGAGCGCGTTGAAAAGGGTCGATTTGCCCACGTTCGGCAAACCCACGATTCCCACCTTGAAGCCCATGTCGATCTCTCCTGATCTTGCAGATTTGCGCCGCTTCTAAGCGTTGGCTGCGGGCGCTGCAAGGCGGCTGAGATTGGGGATCATCTGGAACCAGAAGCGGTTGTTCAAAAGCACCGCCGCGCCCGCAAGGCCAAGGACCAATCCGATCCAGATCCCCGTCGCGCCCCAGTCCGCGACAAAGCCCAAGACATAGGCTGCCGGCAAACCGATGCCGAAATAGGACACGGCGGCCAAGACCATCGGCATCCCTGCATCCTGCACGCCGCGCAACAGGCCCAGCGCCACCACCTGTGCGCCGTCCACCAATTGGAAGATCGCAGCGAGGATCAGCAGGGTGATACCCATGGTGATAATCTCATCGCGTGCCGGATCGTCGGAGTCGAGGAAGGCTGCGATCAGCGGTTCGGGAAGGGCGACAAACAGAACAATCGTAAGCGTCGCAATGAAGGCCGAGAGCCCCAGCGCGAGGTCCAGGAGGGGGACGTCTTTGCCCTGGGCCTTCATGTGGTTGTCGTACGCGCTGATCGCAAAAGCCATGACACACAGGGCGATGCCCCAGAACACGATGAGCCCGCGCGAGATGCGGACGAGCTTGCGGTTCTGGTCGTCGTTGCCCGGCGTGTCGGGGTCGATACCCTTCAGCGGCAGGTAGACCGCGGAGATCGATGTCTGCGCCAGGGCGGCGAGGATCGAGGTCATGGACGAGATTGCCGCGGCGAAGATGCCCGCGACGATCAGCCCCTTGAGCCCGATCGGCACCTGCGTGAGGATAAACACCGGGAAGATGTTGTCGTTCTTCTCGGCGACGGCCGCCGCGGCATCCCCGGTCAGTAGCTCGGGGAACTGGTTGTAGAAGGACCAGAGCCCGACCCCGACCAGCAGCATGAGCCCGGCGATGAACTCAGCGGCGTAGCTGGACATGACCGCGGCCTTGGCGTGGTTCTGGTTCTTGCAGGTGAAGATGCGCTGGGCCGTGAGCTGGTCCGTGCCGTAGGCCCCGATGTTGCCGAAGGTCACGGCGATGAATGCCGCCAGCGCGGTGTAGGGCTCGGTCAGGATCTTCGCGGCGGTAGAGAGGTTCTCGTTGTCGCTGCCCGAGGAAAGACTGAAGACCTGGAACTTGCCGGCGTCCCAGCCCTCGCTGAGCACCTGCCCCAACCCGCCGGGCATCTGGGAAGCGATGACAAAGATCGCGATCAGCCCGCCGCAGACAAAGACGAGGAAGAGCATCACGTCG
>CAZGUW010000442.1:2325-3135 GCA_964528705.1 uncultured Geminicoccaceae bacterium
AGATCACCGTCGCGATCCCGCCGAGCATCGTCCAGATGATCGAGATGACGCCCACCAGGGCGACCGCCCAGACCAGGGCGTCGATCCCGGTGCTGGACTGGAGCCAGCCGAGCTCATCCAGCAGCACGAGCTTGAGGATGATCGCGGTCAGGTAGACGCGCGAGGCCTGCGCGAGCAGGCCCATTAGCGAGAACATCGCGGTCGTGACAGAGCGGGCCGATTCGCCGAGTCTCTGACCCATGTAGTCGTAGGGGCTGTAGACCCGGTGCTTGTAGTAGGCCGGCACCATGACAAACGCGACGACCAGCCGGGCGAGCAGCCCCGCGATCAGCCCGAGCTGCAGGTAGGTAAAGTTGCCATCAGCCCGGTACGCGATCGAGGGCACGGCGATAAAGGTCACCGCCGAGATGATCGTCGCGATCATCGAGCCCGACACCGCGTACCACGGCATCTTGTTCCCGCCGCGGAAGAAGTCTTCCATGTCCTTCTGCCGGCCCGCCAGCCCGACGCCCAGGACACTGACGATCAGCAGGTACCCCACCAGCACCGCCCAGTCCACCCAGGTGAAGCGCCCCGACAAGCTCCCGGCTTCCGAGGCGATCAGCAGGGGCAGGTCGTACACAGGCGGTCTCCAGGAAAAAAGGGCCCCGGCGGGGCGGGCGGGTCCGAGTCGCTAAGATATCAGCCCAAGTCTTATAAAAGATTCTAACGCCGACCGCCATGCCAAACCAACCCGACCCCCAACCGCCCCTCGCGCTGGGCATCGACATCGGCGGCGGGTCCGCCAAGCTCGCCCTGCTCGACGACCAG
>CAZGUW010000443.1:0-3099 GCA_964528705.1 uncultured Geminicoccaceae bacterium
ATGTCGCATATAGCGCGACATTTGCCCCCGATTGTCGCGCTATATGCGACACCTGACGACGAACGAACCCGCCGATTCGACGAACGAACCCGCCGAATCGACCATCGAACCCGGGGATTCGACGAACGAACCCGAGCGCCGACCAACGAACCCGAGCACCAGCAATACATTGTTCTCAAACAGGAAATCGTCATTCTGCGACGATTCGACGGTGCCCCAACAACCCAAAAAGCCAAATATGCCGAACGAACCTGTCCGCCCCTTGTACGCGTGGGCGGGTTATGGTAGGATTATGTTCTCCTACTCGCCTGCCAGCCAGTCGGCCTGCGGCAGGGCGGCGACGGAGTTGCGGATGGCTTCGGCGTAGCCGTGGCGGATCTCGGTGAGGTAGGGGTCGTCGGCGGCGATGCGGCGCATGACGAGCGGCTCGAGCCGGCCGGCGCGCTGGACGAAGAGGTCGAGCGGCGGGGCCACGGAGAGGTTCGAGCGGATCGTGGCGTCGAACGAGAGGAGTGTGATCTTGACGGCCTCGGCCAAGGGCATGCCGAACTCGGCGATACGGTCGAGGATCGGCTTGCCATACTTGAGCTCGCCCATCTGCAGATAGGGCGTGTCGTCGGTCGCCTCGATGAAGTTGCCGGCGGCATAGATCAGGAAGAGGTGGTGGCGGTCGCCCGCGATCTCGCCGCCGAGCAGCAGCGAGGCGTTGGGGTCGCCATAGGCCTGGACGTGCGGCGCCTCCCGGCTCATCACCTCGCGGAGCGTGTCGCCGACCATCCTGGTGGCGTCGAACATGGTCGCCGCCTCGAAGAGGTTGCCCGGATGGCCCGCGAGACCCAGGCGCTGGCTCAGCAGCGTCACCACCGACTGGGTCGTGGCGAGGTTGCCGGCGGACGCCAGCGCCAGGAGGTGGCTCCCCGCCTTCTGGAAGACGTTGAGCTTGCGCATGACCGCGATGTGGTCGACGCCGGCATTGGTCCGGCTGTCCGTGGCGATCACGATCCCCTCGGCGAGGTACAGCCCGAGCCCGTAAGTCATTGTTTTCAGACCTTTACTACGGCACCACGCACCGGGCCGACCGGCGCCCGGGCGCCGCCCGTGCCGCCCGCCGGCCTTAAGCGATTGGCCGGCCCGCCGCTGGCTGATATGCTCCGTCCGACGCAGCGGGTCGAGCTGAATGGCAACGATATTCCAGCGATATGGCGGGTTTGCGGTGATCAGCCGCATCGTCCTCTCGTTCTACGACCGGGTCCTCGATTCGGATGAGCTCGCCCCCTATTTCGAGCATGTCGACATGCCCGTCCTGATCGACCACCAGACCAAGTTCATCGCCTACCTCACCGGCGGCCCGGCCTCGATCTCCGACGAGGCGCTGCGTCTCGCCCACGCCAGCCGCGGCATCGACCGCCCCGCCTTCGAGGAGATGCGCCGGCTGCTCGCCGAGACCCTCGAGGAGCACGACTTCACGCCCGCCGATCTCGAGGCCGTCATGGCCGAGATCGACAAGCGCGCCGGCCTCGTCGTCACCCGCTGAACGATGACAGCCAAAGCAGCGGCAAACCCGGCACCCAAGGGCCTCGATCTCGACCGTGTGCGCGCCCTCCTGCTCGATTCCGCCACCGTTGGCCTCGCCGTCGCCGCCGGTGCGGAAGGGCCCATCCTGCTCTGCAACGACGCCTTCCAGGCCCTCTTCCCGACCACGACAGAGGGGGAGCTGCGGCTCGTCGACATCGTGCCCGGCACGGCGGATCCGGCCGTCCGGGAGCGCCTCCTCGCCGGCGACCGCCACACCGCCGAGGTGGAGGTCAAGCTCGGCCGCCGCCGGCTGGTCATCGCCGTCGAGATCAGCCCGGCCATCGGCCATGCCGACGGCGAGCTCATGATCCAGTGCCAGAATGTCTCGAAGCTCAAGGAGCTCGAGTACATGATCGATTCCTACTCGAAGATGATCGAGCGGCAGAACCGCGACCTCGCCAAGGAGAAGGAGCGGGTCGAGCGCCTCCTGCTCAACATCATGCCGCGCCGGGTCTACGAGGAATGGCGCGAGTTCGGCATCACCACGCCCGAGCGCTTCGACGAGGCGACGGTGCTGCTGCTCGACTTCGTCGGCTTCACCGAGATGTCGGTGGCGCACGACCCGCCGAAGCTGATCGCCGAGCTCAACGACATCTTCACCTCCTTCGACCGTATCGTCGAGGAGTTCGGCTGCGAGCGGCTGAAGACCATCGGCGACGCCTATCTCGCCGCCTCCGGCCTGCCCGAGCCCAATCCCGAGCATGCCCGCAACATCGCCCGCGCCGCCCTTCGCCTCGTCCGCTACCTCGAGCGCCGCAACGCCATCAGCGAGGTCCGCTGGAACTGCCGCATCGGCATCAGCTCGAAGCCGGTGATCGGCTCGGTCGTCGGCACGCAGAAATACGTCTACGACATCTTCGGCCCCGGCGTGAACCTCGCCTCGCGCCTCGAGCCGCTCTGCGGGCCCATGCAGATCCTGCTCGACGACCGCACCTACGAGCTCCTCGCCGGCGAGCTCGCCTGCGCCTCCCTCGGCGTCCAGACCATCCGCGGCTTCGGCGAGCAGCACATCTACCGCCTCGAGGGCGCTACCGGCAGCGAACGCGCCTGATGGCCGGCCCGGATGATCATGACCACGGCCACGGCAGCAGCCTCTCGCCGATCGAGGCCCGGGTGCGGGCCCTCGAGACCATCCTGACCGAGAAAGGCTATGTCGACCCGGCCGCTCTCGATCGTCTGATCGAGACCTACGAGACCCGGATCGGCCCGCGCAACGGCGCCAGCGTCGTGGCCAAAGCGTGGCACGACCCCGCCTACCTGGACCGTCTCCTGACAGACGCCACCGCCGCCATCGCCGAGCTCGGCTTTACCGGCCGACAGGGCGAGCACATGGTGGCGGTCGCCAACACGGCCGAGCTCCACAACCTCGTCGTCTGCACGCTCTGCTCCTGCTACCCGTGGCCGGTGCTCGGCCTGCCGCCCGTTTGGTACAAGTCCGCGCCCTACCGCTCCCGCGCCGTGCTCGACCCGCGCTCTGTCCTGGCCGAGTTCGGCCTCGTCCTGCCGCCCAAGAAGGCGATCCGG
>CAZGUW010000444.1:0-3095 GCA_964528705.1 uncultured Geminicoccaceae bacterium
ACGGCACGGACAACCAGGGCCGGCTCGGCGCGACTGCCATCCTGGGCGTCAGCCTCGCGGTCGCCAAGGCGGCGGCGGCGGCCTCGGGTCTGCCGCTCTACCGTTATCTGGGCGGGGTAGGCGCGCGCGTGCTGCCGGTGCCGATGATGAACGTCATCAATGGCGGGGCCCACGCCGACAACCCGATCGACATCCAGGAATTCATGATCATGCCAGTCGGCGCACCGAGCTTCGGCGAGGCGCTGCGCATGGGGACCGAGATCTTCCACAGCCTGAAGAAGGCGCTCAAGGACGCCGGCCACAACACCAATGTCGGCGACGAGGGTGGCTTCGCGCCGGACCTGCCGAGTGCCGAGGCGGCGCTCGGCTTTCTCGAGCAGGCGGTGGACGCGGCGGGTTACCGGATCGGCGACGACGTCGTCTTCGCCCTCGACTGTGCCGCCAGCGAATTCTACGCCGACGGCCAGTACGACATGGCGGGCGAGGGGCGGAAGGTCGATGCCGGCGGCATGGTCGACTTCATCGAGGGGCTCTGCGCCAAGTTCCCGATCCGCTCGGTCGAGGACGGCCTCGCCGAGGGCGACTGGGCCGGCTGGAAGGAGCTCACCGAGCGCCTGGGCTCGCGCGTGCAGCTCGTGGGCGACGATCTCTTCGTCACCAATGCCGCGATCCTGGCCCAGGGCATCGAGCAGGGCGTCGCCAACAGCATCCTCGTCAAGGTCAACCAGATCGGCTCGCTGACGGAGACGCTCGACTGCGTGCGGCTGGCCACGGCCAATCGGTATCGGTCGGTGATGTCGCATCGCTCGGGCGAGACCGAGGACGCGACGATCGCCGACCTCGCCGTCGCCACGAATTGCGGCCAGATCAAGACCGGCTCGCTCTCCCGCTCGGACCGGCTGGCGAAGTACAACCAGCTCCTGCGCATCGAGGAGGAGCTCGGCGGCTCGGCGATCTACGCGGGCAACGCGGCCTTTTGAGGTCGGGGGGACGGCGCCTTGAAGGTCGACGGTCTGGCATATCGGAGCTACCGCCTGCGCAAGCAGGCGGTGCGGCACTGGCTGGGCGTCGCGCTCGTCCTCGTGCTCGCCTATTTCGCCTATCACTCGATCCACGGCAGCCGCGGCCTCTTCGCTTGGATCGATCGCCAGCACGAGCTGGAAACCAGGCGCCTCGACCTCGCCCAGATCCGCGCCGAGCGGCAATGGCTCGAGCAGCGCGTCGAGGCGCTCGGACCCGACCGGCTGACGACCGATCTGCTGGAGGAGACGCTGCTCGGTCTCGGCTTCGTCAACAAGAACGAGGTCGTGATCTTCGACCAGCCGCCGCAATAGCGTTGCCGGCACAACAGCCAAATTCGTTCCTGCATGGGTTGCATGCGCGGTGACCGGCTGGCGCAACCTTCGGGCTTCGCTATAAGTTCACATCACAGGCTGCAGGAACAACGCAATCGGGAGGGCCGTCGACCCATGAACGCGACCAGGAGCAGTGCCAAGCCGGCGGCCCGCCGGGCGAGCACGAAGACGGCAGCGGACAACGGGCAGTGGCTCGAGTTCTACCGCGAGATGCTCCTCATCCGTCGCTTCGAGGAGAAGGCCGGCCAGCTCTACGGCATGGGCCTGATCGGCGGCTTCTGCCACCTCTATATCGGCCAGGAGGCGGTTGCCGTCGGCATCCAGAATGCCCTCTCCGACAAGGATTCCGTCATCACCGGCTATCGTGACCACGGCCACATGCTGGTTTGCGGCATGGACCCGCGCAACGTGATGGCGGAGCTCACCGGCCGGGCCACGGGCTACTCGAAGGGCAAGGGCGGCTCGATGCACATGTTCGCCAAGGACAAGCGATTCTATGGCGGGCACGGGATCGTCGCCGGCCAGGTGCCGCTCGGCACGGGCATCGCCTTCGCTCACAAGTACCGCGAGGATGGCGGCTTGTGCGCCACCTACATGGGCGACGGGGCTACCAACCAGGGCCAGGTCTACGAGAGCTTCAACATGGCGGCCTTGTGGAAGCTGCCGGTGCTCTACGTGATCGAGAACAACCGCTACGGCATGGGCACCTCGCAGGCCCGCTCCTCGGCCGGGCAGAAGCTCTGCGAGCGCGGCGCCGCCTACGGCATTCCTGGCGAGCAGGTCGACGGCATGGACGTCGTGGCGGTGCACGAGAAGGCCAAGGAGGTGGTCGCCCACATCCATGGCGGGGAGGGCCCCTTCATCCTCGAGGCCATGACCTACCGCTATCGCGGTCATTCGATGTCGGACCCGGCCAAGTACCGCAAGAAGGAGGAGGTCCAGGAGTTCCGCGAGCACCACGACCCGATCGAGACGCTGCGCAAGCGGCTGGTCGAGGGCAAGCTGGCTGCCGAGGACGAGCTGAAGGCCATGGACAAGGAGGTTCGCGACATCGTCAACGAGGCGGCGCGCTTCGCCCAGGACAGCCCGGAGCCCGATCCCTCGGAGCTCTGGACGGACATCCTGCTCGAGGCCGAGGTCGCCACCGTCTGACCTGCGCAACCCCGCCGGCTGGCACCGCCGGGGCCAACCATCGACTGATCCGGGAAAGCTGAAATCGATGCCCACGGAAATCCTGATGCCGGCGCTGTCGCCGACCATGACCGAAGGCAACCTTGCCCGCTGGCTGAAGAAGGAGGGTGACAGCGTCGCCCCCGGCGACGTGATCGCCGAGATCGAGACCGACAAGGCGACGATGGAGGTCGAGGCGGTCGACGAAGGGACGCTCGGCAAGATCCTGATCGACGAGGGCAGCGAGGGTGTCGCCGTCAACACGCCGATCGCGCTGCTGCTCGGCGACGGCGAGGACAAGTCGGCGCTCGACGGCTATGCCCCGGGCGGCAACGGTGCTGCCGAGGCGGCGCCGAAAGCCGAGGCGGAGCAGCCTGCCGAAAGCGCGAAGGCGGAGCCGCAGCCCAAACGGCAGGCGCTGCCGACCGAACCCGTGCAGCCGGAGGAGCCCGAGGTGCCGGCCGGCACCGAGATGGTCAAGACGACGGTGCGCGAGGCGCTCCGGGACGCCATGGCGGAGGAGCTGCGCGCAAACGGCGACGTCTTCCTGATGGGCGAGGAGGTCGCCGA
>CAZGUW010000445.1:0-3060 GCA_964528705.1 uncultured Geminicoccaceae bacterium
GCTCGACCTGCAGGATCGGCTCGGTCTCTCTTATCTCTTCGTCGCCCACGACCTTTCGGGGGTGAAGCATGTGAGCGATCGCGTCGCCGTCAGGTATGTCGGCAAGATCGTCGAGCTGGCGCCCACGTCCCGGCTCTTCAGCCGACCCCGCCATCCCTACACCGAGGCGCTGCTGTCCGCCGTGCCGGTGCCCGACCCGAGGCGCCGGACCGGGCGGATCGTGCCTGCAGGCGAGGTCGCCGACCCTGCCAACCCGCCCTCGGGCTGTCATTTCCATCCCCGCTGCCGCTATGCCGTGGAACGCTGCCGGGTCGAGACCCCGGCGCTGCGACCCATGGCGGACGGCCATCTCACCCGCTGCCATCTGGCCGAGGAACTGGATCTGGCCGGTGTGCAGGAGGGGCACCCACCAGCCACGACGTGAACCCTGGAGATTCGACCCATGGCGGCGAGCGCACCGCGTGTTTTCTTCGAGCCGAAGATCCCGGACTACGAGCCGGGGCTCTATAATTTCGAGCGCTTCGACGAGGGTGTTCCGGCTCCGGATGCACCGACTGCCCTCGATCGGTTCCGCGAGGATGGCTTCCTCATGGTCCGCGGCCTGCTGCCGGTCGAGGAGGTGACGGCCGGGCGGTCCGAGCTCGAGGCGATGGCGCTCAGTGAAACGCCGGACTGCTGGGGGATCTGGTACGAGGGCGCTCTCAGGGACCATATCCGCCTCGATCCCAGCCTGGATCGCGAGATCGACGGCAAGGTCGGCGGCACCGGGTTCGCGCCGGGCCAGGAGGCCGATCGCCTGCCAGCCGTCGAGCCGGACCTGCGCGCCCGCCACGTCCGCAAGTTCATGGGCTTTGCCCGTCGCCATCCGGCGCTGGGACATCTCGCCAAGCACCCGGCGATCATGGCGCTTGTCGAGGAGCTGACCGGCGGTCCGAGCCAGCTCTTCCAGGACATGGCGCTGGTCAAGCCGGCGCGTGGCCGGGAGAAGCCTTGGCATCAGGACCATGCCTATTTCAACCTGGCGATCGACACACCGATAGTGGGTGTCTGGATCCCGATGGGCGAGGTGACGCCCGAGAACGGCTGCATGCACATGCTCGCTGGCGGCCACAAGGAGGGCCCGCGCCTGCATTTCAAGCGCCGGGACTGGCAGATCTGCGACACTGACGTGGCGGCAAGTGGCCGGGTCGCGGTGCCGATGCGGCCGGGCGACGTGCTGCTCTTCGACGGCAAGATCCCGCACGGCACACCGACCAACAGGACCGACAGCTTTCGCTGGGCGGTGCAGTACCACTATCGCCCGGCGGATGCCGTGGCGGTCGAGGACGCGGACCGGCTCGCCGTCTTCGGCAGCGAGGGCAAGAACGTCACCTGCTGACCCGGCCCGGCCGGGCGCTGGGCCTGCCCGCGCAGCCGAGGCATTTGCCGCTGCATCCTGATTAAAAGGGCGGCACCTGTCGTGCGGCCCGACGCGCGAGGGCCCCGCGGCAACTGCGTTCGTCGTTGGCATCATCCTTGCTCCGCGTTAACCGCACAGATCGCGACAAAGGAAACCGCCATCGAAGCGCTCGAACTGTCCGAACGACTGCGCTTCGCGCGCTGGCGAGCCCGCCTGCTGCGAGTCGGCGAGCTCGTGGGCCGTGGCCCACGGGTGCCCGGGAGGCCACATGAGAGGCCTGCGGAATGTCGAGCGACACCCCGACCGAAACCATTCGCCATTCGGTGTGTGAACGGCGCACCTCGCCAATCCCGGAGTCGTCCTGAGGGATTTTCGGCGCGCACTTCCCGACTTCTATCGCTGAGGCTGAGAAGCCGGCCGGTGGATCGCGGCCAATTTTCCGGGACAGCACCCCGATCCGGCATTGACAGGTGCCGATGCCAACGGCAGCATCAGTGTTGACTTGAGGTGATACCTATGGCCTCAGAAAGTTTTTCTTTGCGCAAGTGACCATCGCTTGCGCACGCTGCAGTGACGACAACCGGTTCGGGAGTAGTTGGCATGCGTGACTTGCCCAGTACAAAACATGATCTGACTCGCCGCCGACTGCTCGGATCGGCGGCAGGTGCGGCCACGTTGGCCGGTATGGGCGGTCTCGCAAGATCGCCGCTCGCCTCGACATGGGCCGACAGGCCGCCGAGCGACGTCGATCTTCTCAACTTCGTCGTGTGGACTTACGGCGACATCTACAGCCAGCTGTCGACCCGGTTCGAGGACGACTGGGGCGTGCCGGTCGAGTCGGTGATCTCGTCGTTCAACGACCATCCGGCCAAGCTGATGACGATGTTCGCCAGCGGCGATTACATCGACGTCTCACAGTCATCGCCATTCTCCTTTCCCAACTTCATCCAGCAGGGGCTCGTCGAGCCGCTCGATGGCCTGCCGGGAATCGACGAATACGTCGCCGACTTCAGCCCGTTCACCAAGCAGGTCGCGGTGCAGGATGGGCAGGTCATGGGGCTGCCCTACTTCTCGGCAATCTGGGTCTGGAACTACTACGAGGACCTGCTTGAGCAGGCCGGCCTCGAGCCCTTCCAGGATTACGACGAGCTGATCGAGCAGCTCCGCAAGGCGAAGAAGGACAGGGTCAGTCAGCATCCCATCCTCTGGGTCGCCGGCGTCGGCCTCGAGCAGTTGCCCGGCACCTGGTACTCGCTCACCTGGAATCGCGGCGGCACGTTCTTCGAGGCGGACGGCACCCCGGCGCTTGGCCCGGGCTCGGTGGCGCGCGAGACCTTGCGCTGGTGGGCCAAGACCTTCGAGGAGGAACTGGCCGACCCGGAGTCGTTGAAGGTCCAGTTCACGACGTCGGCCAAGGCGTTCAGCGCCGGTAAGAACCTCTATCGCGGTCCAAACCACCACTACGGCCTGAGCATCGTCAACGACCCGGAGCAGTCGCCAATCGCCGGGCGGGTGAAGGTGCATGGCTTCCCTGGTGACGGGCGGACCATCGGCGTCACCCATGTCTATTTCCTGTCGACCGGCACGCGCGACCGCGACTGGGCGTGGAAGCTGCTGCAGTATCTCGGCGGCCGGACCAAGGACGGCGAGTACACGCAGGC
>CAZGUW010000446.1:0-1315 GCA_964528705.1 uncultured Geminicoccaceae bacterium
GGGTCCGGCCACGACGCTGACGACGCCTGCGTCGCAGGCCCCCGAGGCGCAGGCCGAAGGCGTCGTCAACTCCGACGTCGCCGTCGAGGCGCTCGAGCACTACCTCTCGCTGCTCCCCTACATGCCGCCGGTGGCGCAGACCGGGCAGATGGACATCTTCGTCATCCAGGACCTGTACATGCAGGGCAAGGTGGCGGCGATCATCGACTGGGTCGGCCTCGGCGAGCCGGTGCTCGACCCGAACAGCTCCGTCGTCTCCGACAAGTCGGCCTTCGCCGTGGCGCCCGGCCTCCGCAAGGAGGATGGCTCGATCGACCGTACGGGCAATATCGGCGGCCAGCCCTTCGTGCTCACCACCTGGAACAGCGACGAGGTCACCGCCGAGGCCCTCAACGTCGTGAAATGGTGGCTGCAGCCCGACGTGCAGAAGAACTTCGTCGCCGGTGGCGGCCAGTCGGGCCTCATGAGCGTCATGGCCGATCCCGACTACAACACCCTGCGGCCCTGGAACCGGGCGCATGTCGAGATGCTCGACTGGCAGCGTGACGTCTGGCACGTGCCCGACTTCTTCGAGCTCCTGACCCAGCAGCAGGAGGAGTACGACCGGGCGATCACCGGGCAGATCGACGCCCGCGAGGCGCTCGACAGCATCGCGAGGTTCCAGCAGCAGCTGCTCGAGGATGCCGGCCTGATCGAGTAGGCCCAAGGGCGCGGCGGTCCGGGCCGGATCCGGGCCGCCGCGCATTCTTTTCGCTTTCCTTCAACCTCTTACCGAAGAGACCGGACGACGATGGCAGCAGCATCGCCGCATGACCGCATGGGATCGCCGCGTGACGCGGGCGGCTTCTTCGCCTGGCTGATGGCGCCCGAGCGACGCGGGCCACTGCTCGTGGCCCCGGCGATCATCGTGCTCTTCGTCATGAACATCTTCCCGCTGCTCTGGTCCTTCGGCCTCAGCTTCTTCAACTACCGCGCCAACCGGCAGGACGTGCCGGGCTTCGTGGGCCTGCGCTTCTACGAGCGCGTGCTGAGCGATCCCGACGTCTGGGACCGCTTCCAGACCACAGCGATCATCGTCGGCTCGAGCGTCATCCTGCAGCTGATCATCGGCTTCCTCCTGGCGCTGATGTTCGCCCGCGAGTTCCCGCTCCGCCGCATCCTCCTGATGCTGGTGCTGGCGCCGATGATGCTCTCCTTCGTCTCGGTCGGCGTCTTCTTCAAGCTCTACTACGAGCCGACCTTCGGCCTTTTGAGCCAGTTCGTCTCGACCTTCACGGGCGAGCCCTTCGTCGTGCTCGGCACGCCCATGGGTGCC
>CAZGUW010000446.1:1325-3018 GCA_964528705.1 uncultured Geminicoccaceae bacterium
TCGGCATCGTCGTGGCCGATGCCTGGATGTGGTCGCCCTTCGTCATGCTGCTGGTGCTCGCCGGCCTCGTCTCGGTGCCGAAATATCTCTACGAGGCGGCCGAAATCGACCGCGCCTCCTGGTGGCGGCGCTTTCGCACCATCACCTTTCCCTACATCAAGAGCCTGCTGCTGCTCGCCGTGCTCTTCCGCACCATCGAGACCTTCAAGCTCTTCGACATCGTCTACATCATCACCGAGGGCGGGCCCGGCACGGCGACCGAGACGATCGCCGTCTACACCTACCGCGTGGCCTTCCAGTTCTTCCGCACCAGCCAGTCCTCGGCGCTCGCCTACATCATCCTCTTCGTGGTGATCGTGCTCACCAACCTTTATCTCTACGCCGTCAAGCGGCGCGAGCAGGAGGTCGCCTGATGGCCAGACCGCGCGAGATCGGCAAGGCCGGCTGGGGGTGGACCCTGTTCTCGGGCCTGATCAGCCTCGTCTACTTCTTCCCGGTCCTCTGGATCGTGCTCACCGCCTTCAAGACGCGGACGGACGCGCTGGCCGTGCCGGCCAAGTTCTTCTTCACGCCGACCCTGCAGAACTTCGTCAACGTCTTCTACCGCTCGAGCATCACCGCCGGGGCGTCGCAGGCGACCGAGTTCCCGCTCTACTTCTTCAACTCGATCTTCGTCTCCGGCACCAGCGTGGCGCTCGCCATCGTCCTCGGCACGCTCGCGGCCTACGCCTTCTCGCGCTATCCACTGCGCGGCAACGACACCTACCTCTTCATCATCCTCACCACGCGCATGATGCCGCCCATCGTGGTCATCATCCCGATCTTCCTGATGTTCCGCCTGACCGGGCTCTCCGGCACCTACTGGGGCATCATCCTGCTCTACACCGCGTTCAACATCCCGTTCTCGATCTGGCTCGTTAAGAGCTTCTTCGACGAGCTCAATCCCGAGATCGAGGACGCGGCCAGGATGGACGGGGCCAACGAGCGGCGCGTCTTCTTCGGCGTCTGCCTGCCGCAGGTGCTGGCCGGGCTCGCCGCCACCTTCGTCTTCGGCCTCATCCTGACCTGGAACGAGTTCCTGTTCGCGCTGCTGCTGACCGGCGTCGAGACGCGCACGGTGCCGGTCGCCATGGCCCGCACCATGGGCGGGGAGGTGGGCGTCGACTATGGCCTGCTCGCCGCCATCGTCACGCTCTTCCTCGTGCCGATCTTCGTCGTCACCTATCTCCTGCAGAACCAGCTCCTGCGCGGCGTCACCTTCGGCACGGTCAAGAAATGACGATCGCCCTCCAGAAGCTCACCAAGCGGTTCGGCGCGCTCACCGCGGTCGACGCCATCGACCTCGAGATCGGCGACGGCGAGGTGCTCTGCCTGCTCGGCCCCTCGGGCTGCGGCAAGACGACGACGCTCCGGATGATCGCCGGGCTCGAATGGGCGACCTCGGGCGACGTGCTGCTCGCCGGCAAGCGGGTCAACGACCTCGCCCCGCGCGACCGCAACGTCGCCATGAGCTTCCAGTTCTACGCCCTCTACCCGAGCCTGACCGTGGCCGAGAACCTGGCCTATCCGCTCTACGGCGAGGGGCTGGGTGCGGCGCAGATCCGCACCAAGGTGGAGCAGGTGGCGCGGGTGCTGCAGCTCGGCCGGATCATGGACCGCAAGCCCGGCGAGCTCGCCGAGGGCGAGAAGCAGC
>CAZGUW010000447.1:0-2984 GCA_964528705.1 uncultured Geminicoccaceae bacterium
CGGACGATTTCGATTCGGGATGCCAACCAGAGCTTCTCGCGGCTGATCAGGGAAGTCGAGGCGGGCGAGACGGTCGTCATCACGCGCCAGGGCAAGCCTGTGGCGCAGTTGAGACCGCAGGCTGCCAATCCGCTGGACGACCCCGAGGTACGGGCGGCCCACGAGCGCTGGTCGGCGCGACTGCATGCCTGGAAGGGCGATGGCTATCGGGTGGGCAAGATCACCGAGGAGGACAAGTACGGCCCCATCGAGGACTGAATGCCTGCGGCTTTCGACTCGAACATCCTGATCTACGCCCATCTGGAGCCCGACAGCACAAAGGGCCTGGCCGCGATCGAACTCCTGGACAGGGCGGGTCTCGCCGGTGGTGTGATCCCTGCGCAAGTGCTCGGCGAGTTCCTCTGGGTCGTCCGCCGCCGCCGCCCGGACCGCTTCATCGACGCTCTCGAGGTCATTGAGACCATACCGTCGATCATTGTCGTTCCCGCATCGACTGGCGACAGCATGGCCAAGGCTGCCGGTCTTACGGAGCACCATCGGATCCAGTTCTGGGACGCGCTGATTTGCGTATGCTCCACCGAGGCCGGAGCGACACATCTTCTGACCGAGGACATGCAGAATGGCGCGATGCTCGCGGGACTGAAGATCACCAACCCTTTCGCACCGGCCAACAGCCAACTGCTCGACCGCCTGCTGCCGCCGTTGCCCTAGAGCATCAGGCTGATCGGGTCCTCGACGAGCTTCTTGAAGGCCTGCAGCCACTCGGCGCCGAGGGCGCCATCGACCACCCGGTGGTCGACCGACAGCGTCACACTCATCACGGTGGCGATGGCCAGGGCGCCGTTCTTGACCACCGGGCGCTGCTCGCCGGCGCCGACCGCAAGGATGCAGGCCTGGGGCGGGTTGATCACCGCGGCGAAGTCTTTGATGCCGAACATGCCGAGATTCGAGAGCGAGAAGCCGCCGCCCTGGAACTCGTGCGGCGCCAGCTTGCCGGCCTTGGCCCGGGTCGCGAGATCCTTCATCTCCGCCGAGATCGTGGCGAGGCCCTTCTGGTCGGCCTTGCGGATGATCGGCGTGATCAGGCCGCCGTCGATGGCGACCGCCACCGAGACGTCGACATCGGTGAGCTGGTAGACCTTGTCGCCGCCCCAGATGGAGTTGACCGCCGGCTTCTGCCGGATGGCGATGGCCGTGGCCTTGATGATCAGGTCGTTGACCGAAAGCTTGTAGTCGGCACCCGGCCGCTCGTTCAGATCCTTTCGGAGCTTCAGGAGCGCATCGAGCTCGCAGTCGACCGTCAGGTAGAAATGCGGGATCTGTTGCTTCGATTCGGTGAGGCGGCGGGCGATCACCTTGCGCATGTTGGAGAGCGCGATCTCCGTATGCGGCGCATCGGGAGCACCAGCCGCCGGGGCCGGCGCCGGGGCGGCGGCCGCGGCTGCCGGGGCGGGCTTCTCTGCAGCCGGCGCAGCCTTCGCCCCGCCCTTGGCCATCGCTGCCTCGATGTCCGCCTTGACGATCCGGCCGTGCGGGCCGCTGCCGGTGAGCGAAGCGAGGTCGAGGCCGGCCTTCTCGGCCATGCGCCGGGCGAGCGGGCTGGCGAAGATCCGGTCGCCGTCGCCTGCCGTGGCGGCCTTGCCATTCCCGGACGCGGCCGGTGCCGCCTCGGCCTTGGGCGCCTCTTCCTTCGGCGCCTCGGCGGGCACGGCCTTGGCCTCGCCCTTGCCGCCAGCGGGGCCGCCATCCATGGCACCCTCGAGCGCCGAATCCTCCTCGCCCTCCTCGAGCAGGAGGCCGATCACGGCATTGACGGCCACGCCTTCGGTGCCGGCCGGCACGACGATCTTGCCGAGCCGGCCCTCGTCGACCGCCTCGACCTCCATCGTCGCCTTGTCGGTCTCGATCTCGGCGATCACGTCGCCCGGTGCTATGCTGTCACCCTCCTTCTTCAGCCAGCTCGCGAGGTTGCCCTCGGTCATGGTCGGCGAGAGCGCCGGCATCAGGATCTTGATTGGCATCGTGGACCTCCCCGGCGTTCTTCTAGCTCTTGTAGCAGACGGCCCTGGCCGCCTCGATGACGTCCTGGGTCTGCGGCAGCGCCATGCGCTCCAGGTTCGCTGCGTACGGCATCGGCACGTCCTTGCCGGTGACGCGGATGACCGGGGCGTCCAGATAGTCGAACGCATCCTCCATCATCACCGCCGCCAGCTCCGAGCCGATGCCGCTCTGCGGCCAGCCTTCCTCGAGGCTGACCAGCCGGTTGGTCTTCTTGACCGAGTTCACCACGGTCGCCCGATCGAGCGGCCGGATGGTGCGCAGATCGATCACCTCGGCCGAGATGCCCTCCTCGGCCAGCGCCTCGGCGGCCTCGAGCGCCCGGGTCATCATCAGTGAGAAAGAGACGATGGTGACGTCGCTGCCCGGACGGACGATCTTGGCCTTGCCGATCGGCAGGACGAAGTCGTCGAGCTTCGGGACATCGAAGGTCTGGCCGTAGAGCACCTCGTTCTCGAGGAAGATCACCGGGTTGGGATCGCGGATCGCGGCCTTGAGCAGCCCCTTGGCGTCGGCGGCGCTGTAGGGGCAAATGACCTTGAGCCCCGGGCAGTGGCTGTACCAGGAGCTGTATTCCTGGCTGTGCTGGGCGGCGACCCGGGCGGCGGCGCCGTTGGGCCCGCGGAAGACGATCGGGCTGCCCATCTCGCCACCCGCCATGTAGAGCGTCTTGGCGGCCGAGTTGATGATGTGGTCGATCGCCTGCATCGCGAAGTTCCAAGTCATGAACTCGACGATCGGCCGAAGCCCGGCCATGGCGGCGCCGACGCCGAGTCCGGCAAAGCCGTATTCCGTGATCGGGGTGTCGATCACCCGCTTGGGCCCGAACTCGTCGAGCAGGCCCTGGCTGATCTTGTAGGCCCCCTGGTATTCGGCGACCTCCTCGCCCATCAGGAAGACGTCGCCGTTTGCGCGCAGCTCCTCCG
>CAZGUW010000448.1:0-2984 GCA_964528705.1 uncultured Geminicoccaceae bacterium
GTTTGACAATCTTGCCGGGACGAATCTCCGGGTTGCCCTCGCCGCGCGCATCGGTCTGTCCGGATCGACGCTGGTTCAGCGCTTTGGCACCAAGGAGGCCCTGGTTCACGCGGCCCTCGTCCATGCCTGGGACACACTCGACGAGCGCACCCGCCGGACCGCCGCCGAGGAACCGAGGACGCCCGAAGGTGCGGTCGCCGTGCTGGCCCGGCTATCGGAGGGGTATGGCGATATCGAGAGCCATGCCGACAAGCTGCATCTGCTGCGGGAGGATTTTCGCCATCCGGAGCTGCGGGAGCGGGGCAGGTCGTGGATCGGCCTGCTTGCAGGTCTGCTCGACGAATGTTTCGGCGGGCCGACCCGGGACGGGATCGGCCTCATGATGATCGCCCAATGGCAAGGAGCGCTCCTGCTCTGGGGCTTCTCGCACCAGGCCCGGCTGGACGATTTCGTCCGCGAACATCTGCGGCGTTTCCTGTGCCGGGTCGGGCTCGGGACGGGCGACGGCTGACCGGTTCAGAATTCGCTGCAGCCCTCAGTTGCCGCGCGCTCCATCGAGCCCCGCCTCCAGGTCGCCGATCAGCTCCACCGTGTCCTCGAGCCCGACATGCAGGCGGACGAGGCTTGGCGAGACGCCGAAATCGACGAGGCTGTTGTGCTCGCCCGCCTGCCGCAGCCCCACCGCCGCCGGGAAGACTAGGCTCTCGTGGCCGCCCCAGCTCACACCCAGCCGGAAGAGGCGGAGCGCGTCGCAGAAGCGGGTGACGTCCACCCGGTCGTCGAGCTCGATGCTGAAGAGGCTCGACGTCCCGGCGAGGCCCAGCCGGTTGCCGAGGCCCGGATGGTTGACCTTCGTCACCTCCGGCCGCTCCCTGAGCCACCGTGCCACCTCGAGCGCACTCGCCTCCTGGCGCTTCAGCCGCAGCTCCAGCGTGCGCAGGCCGCGCAGCAGGAGGAAGGCCTCGAAGGGGGCGAGCTTGCCGCCGAGGAAGGGGTAGGTGAGGCGGTTGATCCGATCCAGATGGGCACGGGCGCCGCAGACCACGCCGGCCACCGTGTCGCTGTGGCCGGAGATGTACTTGCTCGCCGAATGGAGCACGAGATCCACGCCCGACTTGTGCGGCTGCTGGAAGAGGGGCGTCGCCCAGCTGTTGTCGATGACGCTGACCGCACCCGCTTCCCGGGCGAGGGCCGCCTGCGCCGCCACGTCATGGGCCTCGAAGACGACGCTGGTCGGGCTCTCGAGATAGAGCAGCTTCGCCCCCTCGACGGCCCGGGCCACCGCATCCAGGTCCCGGCCGTCGACGAACTCCACGGTGATGCCGAGGCGCGGCAGCAGGCGGCGGAAGAGCCGGTAGGCGTCCGGGTAGCAGTGGCGCACCGCCACCATGCGGTCGCCAGCCTCGAGGAAGGCGAGGACCGTGCTGCTGATCGCCGCCATGCCGGAAGCGAAGCCGCGCGCCGCCTCGGCACCCTCGAGGGCGGCGAGCTTCGCCTCGAAGGCCATGACGGTCGGGTTGTCGCCCCGGCTGTAGATCGCCTGCTGCCGCTCGCCGGCGAAGACCGCCTCCATGGCCGCCACGCTTTTGAAGGTGAAGAGCGAGGTCTGGTAGATCGGCGGCACCACCGGCCCGCCCGCGCCGAGGTCGAATTCGGCGAGGTCGTCATGGGCGAGGAGCGTGGCGGGGGCGGTCGGATCGGTCACGGGCGGCGGTTCCTCATGGGCGGGAAACGCAGGTGCTTAGCAGCCCGGCCGGCGCCGTGCCATGGGCCGTTCAGGGCCGCCCGTTCGCCTGGATACCGTCGATGACGCCCATCGCCACCATGTCCCGGGCGGAAACCAGATGCATCGAGCCCGCATCGTGCAGCGCCGCCGCCCGCAGCACCGCCTCCGGCACGCCGTGCCGGCGGAGATGGGCGAAGAGATCGGGCGTCAGCCGCTCCTGCCGGTGGCGCGCCACCTCGACCGCCGGCACGACCCGGTGGAACCCGAAGACGGCATCCGGCTCGGCGAGGCTGGTACCGGCCGCCAGCGCGATCGGCACACAGGCGCTCAGGCATTCGCCGCGCACCACGACCGTCAGCCCGTGCCGCTCGACGAAGCCCGCCAGCTCGAGCGCCGGCGCCACGAGTCCGCCAGGGCTCGTGATCTCGATCCTGGCAACGGGGACGCCCGCGGCCGCAGCGGCCGCGAAATCCCGCATCAGGTTCGGCCCGAGCGCGCCCTTGATGCGAATGGTCCCGGGCTTGAGGGGCTGCAGCATGGCATCCGGATACTCGCCGCGCGCCAGGGCGATGGCGTGGAGGTCCCGCGCGGCGAGCACGTAGGCCCCGGCACTGGCCACCTGATAGAGGACGAGACCGGCCGCCAGGGCGAGCAGCGGCCCGGCCGCGGCGCGGCGGCGTCGCCGGCAGGCATGGTGCCAGAACCCTAGCGCCAGCCGCAGGCCGAGCAGCACCATGGCCAGGAGCGCCAGGATGTGCAGCCCCAGCGCCACGGCGAGCCCGGCCGCCGGGCGGAGTGCCTCGACGATGGCCGGCTGGTGCGTGTCCAGGATGAACGAGAGCGCGGCGAGCAGCAGGAGGTCGAGGCCGAGGCCGGAGAGCGAGCGCTGTCGTTCGTCCGGCACCGGCCGTGGCCTCCCGTACCCGGATGGTTGATGCTTCCTTCGACCGGGATGCTAGCAGGCATGGCGGCCTCGCCACCGACGCGGGCACGGGGCGCGTCACATGGGTACCGGGGCGGCGTTAACCAGAATATCGGCTACCGGCCGGCCGATCCCCTGCCACTTAAAAGAAAAAGGGGCGGCCCGAAGACCGCCCCTAGCGGGGGGGAGTTGCCTGACGAAGAGTTGCCGGCGCCCGTCCCCGGACGCCGGCAGGGAAGACCTCAGCAGTCGTAGTAGAGGACGGACACGTACGGGTGCGGCCGCAGCCCGATAGGGTCGAGCGCGCGCTCGCGCATGAAGCCGATGTATTTATCG
>CAZGUW010000449.1:0-2951 GCA_964528705.1 uncultured Geminicoccaceae bacterium
CGCCGGCATGACCGGCACGGCGGCGACCGAGGCGGCCGAGTTCGCCGAGATCTACAAGCTCGACGTGATCGAGATCCCGACCCACCGCTCGATGGTCCGCGCCGACGAGGACGACGAGGTCTACCGTACCGGCCGCGAGAAGAACGAGGCGATCGTCAAGGAGATCCTGGCCTCGCACGCCAAGGGCCAGCCGGTCCTGGTCGGCACCGTCTCGATCGAGAAGTCCGAGGCGCTGGCGACGCTGCTGAAGAAGGAGAAGATCCCCTTCCACGTGCTCAACGCCCGCTATCACGAGCAGGAAGCCTTCATCATCGCCCAGGCCGGCAGGGTCGGCGGGGTGACGATCGCCACCAACATGGCCGGGCGCGGCACCGACATCCAGCTCGGCGGCAATGCCGAGATGCGCATCCAGCAGGAGCTCGGCGCCGATCCCGATCCCGAGCGCGCCGCCGCGATCGAGGCCGAGGTCGCGGCCGAGAGCGAGAAGGTCAAGGCGGCCGGCGGCCTCTACGTGATCGGCACGGAGCGCCACGAGAGCCGGCGCATCGACAACCAGCTGCGCGGCCGGTCGGGCCGCCAGGGCGATCCCGGCCGGTCCAAGTTCTTCCTCTCCCTCGACGACGATCTCATGCGCATCTTCGGCTCCGAGCGCATGGACGGGATGCTGCAGAAGCTCGGCCTCAAGGAGGGCGAGGCGATCATCCATCCCTGGATCAACAAGGCCCTCGAGAAGGCGCAGCAGAAGGTCGAGGCGCGCAACTTCGAGATCCGCAAGAACCTCCTGAAGTTCGACGACGTCATGAACGACCAGCGCAAGGTCGTTTACGAGCAGCGGCTCGAGCTGATGCAGTCGGAGGACGTCTCGGAGACCATCGTCGACATGCGCCACGAGGTGCTCGACGACATGGTCGCAAAGCACATCCCCGAGAAGTCCTATGCCGAGCAGTGGGACGGCGCCGGCCTCGCCGCCGACGTCAAGCGCGTGCTGGGGATCGACGCGCCGGTCGAGGAGTGGCTGAAGGAGGAGGGCATCGCCGAGACCGAGGTACGGGAGCGGCTCGATGCCCTCGTCGAGAAGAAGGTCGCGCAGAAGGTCGCGAACTACGGCGAATCGATGATCCGGATGGCCGAGAAGAGCCTGCTCCTGCAGATCCTCGACCATCTCTGGAAGGAGCACCTGCTGCAGCTCGACCATCTGCGGCAGGGCATTCACCTCCGCGGCTACGGCCAGCGCGATCCTCTGAACGAGTACAAGCGCGAGGCCTTCGCCCTCTTCGAGACCATGCTCGGCCGGCTGCGCGAGACCGTCACCCAGGTGCTGGCGCATCTCGAGATCCGCATGCAGGCGCCCGCCGCTGAAGGTCAGGCGGCAGCGCCCGCCGCCGGCGCGCCGGTGCCGCCGGCCGGCGGCGTCGCGGGCCAGCCGTCGCCGCTGCCCGCCCAGTCGAATGGGGGCGACGGCGGGGTCGCCACGGTCGAGCGGCCGCGCACCGCGGTCGCGGAGGGCGATTGGGGCAAGGTGCCGCGCAACGCCCCCTGCCCCTGCGGTTCCGGCAAGAAGTACAAGCAGTGCCACGGGCAGATCGCCTGACCCGCCGCATCGGCGGGCCGGCGTGAATCTGCCTCAGTAGAGCGGCGCGTCCTTCGGGATGACGGCGCCGCGATGGCGCACGACCCGGGCCGCGAGGCGCGATCCGGCATCCACCGCCTGCGGGATGGGTGCACCGCGCAGCCGGGCGGCGAGGTAGGCGGCATTGAAGCTGTCGCCGGCGCCGGTGGTGTCGACGGGATCCGCGACGCGCACCGGCAATGCCTCGAAGCTCTCGCCCTCGACGCGGAAGTGCATGGGCGCCTCGCCGTCCTTGACGATCACCTCCCGCGCACCCAGCGCATGCAGCCGGTCGAGGGTCGCCGCCGGCTCGGGATCGCCGAAGAGCGTCTGCTCGTCGCTGAAGCTCGGCAGCACGATCGTGGCGAGGCCAGCTGCCCGGGTCATCGCCTCGCGCGCCGCGTCGAGGTCCGGCCAGAGCCGCGGCCGGAAATTGGGATCGAAGGCGATCTGCCGGCCGCCATCGCGCAGGGCGGCGAGGCGCACCAGGAGCCGGTCGCGATCCTCCTGCGGCAGGATGGCGAGGCTGATGCCCGAGAAATAGACGAGGTCGTAACCGCCGAGCCGCTCGAGCCGGGCGCTGCCCTCGCTGCCGGCGAAGACCGATCGGGCGGCCGCCTCGTTCCGCCAGTAGGCGAAGCTGCGCTCGCCATTGGCGTCCGTCCGGATGGCATAGAGGCCCGGCAGCCGGCCCGGCAGCCGGGCGACCTCGCTGGTGTCGACGCCCTCCGCCTCCCAGCCGGCCATGAGCTCGTCACTGTAAATGTCGTCGCCCAGGCCCGTCACGTAGGCGACGCGAGCCTCGTCCGGGGCCAGCTCGCGGCGGAGATAGACGGCGGTGTTCAGCGTGTCGCCGCCGAAGCCGCGCCGCATCAGGCCCTCACCGGCCTCGCTGAGCTCGATCATGCATTCGCCGACGCTGGCGATGGTTTTCACCCTGCACCTCCCTCGAAGTCATTGAGGCATGCCCGAGGACGCCGCCGCCGGCAAGGGTGGAGGCTTGCCGTCCCGTGGTGCGGCCGAGCGACGCTTGCCGCACCCTGCATGCGAGGCTTGCGCGCGGACGCTTGGAATGATCTTACTAGGCCGGACTGGCCGGCCGCCTGGCCGGGCCACTCCTCATCGCATCGGTTGCCCCCATGACCTTCCTCCACTTCCTGCTCCTCGCCGCCATGTTCGCCACGCTCGCTGTTCTGATCGTCGGCGTGACCGGCTTCCTCAAGGGCGGTGCCTTCAACGAGAAGTACGGCAACCGGCTGATGCGCGCCCGGGTCGGGCTGCAGTTCGTGGCGCTGGCGATCCTCGCGATCCTGTTCCTGGCGCACTGATGCCGGTGACACCC
>CAZGUW010000450.1:0-2946 GCA_964528705.1 uncultured Geminicoccaceae bacterium
CGAGGCGATCACGGTCGAACGGGAAAGGCTCGCCGAGGCGGAGCGCTGGCGGCTCTTCTACGTGGCGATCACCCGGGCCCAGGACCGGCTGGTGGTGGCAGGTTGGGACCGCCAGCGCGAGAACGAGGCACCGTCCTGGCACGCCGTGCTGAGCGACGCCCTGCGGGCGATGCCGGCGGTCGAGACCCGAGAGGAGACGGGGCTCCTGCTGATGCGCGGCGTGGCCGGCGCCGGGCAGGCCGAACCGGTGCCGGCGGCGGCTCCACCGGCAGCGCTGCCGGCGTGGCTCGACCGGCCGCCGCCACCCGAGCCCGAGCGGCGGCGGCTCGTGCACCCCTCGACGGAAGAGGCCCTGGCCCTGCCCGCGAGCTCGCCCCTGGCCGGATCGGGCAAGGGGGCCAGGGTTTTCGGCACGGCCCTGCATCGCCTGCTGCACGAGGTCGCAGCCCTGCCGGAAGGCGATCGCGCCGCCTTCATCGACGAGCGAATGGCCACCTGGCCGGGGCTGGAGCCGGATGCGGCCACGGAGCTGGCGCGCCAGGTGACCGGCGTGCTCGAGCTACCGGAGCTGGCCCCGGCCTTCGCCCCCGGCAGCCGCTCGGAGCAGCCCATCATCGGCCGCCTTGGCGACGTCGTGATTGCCGGGCAGATCGACCGCTTCGCCGTGACGGCGGAGGCGGTCTTCCTTGTCGACTTCAAGTCCGCGCGCCTGCCGCCGGCGACGGTTGAGGCGGTGCCCGCGGCCTATCTGCGCCAGCTCGCGGCCTATGCCGCCCTGCTCGGCCGGCTCTATCCCGGTCGGGCGGTGAGAGCCGGGCTCGTCTGGACGGCGGTGCCCGTCCTCATGCCGGTGCCCCCGGCCCTGCTTGCCAGCCATGCCGTCGAGCCGGCTTGACGGCATGCGGCACCTGATCCAAGACTCCGCTCCCGCAGCAGTGCCCGCCGGGCACCGACACACAGCGACGGATATGCGCCGATGAGTGTGCACCAGACCAATGACGCCGACTTCGGCACTGACGTCCTCAAGTCGGCGACCCCCGTCGTCGTCGATTTCTGGGCGGAGTGGTGCGGCCCCTGCAAGATGATCGCTCCGCATCTCGAGGAGATGGCGAGCGAGATGGGCGACAAGGTGAAGGTGGTGAAGGTCAATATCGACGATAACCCGCTCACCCCCACCAAGTACGGCGTCCGGGGCATCCCGACGCTGATGCTCTTCAAGGACGGCGAGGTGGCGGCGACCAAGGTGGGCGCCGCGCCCAAGACCAAGCTGGTCGAGTGGGTCGAGGAGAGCCTCTGACCACCCTTCGACCTCCGGCCGTGGACGAGCCCGAGCCGGAACCGGACGGAGCGGCGGGCCAGGACCGGCTCGCCGCCTTTCTCGCCGACAACCCGCTGGTCGAGAGCGTCGACGTGATCCTGCCGGACATCGTCGGCATCGCCCGCGGCAAGCGTTTCGACATCGGCGAGCTCAAGGCGGCGCTGCGCGGCGAGGCGCTCTTTTCGAGCACGCTCTACGCCCTCGATACGACGGGTGCCAATGTCGACCGCAGCGGCCTCGTCTGGGAGGAGGGCGACGCCGATCGGCCCATCCGCCTCGACGACGCGACCCTCGCCCCGGTGCCCTGGGCGTCGGATCGGGCGCAGATCCTGGGCGGCCTCGCGGAGGTGGATGGCAAGCCCTTCTTCGCCGATCCGCGGGCCGTGCTCGGCCGGGTGGCCGAGGGCTTCGCCGCGTTCGGCCTGAAGCCGGTCTGCGCTCTCGAGCTCGAGTTCTACCTGCTCGACCCGGCGCTCGACGCGGAGGGGCTGGGCCAGCTGCCGCAAAGCACGCGGCTCGGCCGGCGGCCGCGCGAGTGCGAGGTCTATTCCTTCGACCGCCTGCGCGAGATCGAGCCCTTCCTCGACCTCGTTGCCGACTATTGCGACGTGCAGGACATCCCGGCCAAGGGGGCGGTCGCCGAGTTCGCGCCCGGGCAGTTCGAGGTCAACCTGCGCCATGTGCACGACCCGGTACGGGCGGCCGACCACGCGCTGCTGTTCAAGCGCTGCGTCAAGGCGGCGGCACTCGAGAGCGGGTTTCGCGCCTGCTTCATGGCGAAGCCCTTCCCCGAAACGAGCGGCAGCGGCCTGCACATCCACCTCAGCCTCGAGGACGAGAAGGGACGGAACGTGCTGGCGGACGGCGAGGCGGGCGAGGCGACGCTCCGCCATGCCGTCTGGGGCCTGCAGCAGGCGATGACGGAATCGATGCTCGTCTTCGCCCCCAACGCCAACAGCTACCGCCGCCTGCAGCCGCTTTCCTATGCACCCACGGCCCCGAGCTGGGGGATCAACAACCGCACCGTGGCGCTGCGCGTGCCGGCGGGGCCCAGGGCGGCGCGGCGGATCGAGCACCGGGCCCCCGGCGCCGATGCCAACCCCTATCTCGCCACCGCCGCCATGTTCGCCGGCGTGCTGCACGGCCTCGAGCACAAGGGCGATCCGGGCCCGCCCATGACCGGCAACGCCTACGAGAAGGCGCGGCGCACCGTGCCGACCAACTGGGCGGAAGCGCTCCTCGCCTTCGAGCGCGGCAGCCTGCTCGAGCGGTTTTTCGGCGAGCGGTTCTGCAGGCTCTATGCCGCCTGCCGCCGCGCCGAGTTCGACCGTTTCGAGGCACGGCTCACGCCCCTCGACTTCGAGTGGTACCTCTCGGCCGTCTGAGCGGTCAGCCCTTGCCGCGCGCCAGGGCCGCGGCCCGGATGGCGGAGAGCGATTGGCGGGGCGTGATCGCCTCCTGATCCATGACGATCTCGATCAGCGCCGGACGATCCGCGGCGAGCGCCTCGGCGAAGGCCGGCGCGAATTCCTCGGTACGCTCGACCCTGAGACCCAGGGCACCGTGGGCCTCGGCGAGGCGCACGAAATCGGGGTTGGCGAGCTCGGTGCCATAGACCCTGGCCGGGT
>CAZGUW010000451.1:0-2940 GCA_964528705.1 uncultured Geminicoccaceae bacterium
CGGCTGGCGCGGCAGGAAGTAGGTGCCGCCGACATCCGGGAAAAAGCCGATGCCGGTCTCGGGCATGGCGAGGAGCGTGTTCTCCGTCGCGATCCGGTGCGAGCCGTGCACCGAGATGCCGACCCCGCCGCCCATGGTGATGCCGTCCAGGAGCGCGACGTAGGGCTTCCCCAGATCGCCGATCCGCCAGTTCATCCGGTATTCGTCGAAGAAGAAGGGGGCCGCGGCCGCCGCCCCCTCCGCCTTCGCCGCGCCCACCACGCCGACGATGTCGCCGCCGGCGCAGAATGCCCGCCCCGACACCGCCTTGATGAGCACGGCGCGGATGGTGTCGTCATCGCGCCAGCGCCGGAGCGCCGCCGAGACGGTCCGCACCATGCCGCGATCCAGGGCATTCAGCGCCCGCGGCCGGTCGAGCGTCAAGATGCCGAGGCCGCCCCGCACCTCGACATGGACGGTGCCGCTCATGACCGAGGCAGCCGGCGGGCGATGATCAGCCGCATGATCTGGTTCGTTCCCTCGAGTATCCGGTGGCCGCGCGCGTCCCGAAAGCAACGCTCGATGCCGTGGTCGCGCAGATAGCCGCAGCCGCCGGAGGGCCGCAAGACCCGGACGATGGCGAGCCTTCGGGCCGTCCGGATTGCCCGGCGGGCCCGAGGGCTATAATGATTCCAGCTTCATGACCAGTGGACGAACCTTTTGAGCCAGCCCCACCATCTGCCGCCGCTTCCGCCCTTCCCGCATTCCCGCCCGCGCCGCCTGCGCCGTGCCGCCTGGAGTCGGCGGCTGGTGGCGGAGCATTGCCTCCGGCCGGCGGACCTGATCCTGCCGGTCTTCGTCATGGACGGCAGCGATTGCGAGGTGAGCATCGGCGCCATGCCCGGGGTGGTGCGCCACAGCCCGGACCGGGTGCTGCGCGTCGCCGAGCGCGCGCTCGAGGCCGGCATCCCGGCCCTCGCCCTCTTCCCGGCGACGCCGCCGGAAGCGAAGACCGAGGACGGCCGGGAGGCATGGAACCCGGAGAACCTCGTCTGCCGCACGCTCCGGCTCGTCAAGCGCACCTACCCGGAGCTCGGCCTGATCGCCGATGTAGCCCTCGATCCCTACACCACCCACGGTCAGGACGGGCTGGTCGTGGATGGCGTGGTGCTCAACGACGAGACGCTGGAGGCCCTCTCCCGCCAGGCGCTCTGCCAGGCCGAGGCGGGCTGCGACGTCATCGCCCCCTCGGACATGATGGACGGCCGCATCCGTGCCATCCGCGAGGCGCTCGACGCGGCGGGCCACCAGGAGACGCTGATCCTCTCCTATGCCGCCAAGTTCGCCTCGGCCTTCTACGGGCCCTTCCGCGCCGCCGTCGGCTCGGCCTCCGCCCTTGGTGCCGCCGACAAGAAGACCTACCAGATGGATCCCGCCAACAGCAGCGAGGCGATCCGCGAGGCGTCGCTCGACATCGCCGAGAGCGCCGACATGCTGATGGTCAAGCCCGGCATGCCCTATCTCGACGTCATCCGCACGCTGAAGGACGCCTTCCACCTGCCGACGCTCGCCTACCAGGTCTCCGGCGAGTACGCGATGCTCAAGGCCGCCGGGCAGAACGGCTGGCTCGACGGCGACGCGGCACTCCTCGAAAGCCTCCTCTGCTTCAAGCGCGCCGGCGCCGACGCCATCCTCACCTACGCCGCGTTGGAGGTGGCGGCGCGGCTGGGGCGGTAGACCACGCATGCCTACGACCCTCGAACTCGACGAATATCTGCTCAAGAGAGCCGCCGAACTTACTGGCACCAGCGATCCGGCGAACTTGGTCCAGCGGGCGCTGCGAGAACTGATCAGCCGCGAAAGCGCACGCCGCATGGTGAGCGCACGCGGCACCGAGCCGGGCGCTCGAGTCGTGCCGCGTCGCCGGAGTGACACCGGATTCTCCTGACCCGCTTCGCCCGCCGCCGTTGACATCGGCCCTGCAATTCCCGGTTATGGCGGCAACGATCCCCGGTCTCCGGAGGAGGTGATCGATGCCCGAAACGGCGACGAGCGAGCCCTTGCGCCGCGCCATCGTCCTGGTGCCCGGCATGATGCGCGACGAGCGCTTCGTGCGGCGGGACCGGCTGGCGGGCAATCTCGCGACGGTCGAGCGCCATCCCCTCGCTGTCGGCGACACGGTGGAGCTGGCGGGCGAGATCGGTCGGCGGCTCAATCCGGGCAGCCTGCGCGGAGTAGAAGCGCGACCGGTGGAGACGGACGTCTTCGAGGCCTACTGGGGCGACATGGTCGAGGATGCGGCGGAGACCGGCCCCTGGGGCAAGCTGCGGAGCGGCTTCGAGCTGGTCGCCTTCTGGGTCTTCAGCCCGGGCACCTGGCGGGCCTTTGCGCTGTCGCGCTATGTCACCATCGGCCTCCTCTTCAGCGGCGCCCTGCTCATTCTCTGGTACGTGTCGATCGCCCTGCTGGTCGCCAACACACTGGGCGGCATGGAACGGCCCGAAACCTTCAATCTGCCGGTGCTGGATCGGCTCTATGACGGCTTCCTCTGGCTCGCCGCCGGCATCGAGAACTTCGCCTATTGGGCGCTCCTCGCCTTCGTGCTCTCGGCGGTCAACGCCGACGGGCTGGCGCAGGTCGGCCGCTTCACCAAGGACTATCTCGAGAACCGGCCCGACGAGGACGAGGTGGGTCTGCGCGACCGGCTCCGCTGCCGGGTGCGCGCCACGCTCGATGCGGTGCTGG
The DNA here is from genome assembly GCA_964528705.1 of uncultured Geminicoccaceae bacterium. Classification (GTDB taxonomy): domain Bacteria; phylum Pseudomonadota; class Alphaproteobacteria; order Geminicoccales; family Geminicoccaceae; genus SLRI01. The sequence goes on from CAZGUW010000451.1 coordinate 2,725, forward strand.
CGGAGCCTTATGACGAGGTGGTGGTCGCCGCCCACAGCCTGGGCTCGGTGATCGCCCTCGACACGCTCGCCGACTGGCCGCATGACGCGGACTGGCCGCGCCTTCGCTTCGTCACACTGGGCTCGCCTGTGGCCGTCCTCGCCTGCCGCTCGTCCTGGCTCGCCCGCGAGCGCCAGAAGCTGCTCGACCGGCCGCCGGTGATCTGGCTCGACTTCC
>CAZGUW010000452.1:0-2874 GCA_964528705.1 uncultured Geminicoccaceae bacterium
CGATCGCCATGATGGCCCGCTACCCGGCCATCGACGGCAGCCCGTCCTGCGTCGGCAGGCGCCGGATGTCCGCCCCCGTCGTCCGTTCCGCCGCCGCGACATCGGACTGTGCCTGAAGATTCGGCCAGAACTGCGGCTCGGTACCGAACCAGTGGCCGAGGCGCAGGGCGGTATCGCCCGTGATTGACCGCTTGCCGGGAAGGATCTGGCTCGCCGGCACGTCGATCTGCTGGGCGAGCTCGGTCGGCGTGACCTCGAGCTCGATCAGCTCGTCCTTGAGCACCTCGCCGGCATTAGCCATCAGCTTCGTCGTCGTCACGGCGAAGCTGATCTTGGCGCAAGACCGAGACCAGACCATCAATATGCTCGAACAGATCGTCGCCGACCTGCTGCCACATGGGGTCGAGGATGAACTCGACACCCTCACGCCGAGCGAGCTTGGCGGCGGGCACGAAGTCGCTATCGCCGGTCACGAGGATGATGGTGTCGGCCTGTTTCTTCAGCGTGATTGATGCGATGTCGAGGCCGATCCGCATGTCCACGCCCTTCTGGCGCAGCCCGAGTGCCACGTCGGCGTCCCCGAGCTCTCGCCAGCTGGTGATCACGCCGGCAAGCTCGCGTCTATGGTCTGCGGTCAGCACGCCCGCATCTCTCCCATCGAGCGCCGCCTCCAGAAACGGCAGCCAGTCCTTGGTCTTGAGCAGACGCTTGGTCAGCCGGGCCGCAATCTGCCACTCGCTCTCCTTGCTGACCTTGCCGAGTCGCAGCGCGAACTTGCGTTTCTGGCGAAGGGCCTGAAACAACGCCTCACGAAAGGCGGCCTGCTCGGTGCGCACATATTCGATTCGACGATTGGCCAGAGGATGATGCGAGACACCGTCATACGGGCGGGCATCGTAGTAGAACAGCCGATAGACGTGATCGAGCCAGCGGCTCGGGTTGGCGTTGTTCCTTTCGCCAATCAATCGTTGGACATGTCGTTTGCACAGAATGCGCGCGGTTTCCGCAACGGCATCAGGTGTGCCACGAAACTGTTCGCCGACCACACGCGGCAGCCGCTTGATGAAGAAGCCACCATCGATGAGGACCGCTATCCGCCGAACCCGCACGAAGCCGCCCCCTGAAACAAAAAAGCCCCAAGCTTTCTGCACACGCTCGGGATAGCTGAGCGGGCGTACTGGCAAGGGGCGGATGTCCGGATAATTAGGACATCCTATGTCAAAATGCAACCAACACAGAGGCAGCTCGCGCTAGATCCGCCGACTGAAAACCCCGATGGGGTGAATGGACGACCATGGTTTCGGCTCCCTTTTCGGCTATTCTCCCACCACCACCCGCCGCTGCGCCACATACCCCGCCAGCGCCGCCTCATCCACCGATATGCCGAGCCCCGGCCCTTGCGGGATCGCCACCGCACCGCCCTCGAGCCTGAAGTTCTCGTGGAGGATGCCGTCGCGGAGCGGGTTCAGGGTGCGGTCGTACTCGACCATCGGCTCGTTCTGCAGGGTGACGGGCGCCGCCGTGTGCGGCATGGGCGGGATGATGGCGATGGCCTGCAGGGCGGCGGCCACGGCGACGCCGGAGCCCCAGACATGCGGGATGGTCAGGACACCGTGCTGCCCGGCCGTCGCCAGGATCTTCGCGAACTCGCTGAACCCGCCCGAGGCGCAGATGTCGGGCTGGACGATGTCGACGCAGCCCCTGCCGATGAAGTCGCGAAAACCGAAGCGCGCGAACTCGCACTCGCCGCCGGCAATCGGTGTGTCGAGCTTCTCGCGCAGCAGTCGGTAGCCGGCGTGGTCCTCCGGCGGCACCGGCTCCTCGAACCAGAGGAAATCGTGCTCGTCCATGACCCGGCCGATCCGGAGTGCCGTCGCGGCGTTGTAAGCGTGGTTGGCGTCCGCCATCAGCCGCACCGCCGGCCCCACCGTGTTGCGGATGAGCTCGATCCGCGCCCGGTCCTCGGCGACGGAGAGGAGGCCGAGCTTGATCTTCACCGCCGTGACGCCGGCCGCCTCGTAGCCCGCGACCTCCTCGGCAAGCGCGTCCATCATCCGCTTCGTGTCGCGGAAGAACTCCGGGTAGTAGCAGCCCGTGCCGTAGGCCATGGCCCTGTCGCGGAAGGCACCGCCCATAAGGTGGTGCACCGGCCGGTCCAGCGACTTGCCCCAGATGTCCCAGAGCGCGATGTCGATCGCACTCATCGCCTCGATATACGTGCCGGTCCGGCCGAAATCGCGGCTGAAGCTGTAATTGTCCTCCCAGATGCGCACGGGCTGGTCGGCCCGCCGGCCGATCAGCCGGGGGCCCAGCACGTCGATGACGGCGGACGCCACGGGCTCGCCCGGCCCGTACTGGCCGCCCTCGCCCCAGCCGACGAGCCCGTCATCGGTCGTGATCTTCACCAGCAGCGAGTTGCGCTCGGGGAAGATGGCCTGCGACGAGTAGAACGTCTTCGCCCCGATCGGCACCTTGAGCGCGAGCGTCTCGATGGTCCGGATCTTCAATTCTGCTTGCTCCCTGAGGGTCTTTAGCCCGGCGACCGGACGCTACTGCGCCGGCTCGCCCTGGCTCCGGCGGAAATGGTCCCAGGCGTCGACCTCCTCGCCATCCGGCAGGATGCACACGCCGCGCGTGCCCGACGCCTCCTGGCGCATCTCGTAGCGGCCGCCCGATTCGGTGCAGAAGACCGCGGCCGGGTTGGCGATGGCGTGGGCGGGTGCCGGGGCGAGCGGCAGCATCAGCGCCGGAAGGATCCCCGGAAGCACCCAGAGTGCCGCGCGCATCGGCCGGGCACCCCTGCCGCCTACTCCATCGCCTTGACGATCTCTTCCGTCATCTTCTTGGCGTCGCCGAACAGCATCATGGTGTTCG
>CAZGUW010000453.1:0-2869 GCA_964528705.1 uncultured Geminicoccaceae bacterium
TCGGCAACATCTCCGTCAACCGCAACCAGATCGGCGCCCTCGTCGGTATCCAGCCCTTCGGCGGCATGGGCCTTTCCGGCACGGGGCCCAAGGCCGGCGGGCCCTACTACCTCGCACGGTTCATGCGCGAGGCGCCGGCATCGACGAGCGAGCCACCCGAGCCGCCGCCCGGCCTGTCGCGGGCGAGCCTCGAGGCGGCGCTCGCCGCACCGATGCCCGAGCCGGTCGGGCTCGAGGCCCGTGCCAGGGCACTCGAGGAGGTCGCGGCGAAGCTCGGCGAGCCGGCCGCGGCGACGCTCCGCTTCCTCGCCGCCGAAGCCCGCGACCTGCTGGACGAGCCGCTCATGCTGCCGGGGCCGACGGGCGAGGACAACAGCCTCGCTTGCGAGCCGCGCGGCACCTTCGCCTGCGTCGCCGCCGACCGGGTGGCCCTCGCCGGGCAGCTCGCGGCGGCCCTCGTCACCGGCAACCGGGCGCTCGCGGTCGGCCCGGTGGCCGGAGAGATCGCGCAGGCCTTCCGCGCGGCCGGCCTGCCGGCGGGGCATGTGGCGCCGATCGACGCCGGCGAGGATGCGACGCTCGAGGACCTCGCCCGCGACTGCCGCATCGACGGGCTGGCGCTGGCAGCACCCGAAGACCTCGCCCGCGGGCTCGAGGCGGCGCTCGCCGAAGCGGAGGGGCCGCTCCGCCCGCTCGTCCGCTGGTCACCTCCTGCCGGCGCCTTCGGGGCGCCGTCGCCCGGCAGCCCGCACTATCTGCACCGCTTTCTCACCGAGAAGACGGTCTCCGTCGACACCACGGCCTCGGGCGGCAATGCCTCGCTCCTCGCCATAGGCGGCGAGGCCGGCTGACTCAGGCGACCGCGCGGCGGTAGAGGTGCCAGGTGGCGTGGCCGAGCACCGGCAGCACGACCAGCAGGCCGAGCAGCAGCGGTATCGAGCCGAGGAACAGGCTAACACCGACGATCACACCCCAGGTCAGCATGGTGCCCGGATTGGCGAAGAAGACCCGGAGCGACGTCGCCACCGCCGTCGACACGTCGACCTGGCGGTCGAGGAGCATCGGGAAGGCGAAGGTGGCGAGCGCCAGAATGGCGAGCGCGAAGACGGCGCCGATGGCGTTGCCGAGGATCACCAGCGTCCAGCCGTGCGCGGTCGTGAAGAGCTCGCCGAGGAACGTGCCCATGGCGATGTCGGCCGAGCCGTAGGTCATGCGCAGGAGCGCCATGGCGATCCAGAGCCAGGCGAGGAAGACGAGGGCGACGCCCAGCCCCAGCCGCAGGATGCCGCCCCGATTGGGCGAGCCGCTGACCTTGAACATGTGCCAGAAGCGCGCCTCCAGGCCGGCCTCGCGGCGACGGCTGACCTCGTAGAGGCCGAGCGCCGCGAACGGGCCGAGCAGCGCGAAGCCGCCGATCAGCGGAAAGATCAGCGGCAGGAGGCTGTAGTGGAAGCTTGCCCGGATGATGACGAGGCCGAGCACCGCGTAAACCAGGCCCACGAGATAGGCGTGGGTCGGCACCGCCCGGAAGTCGTCCCAACCCTTGCGCAGGGCGTAACGCAAGTCGTCACCGCCGATCCGGCGGACGGTGACCGCCTGACCACTGATGGCACCGGGCTGTCCGAATGGGGCTGCTGCGAGCTGTTCAGGCATGACACCTTCGTCCCCTGGCATCCTCTGGTGAGTGGAGGATGGAGGGTCACCCGGAATGGCTCGTCTGACAAGTGCCGGACGCACACGTTTGCGGGAGCGGTCCTGCGCTGCCCGCAGGACTTCAAAGCTCGAAGGGCACGCCCGGCTCGGCGATGTGCACCCGGCCGCGCCGCACTTCCTTTTTCAGCACCTTCGGATCGCCGGTCAAAAGGTCGAACGTGCCCCAGTGGACGGGTACGACGAGCTCGAGCTCGAGCAGCTCGTTGCAGGCGATGGCGGCATGCGCCGGGCTCATGGTGAACCGGTCGCCGACCGGCAGGAAGCCGACCTTCGGCCGGTAGAGGCGCTGGATCAGCTTCATGTCGGAGAAGAGGCAGGTGTCGCCGGCGTGGTAGACGGCCCCCTCGCTGCCGGTGACGACGAAGCCCGCCGGATCGCCCATCGCCCGCGGCTCGCCGTCGCGCATGATGCCGGCGCTGTGGAAGGCCGGCACCATCGAGAAGGCGAGCCCGCCCTCCTCGACCGTACCGCCGGTGTTCATCGGCTGGACCTTCTCCACGCCCTGCCCGTTCATCCACATGCAGATCTCGTACTGGGCGAAGAGCGTGGCGTCGTACTTCTTCGCCAGCCGCACGGTGTCGCCGGTGTGATCCTCGTGGCCATGCGTGACGACGATGGCGTCGACGCGCTCGAGGCCGTCCTCCCAGCCCTCGGGGTGCTTCGGGTTGCCGGTGAAGAAGGGATCGATCAGCACCGACTTGCCCGCCGTCTCGAGATGGACGGCCGAGTGGCCGAGCCAGGTCATGCGCATGGGATCGTCTCCTCCTGACCGGATTGGATCGTTGCCCTGTCGGCAACAATGGAATTCCGCCTGGCCCGTGGTGCGGGCCACGACGACCAACCAGATAGGCGGCATACAGCCATGGAGACAAGGCCATGATGACCATCCGCCCAGCCGCCGAGCGCGGCCACGCCGATTTCGGCTGGCTCGACAGCCGGCACAGCTTCAGCTTCGGCCAGTACCACGATCCGCGCCACATGGGCTTCGGCCCCTTGCGCGTGATCAACGACGACCGGGTGGCCGCCGGACATGGCTTCGGCGCGCATCCGCACCGCGACATGGAGATCGTCACCTACGTCCTAGAGGGTGCGCTGGAGCACAAGGACAGCCTGGGCACCGGCTCGGTCATGCGGCCGGGCGACGTGCTGCTGATGA
>CAZGUW010000454.1:0-2865 GCA_964528705.1 uncultured Geminicoccaceae bacterium
GCATATCTCCGAGGAGGGCCAGAACCTGCGCGAGCACCTGGCCGCCAAGTACGGCACCACGCTCGAGGCCTCCATCGAGTCGCGCGCCCGGCTGACCCGCATGGGTGCCGAGCTCGGCTTCACCTTCGCCTATACCGACGACATGCGGACCTACAACACCTTCAGGGCGCACCAGCTTCTGCACTGGGCCGGGACCCAGGGCCGCCAGCACGAGCTTAAGATGGCGCTCTTCTCGGCCTTCTTCACCCGCCGCGAGAACGTGAGCGACCCTGAGGTTCTGGCCGACGTCGCGGCCGGCATCGGCCTCGACCGGGCCGAGGCGCTCGCCGTGCTCGAGGATGGCCGCTACGCCGACGCCGTACGCCAGGAAATGCGGTTCTGGGTGGAGCAGGGCATCCAGGGCGTGCCGGCCGTCGTCTTCGAGCGCCGCCACCTCGTTTCCGGTGCGCAGGGTGTCGAGCGCTTCGGCGCCATCCTCGACCAGCTCACCGCCGCGGCCTAGGCTGGCCCTTCCGGCGAGCCCTTCGGCAGACCCAGCTCGACCAGCCGTTCGAGGAGCGCCTCGAGCGGCGGGAACGTGAACGTCGGCATGCCCGATCGCACCCGCTCGACCGTCAGGTCGGGATCGAGCGGGCGGGCCTCGTCCACCAGCACCCGTGCCCGGTCGAGCTCGCCCGCGGCCGTGGCGGCGGCGGCCAGGCCCAGCACCGGCTTCCAGCCGGAGCCCGGATAGTTGCGGGCCTTCTCCAGCACCTCCAGCGCCTCCCCGACATCGCCCCGCTGCACGAGGGCCATGCCGATGATCGTGTTCAGGGCCCAGGCGAAGGGGTCGGTCGGGCTGAGCCTGAGCGCTTCCCTGGCCGCGGCCAGGGTCCGATCCGGATCGTTGCCCTTCGGCTGGTCCAGGAGACGGCCGGCAAGGAGGAAGAGCGTGGTGAAGCTGCTGGGATTGAGCGCCCGCGCCCGCTCCAGCGCCTCGATCGCCTCGTCGTGGCGACCGGCGATGCTGAGCGCGAAGCCGAGTGCCGCGTGCCCCGCATCGTTGCGATCATCGGCCGCGATCGCCCGCTCCGCCGCTTCCCGCGCCGCCCGCAGGCCCGCCGCCGGATCGGCTGTCCGCCCGCTCATCACCTCTGTGGCCTGCGCCCGGGCGATCAGGGCATGGGCCGCGACGATCCCGGGATCGGCCGCGATTGCCTGCGCCGCGAGGTCCTTGGCCAGGGCGATCGCTTCGGGCGTGTACTGGAAATATGCCGCATAGGCCCGCTGCGTCAGCTCCCAGGCGGTGAGGCTGTCCGTGGGCTTCTGCCGGGCCAGCGTCCGCTCGTGGGCGCTGATCTCCGGTGCGACGGCCGTCACGATCGCCCGGGTCAGCTCGTCCTGCAGGTCGAAGAGATCCGCCATCGTCCGATCCCAGCGGTCGGCCCAGACATGGCTTCCGTCCGCCGCATCGATGAGCTGGGCCGTGACGCGAAGGCGGTCACCGGCGCGCCTGACCGAGCCCTCGACGACGTAGCGCACGCCGAGCGCAGCCGCGATCTTCCGCACGTCGGTGGCCGTGCCGCGAAAGCTGAAGCTGGAGTTGCGGGCGATCACCGTGAGATCGCGGAACCGGCTGAGCTCCGTAATGACATCCTCGACGATGCCGTCGGCGAGGAAGTCCTGGTCCGGGTCGCGCGACATGTTGTCGAACGGCAGGACGGCGATCGAGGGCCTGGCCCCAGCCTTGACCGACCGCTCGGGCAGGGCGCCCTCGATCTCGACCCGCCAGACCTCGACCGGCTCCGGCAGGTTCTTCACCGCCTGCGGGCCGAGCGGCGTCAGCACTGCATCCAGCTTGCCCCGCACCTGGTCGTGGACGGCGCGCGAGATGCAGAGCCCGCCCGCCGGCGCCAGGGTCTCGAGCCGGGCGGCGACATTGACCCCGTCGCCCAGGATGTCGTCGCCGTCGATGACGATGTCGCCGAGATTGATGCCGACGCGAAAGCGCAGCCGCCCGTCCTCCGGCCCCGTCTCGCGCGCCGCCATCGCCCGCTGCACGACCAGCGCCGCCCGCACCGCCGCCACCGGCGAGGCGAACTCCACCAGCAGCCCGTCGCCCATGGTCTTGACGATCCGCCCGCCCGCCTCCGCCAGGGCAGGGTCGACCACCTCCGCCCGCGCCGCCCGCAGCCGCGCGATGACGCCCTCCTCGTCGGCCGCCATCAGCCGCGAGTAGCCGACCAGATCGGCGGCGAGAATGGTGGTGAGGCGACGGTCCAAGGGGCCGGCTTCGCTGGTTACGGGTGACCGATCATAGGCGAGATGCGCGAGCGGCGGAAGGCGACCCCTCCGGCGGCGCCGGGCGCTCGCGTTGACCCGCCGGTTGCCGCGCTATAGCGTTTCGATGTCCCGGCGGGGCTGATCAAGCAAGCGAACGAGGGAGCGACGATGCACCAGACCACGGCCGGCCCGGTCGCCTGCAACGTCGCGCCGGTGCGGCAATCCGCAGCCGCCACGCGCTGACGGCAACGCCATGCTTCCCGCAGAGGCCCCGCCCTATCGACATGTCGGCGAGGACATCCGGCCGGACCCGGATGCGGCCGGGGCATATGTGATCGGCCTGCCGGACGGCACGAGCATCGGGCAGCGCGACTTCTGGCGGCAGACGGTCACGATCTTTGGCGAATCCGGCTTGCACCATTCGATCCGCTCGCTGGAGCCGGATCTGCTGCGCGTGCAGCGGCTGATGCAGCGGCCGGCCGAGGCGCTGGCGGCGCTGGACGATCTCGAGTCCGCCGCCAGCGCCTTGCAGCGTCAGGGCCTGCAGCCGGCGGCGGCGCTCGAGCGGGCGCTCGCGCTCGTGGAGGCCGAGCACTGGTTCCC
>CAZGUW010000455.1:0-2860 GCA_964528705.1 uncultured Geminicoccaceae bacterium
CGCGTTTGCCGATGAAGTCGCCCTTCTTCTTCGCGACGATCCAGTCCATGCCGAGATCGATGGGCGTCACCGTGCCGTCGGTCTCCTGGCCCACGATGATGAAGCCCTTCTCGGCGCGCAGCACGTGCATGGCCTCCGTGCCATAGAGGCCGGCATCGTGCTGCCGGCCCGATTCGAGCAGGGCTTCGAGGACCTCCGCTCCCCGGTCGGCCGGGACGTTGACCTCGAAGGCGAGTTCGCCCGTGAAGCTGATGCGGAAGATGCGGCCGGCGACGCCGGCGATGCGGGCGGGGCGCCAGGCCATGTGGGGGAAGGCCCCGGCGGCGAGGTCGCAGTCCTCGACCCAGGGGGCCAGCACGTCGCGCGCTCTCGGGCCGTTGATGGCGATGGCGGCCCATTCCTCGGTGACCGAGGTGAGGTAGACCTCGAGGTCGGGCCACTCGGTCTGCAGCAGGTCCTCGAGCCAGGCGAGCACGCGGGGAGCGCCGCCGGTCGTCGTCGTCATATGGAAATGCCGGTCGTCGATACAGGCGGTGACGCCGTCGTCCATGACGAAGCCGTCATCGCCGAGCATCAGGCCGTAGCGGCACATGCCGGGGGCGAGCTTCGACCAGGCGTTGGTGTAGACGCGGTTGAGGAAGGTTCGGGCGTCCCTGCCCTGCACGTCGATCTTGCCGAGGGTCGAGGCGTCGAGCAGGCCGGCAGTGCGGCGCACGGCGGCCGTCTCGCGGGCGACGGCGGCATGCATGTCCTCGCCCGGCTTTGGGAAGTACCAGGCGCGCTTCCAGGTGCCGACATCCTCGAAGACCGCACCCCGCGCTTTGGCGACGTCGTGCATCGGTGTCCGGCGGACCACGTCGAAGAGGGCACCCCGGCTGTGACCGACAATGGCGCCGAAGGTGAGCGGCACGTAGGGCGGGCGGAAGGTGGTCGTGCCGACCTCGGTGACCGGCTTCGCCAGCTTCTCCGCGACGATGGCGAGCGCGTTGACGTTCGAGGTCTTGCCCTGGTCGGTGCCCATGCCGGTCGTGGTGTAGCGCTTGACGTGCTCGATCGAGCGGAAGCCCTCGGTCAGCGCCAGGCCCAGATCCTTCGCGGTCACGTCGTTCTGGAAGTCGACGAAGGCACGGCTGCGGACGGATGGCCGGTCGGCCGGCACCGCCCAGAGCGGGCGAAGCGGTGCGGGGTCGGCGTCGAAGCCGCCGAAGTCGCCGGCGCAGGCACCGACCGAGGTCGTCGCCTGCACGGCCTCGCCCGGGACGAAGGCCTGCAGGCGTTCGTCGAAGCGGAGCCGGCCGCGGCTCTGCGAGAAGAGCGAGACATTGGGGTTCCAGCCGCCCGAAACGAGCAGGAGATCGCAGGCCACGGGCTCGCCGAGGTGCGCGGCGAGGCCGCCCGCGCCGTCGAGCCTTGCCACGACCGCCTGGGTGATGCGCCGGCGCCCCTCCGTGCCGGTGACGACGGCGTTCGTGACGACGCGGATGCCGGCCTCACGGGCGGCGGCGACCGGTGCCGATGCCGGGTCGCTGCGTGCATCGACGATGCAGGCAATGCCCACGCCACTGGCGGCGAGATCGCGGGCGGCGACATAGGCCGTGTCGTTGTTGGTGAAGACGACCGTCTGCGTGCCGGGCCGGACGGCCCAGCGGTTGACATAGGCGCGGGCGGCCGAGGCCAGCATGACGCCCGGCCGGTCGTTGCCGACGAAGACGATGGGCCGCTCGATCGCGCCGGTGGCGAGCACCACCTCGCGAGCGCGGATCCGCCAGAGGCGCTGGCGCGGCAGGTCCGGGTCGGGATCGGCCAGATGATCCGTGACGCGCTCCAGTGCCACGACATAGCCGTGGTCGTAGTAGCCGGTGACCGTGGTCCGGGTCAGGCAGGTCACCTCCGGCAGCGCGGCCAGCGCGGCGAGCCGTTCCGGGAGCGCCCCAGGCACTGCCGGCCGGTCCAGCCAGCCGCCGCCGAGCTCACACTTCTCGTCGACGAGGATGACGCGCCGGCCGGCGCGTCCTGCGGCGATGGCGGCATCCAGCCCGGCGGCACCGCCGCCGACCACCAGCACGTCGCAATGCGCGTGGCGGTGCAGATAGCGGTCGGGATCCGGGCCGGTCGGTGCAACACCAAGGCCGGCAGCGGCGCGGATGCGCGGCTCGTAGACGCTCTTCCAGAAAGAGGCCGGCCACTTGAAGGTCTTGTAGTAGAAGCCGGCCGGCAGCAGCGGCGAGAAGAGGTCGTTGAGGGCACCGACGTCGATGCCGAGGGAAGGCCAGTGGTTCTGGCTCTTCGCGTCGAGGCCGTCGACGAGCTCGACCACGGTGGCCCGCATGTTGGGGTCGCTGCGCCCGCCGCCGCGCTCGAGCTGCAGGAGGGCGTTCGGCTCCTCGGAACCGGCGGTCATGATGCCGCGCGGGCGGTGATACTTGAAGCTCCGGCCGACGAGATGGACGCCATTGGCGAGGAGGGCGGAGGCGAGCGTGTCGCCAAGGAAGCCCTGCATCTGCATGCCGTTAAAGCGAAAGCGGAGCGGCCGCTCGCGATCGATCCGGCCACCCTCGGCGAGGCGAAAATCCGCAGCCATCACGTACGGCCCAGGTCCGGTGGCGGGCTGCCCATGGGGTACACGGCGAGGATTTCGTCGCTCACCGTGTCGCGCGCCACATTGAACCAGCGCTGGCAGCCGTGGACGTGGTTCCAGCGCTCGAAATGCAGGCCCTTCGGGCTCTTGCGCTCATACAGGTAAGTGCGCCACTCGGCGTCGCTCCGGTCCTCGGGCGAGGCCGGGCGGGCGATATGCGCCTCGCCGCCGCAACGGAACTCGATCTCGGCGCGCGGGCCGCAATGGGGGCAGTCGATCAGC
>CAZGUW010000456.1:0-2851 GCA_964528705.1 uncultured Geminicoccaceae bacterium
GATCGCTGGCCGTCCTGCGGAAATGGCCCCCATGATCTGCGCCGGCACCGTCTTGTCGCAACCGCCGATCAGCACCACCGCGTCCATCGGCTGGGCGCGGATCATCTCCTCGACGTCCATGGACATCAGGTTGCGGAACTTGAGGCTGGTGGGCGTCAGGAAGCCCTCGCCGAGCGAGATGGTCGGGAAATCGAGCGGCAGGGCCCCGGCGGCGAGCACGCCGCGCTTAACCGCCTCGATCAGCTCGGGCACCAGGCGATGGCAGTTGTTGAAGCCGCTGGCCGAATGGGCGATGCCGACCACCGGCTTGCCCAGAAGCTCGCGCGAGTAGCCCATCGAGCTCGCGAACGAACGGCGGAGATAGGCGCTGAACGCCGGGTCGCCGTAATTGGTGAGGCCATTGGCTAGCCCGCGTTGCCTGTCGTCGTCACTCATCGTCATCCGCCCTCGTCTGCTCGTGGAGTTCCAGCCGATTCCCGACCCGGCCGCAAGTAGGCGGGGCGCCGGACCGGCCGGAACATGCGGATGCGCCCCACGGGCCGTACCGTTGTCGATTCGCCACCCGTTTGATCTCCCTCGACCCGCCCGGCCGCGGAACATGTTGCAGTTTCGCGACTGGCCCGTGACACAGGGGCAGCTTTGCTTCGTGCCTTTTCGCACGGCCATCGGGGAGCGATACTGCCATGACCGCCACCATTCTCTGCGCCGTGGACTTCTCTCCCGACGCCGAAGCGGCCCTGCTCTGGAGTTGCGCCCAGGCGAAGCTCGCCGGCGCGCGCCTCCTGCTCCTGCACGTGATCCACGATCCGGCGGCCAGCCCCGGCTTCTACCAGCGGCCCGACGAAAGCTGGCTGCGCCCCCTGGCTGACGTGGGCAGAGAGATGCTGCACGAGTTTCTCGAACGGCTCCGCCAGGAGAATCCGGACGAAGGGCGCCTGAAGGGGCTCGAAACCCGGCTGGTGACGGGGCTGCCGGCGGGCCGCATCGTCGAGGTCGCGAACGAGGTCGATGCAATGCTGATCGTGGTCGGCAGCCGCGGCCGGACCGGGCTGCCGCACATCCTGCTCGGCTCCGTGGCCGAGCGGGTGGTGCAGACGGCGTCCATGCCGGTCGTCGTCGTCAAGCACGCCCCCACCCCGCGCGTGGAGGGTGCGCCCACATGACGGCCGAGCTCGACCACTTCGCGCTCTGGACGGGGCTCTTCGGCGGCCTCGCCCTTTTCCTCTACGGCATGGACCTGATGACGGTGGCCCTGAAGCGCGCCGCCGGCGAGCACCTCAAGGACCTGCTCGGTCGCGTCACCCGCAACCGTTTCCTCGGCGCCGGGGTCGGGGCCATCATCACCGGCATCGTCAACTCGTCCTCGGTGACCACGGTGATCCTCGTCGGCTTCATCTCGGCCGGGCTCATGTCGATGGCGCAGAGCGTTGCCGTGATCATGGGCGCCAATATCGGCAGCACGGTCACGGCGCAGATCCTCGCCTTCAACGTGACCCGGTTCGCCCTGCCGATGATCGCCCTGGGATTCCTCGTCGCCTTCGTGCCGAAGCGCGAGGACGTTCAGGAATACGGCCGGATGCTGCTCGGCGCGGGGCTCGTCTTCTTCGGCATGGGATTGATGAGCACCGCCATGGCGCCGTTGCGCGCCTACCCGCCCTTCATCGACTTCATCGCAGCCCTCTCCAACCCCCTGGCCGGTGCCCTGGTCGGCATGATCTTCACCGCGATCATCCAGTCCTCGGCGGCGACCACCGGCATCGTCATCGTGCTGGCCGGCCAGGGTGTCATGTCGCTCGAGACGGCGATCGCCGTGGCGCTGGGGGCCAATGTCGGCACCTGTGCTACGGCCGGGCTCGCGGTGATCGGCAAGCCCCGGGAGGCGGTGCGCGCCGCCGTCGTCCACGTGCTCTTCAATGTCGCCGGCGTCGCCTTGTGGATCGGCTTCATCCCGCAGCTCGCCGAGCTGGTGCGCGCCATTTCACCGGGGGCAGAAAGCTACGCCGGCGCCGTTCGGGCCACCGCCGAGGTGCCGCGCCAGGTGGCCAACGCGCACACCATCTTCAACGTCGCCAACACGCTGCTGTTCATCGGCCTCACCACGCAGATCGCCCGGCTGGTGGAGTGGCTGGTGCCCGACCGCCCCCTCGGCGCCGACGAGCCGCTGGTGCCGAAATACCTCGACGACAACCTCCTCTCGACGCCGGCCATGGCGCTCGACGGTGCTCGCCGCGAAATCGGCCGGATGGGCGACTATGTGGCATCGATGCTCGAACAGGCCCTGCCCGCAGCGCTTTCCGGCTCGCGCCAGGCGCTCTCGGCGATCGAGGCGATGGACAAGCCGGTCGACCGGCTGCATCGCGAGCTGATCGCCTATCTCGGCCACATCTCCGCAACGCCGCTGACGCCCGACCAGGCGCCCGTGCTGATGCATCTGGTCGCCATCACCAACGACCTCGAGCATGTCGCGGATCGCATCGCGGCCGACCTCACGACCTCGGCGCGAAAGCGCCTCGACGAGCATGTGGTGATCGCTGCCGATGCCGCGAACCGGATCAAGGGCTACCACGCGGAGGTCCAGCGGGCCCTGCGCGACGCGGTGGCGGCCGTGACGACCGGCGACAGGGAGCTCGCCGCGTCCGTGCGATCCATGAAGCACGAGGTGACCGACATGGCGGGCCAGATCGTCCGCGAGCGCTTCGGCCGCATCCCGGGCGGCACGGAGACCGTCGTGCGGGGCTATGTGCGCGAGGTGGAGCTGCTCGAGATCCTGGACGGCATCTTCAAGATCGCCCGGCGCATCGCCCGGACGGAGCTGACGCCGGAGCCGGCGCCGGCCTGAGAACGGGGCGGC
>CAZGUW010000457.1:0-1989 GCA_964528705.1 uncultured Geminicoccaceae bacterium
GCCGCTGCTCTCCATCCCCGTCGCCATCGCCGCCCGGCTCAAGGGTGCCCGCCTCGTCAACTGGTGCCAGGATCTCTTCCCCGAGACCGCAGCATCTCTCGGCCTCCGCTGGGCAGCCGGCCCGTTTGGCCGGCTCCTGCGCCGCCTCCGCAACTGGTCCCTTCTTCAGAGTGCGATGAACATCGCGCTCTGTGAGGCAATGCGCTCGCACCTCATCGCCGAATCCGTTCCGCAGGAACGGATTCGAGTAATCCACAACTGGCCCGATCCCGCCATCCGCCCGCTACCCCGCAAACGCCAGCCTGGCGAGCCCTTCACCATCTGCTACAGCGGCAATCTCGGCCGCGCCCACGCCGTCGATTTGGTCATCGAGCTCATCGAGCGGACCCGGGACATGCCGGACTTGCGCTGGAGGTTCGTCGGCGGTGGCAGTGGCGCCCGGCTGCTCCGCGAGCATGTCGGCCGCCAGGGGATCGCGAATGTGAGCTTCGAGGGCTACGCTCCACGAAGTGAGCTGCCCCGATCCCTGGCCCGTGCCGACGCACATCTCGTCAGCCTCGATCCCGCCTGCGAGGACCTGATCCACCCCTCCAAGCTTTACGGCATCCTGGCCTCCGGCCGCCCTGCACTCTTCCTCGGCAGCCGGGACGGCAGCGTCGCACGAATGCTTCGGGAGGCCGATGCCGGCCTCACTCTCGATCTCGGCGAGCCCGGGACCTGGCGCGCGACCGTCGAGGTGCTGATAGCCGACGACGAACATCTTGCAGTGATGGGCCGGAGCGCCCGAAACGCCTACGAGCGCCGCTACACACGAGCGCATGCGCTGGCCGCTTGGCGAGACGTCCTGCTGCCGGCGGCAGCACCCGTCTCGGCGTCCGAACCGCTGGCCGAGACGACCGGGCTAGCGACGACTGCGCCGGCCCCGGCCTACGCCATGGCCCCTGCCGCCAGCCGCAAACGGACCGCGGCGTGATGCTGGACGGGCGCATTTCCCCTGCCTGTGATCCGCTTCAGGCTGGTTGCAGGCAAGGAAGGCAAGATCGCGAGCGCGGAGCCGACCTGAAGTCGGTGAGCACTTGTGATTCGCAGTCTGACGCTGCATCCGGCCTGCCTGAAGCGTATCACTCATGACATTGATCCTCGGCCTCAACGCCTACCACGCCGATTCCGCTGCCTGCATCCTCCGCGACGGCGCGTTGCTCGCTGCGGCCGAGGAGGAGCGTTTCCGCCGCATCAAGCACTGGGCCGGTTTCCCCTCCGAGGCCATCCGCTACTGTCTGCAGGAAGCCGGCGCTTCCTTCGCCGATCTCGACCACATCGCCGTCAATCGTGATCCGAAGGCCCATCTGTTCAGGAAAGCCCTCTTCGCCTTCAGGCGGCGGCCGTCGCTGGCACTCGTCACCGACCGGCTAAAGAACGCGGGCCGTGTCGGCGGTCTCGAGGCGGCCTTCGACGAGGCCTTCCCGGATGTTCCGCGGCGTGCCCGCATCCACAACATCGAGCACCACACGGCGCATCTGGCGAGCAGCTTCTTCGTGTCGCCTTTCGACGAGGCCGCCGTCGTCTCCGTCGACGGCTTCGGCGATTTCGCCTCGGCCATGTGGGGGACCGGCCAGGGCAACCGGGTCGACATCACCGGTCGTGTCCATTTTCCGCATTCGCTCGGCCTGTTCTACCAGGCTGTGACCCAGTTTTTGGGGTTCTGGACCTACGGCGACGAATACAAGGTGATGGGCCTTGCACCCTATGGCAGCCCGAGCCGAATGGCGGAGATGGAGCAGCTTGTCCGGCTTGCCGACGATGGCGGCTATACGCTCGGTCTCGACTATTTCCGCCACCACGCCGAGGGCGTGGAAATGGTCTGGGACGGCGGCACGCCCGAGATCGGCCGCATCTTCACCGAATCGCTGACCGATCTTCTGGGCCCGCCGCGCGAACGCGATGCGCCCATCGACGACCGGCACAAGGATATCGCGGCCTCCCTCCAGG
>CAZGUW010000457.1:1999-2820 GCA_964528705.1 uncultured Geminicoccaceae bacterium
TACGAGCGCGCCTTCTTTCATCTGCTGAACACCGTCCAGCGCAATACCGGCGCCACCACCCTCTGTCTCGCAGGCGGTTGCGCCATGAACTCCGTGGCGAACGGCAAGGTGTTCGACCGGACGCAGTTTAGGGACCTCTACGTCCAGTCCGCCGCCGGCGACGCCGGTGGCGCCATCGGTGCCGCATGCGCCGTCTGGCATCAGGAGTTGGGCAATCCTCGCGGTTCCGCCCCCGGTGGCGTCAGCCGCAAGGGCTATGTGATGAAGAGTGCCTTTCTCGGCCCGGGCTGGACCGACGACGTGCTGGCCGAGATCGTCGAGGTCCGTCGCAGCGAGTTCGAGGCCGCAGGCTGTGCAATCCGCCGCCTCGATGACGAGGCCGAGCTCTGCCGCCTGACCGCCGAACATATCACGGCGGGGCACGTCGTCGGCTGGTTTCAGGGCCGGATGGAGTGGGGCCCGCGGGCGCTCGGCAACCGATCGATCCTGGGCGACCCGCGTCGCGCCGACATGAAGGACATCCTCAACCTCAAGATCAAGCGCCGCGAGAGCTTCCGGCCCTTCGCCCCTGCCATCCTGCGAGAGGCGGTCGGCGACTGGTTCGAGACCGACTACGACGTGCCGTTCATGCTTCAGGTCTACCAGATCAGGCCGGAACAGCGGAGCCGCATCCCGGCGGTCACGCATGTCAATGGGTCGGGCCGCCTGCAGACGGTGACGCGCGAGGTCAATGGTCGGTATCACGGCGTGATCGAGGCGTTCGGTACGTTGACCGGGGTGCCGGTTGTGCTGAACACGAGCTTCAACGAGAACGAGCCGGT
>CAZGUW010000458.1:0-1345 GCA_964528705.1 uncultured Geminicoccaceae bacterium
AGTCGGGTGAACCCGCCACAACCAACGGCTCGGACGCCGTACAACCCCGGGGAGCAACGCCATGGCCGACACCTCTTTTGACGTCGTGATCGTCGGCGGTGGGCCGGGTGGCTACGTCGCCGCCATTCGGGCCGCCCAGCTCGGCCTGAAGACCGCCGCGGTCGAGCGCGAGCATCTGGGCGGCATCTGCCTCAACTGGGGCTGCATCCCGACCAAGGCCTTGCTGCGCTCGGCCGAGATCTACGACTATTTCGGCCATGCGGATTCGTTCGGGCTCTCGGCCGAAAAGATCGGCTTCGACCTCGCCAAGGTGGTCAAGCGGTCGCGCGGCGTGGCCAACCAGCTCAGCAAGGGCGTGGCGCACCTCCTGAAGAAGAACAAGGTTACGGTGTTCGACGGCAGCGGGTCGCTGGCCGGCAAGGGCAAGCTCGCGGTAAAGGCGACGAAGGGCGGTGACGTCACGCTCGACGCCAGGCACATCATCATCGCCACCGGCGCCCGGGCGCGCCAGATCCCGGGGCTCGAGAGCGATGGCAAGCTCATCTGGAGCTACAAGGAGGCGATGGTGCCGGACGTCATGCCGAAGTCGCTCCTGGTCGTCGGCAGTGGTGCGATCGGCATCGAGTTCGCCAGCTTCTTCCGCTCGATGGGGGCGGAGGTGACGGTGGTCGAGGTGCTCGACCGGGTGCTGCCCGTCGAGGACGCGGACATCTCGGCCTTCGCCAGGAAGCAATTCGAGAAACGCGGCATGAAGATCGTGACCGGTGCTCAGGTGAAGGCGCTGAAGAAGGGCAAGGACAACGTCACCGCCACGATCGAGGCCGGCGGCAAGAGCCAGGAGCTGACCGTCGACCGCGTCATCATGGCCGTCGGGATCGTCGGGAATGTCGAGAATCTCGGCCTCGAGAAGACGGGCGTGAAGGTGGATCGCGCGCACATCGTCATCGACGAGTGGTGCCGGACCGGTGAGCCGGGCGTCTACGCCATCGGCGATGTCGCCGGACCGCCGTGGCTGGCGCACAAGGCGAGCCACGAGGGGGTGATGTGCGTCGAGCGGATTGCGGGCGTGGAAGGCCTGCATCCGATGGACGTCACCAAGATCCCGGGCTGCACCTACTGCAATCCGCAGGTGGCGTCGGTCGGCTACACCGAGGCCGTGGCCAAGGAGAAGGGCCACAAGGTCAAGGTCGGCAAGTTCCCCTTCGTCGGGAACGGCAAGGCGATAGCGCTGGGCGAGCCCGAGGGGCTGATCAAGACCGTGTTCGATGCCGAGACCGGTGAGCTCCTGGGTGCCCACATGATCGGCGCCGAGGTGACCGAGCTGATCCAGGGCTATGTCATCGCC
>CAZGUW010000458.1:1355-2807 GCA_964528705.1 uncultured Geminicoccaceae bacterium
TCGAGGCGACGGAGCTCGACCTGATGCACAGCATCTTCCCGCACCCGACCCTCTCGGAGATGATGCACGAGGCCACCCTTGACGCCTATGGCCGCGCCATCCACTTCTGAACGGTCGAAAGCAGGCTGGGAATTCATGGCCACGATTACGCTGGATCGCAAGATCGCCCGCAAGCCCGCCTGGATCAGGGTGAAGGCCCCGAGTTCGGCGAGCTATCACGAGACGCGCAAGCTCATGCGCGAGAAGCGGCTGCACACGGTCTGCGAGGAGGCGGCCTGCCCCAATATCGGCGAGTGCTGGACGCATAAGCACGCGACGGTGATGATCCTGGGCGACACCTGCACGCGGGCCTGCGCCTTCTGCAACGTCAAGACCGGCCTGCCGCGCGCCGTCGATCCGCAGGAGCCGGCGCACCTGGCCGAGGTGGTCGTGACCATGGGGCTGCGCCATGTGGTCATCACCTCGGTCGATCGCGACGACCTGCCGGACGGCGGCGCCTTCCAGTTCGTGCGCTGCATCGAGGCGATCCGGGCGGCCTCGCCCGAGACCACGATCGAGATCCTGACCCCCGACTTCCTGCGCAAGCCCGGTGCGGTGGAGAAGATCGTGGCGGCGAGGCCGGACGTCTACAATCACAACCTCGAGACAGTGCCCAGGCTCTACCGCACGGTGCGGCCGGGTGCCCGCTACTTCCATTCGCTGCGCCTCCTGCAGCAGGTGAAGGAGCTCGATCCCGGCATCTTCACCAAGTCCGGCATCATGGTCGGGCTCGGCGAGGAGAAGCGCGAGGTCCTTCAGGTGATGGACGACATGCGCTCGGCCGAGGTCGATTTCCTCACCGTCGGCCAGTACCTGCAGCCGACGCCCAGGCACCACGAGGTGGTCCGCTTCGTGCCGCCTGAGGAGTTCTCCGGCGTCGAGCGGGCGGCGCGTGCGAAGGGCTTCCTTATGGTCTCGGCAAGCCCGCTGACCCGCTCCTCGCATCATGCCGGCGCCGATTTCGAGCGCCTGCGCGAAGCCCGGCGGGCGCGCGCGGTCGCCTGACGCTGCCATGCCGACCCATGCCGAACAGCGCCATCTGCCCTACCGGCCGGAGCAGCTCTACGAGCTGGTCTCGGGCGTCGAGCGCTATCCCGAGTTCCTGCCCTGGTGCAAGGCGTCGCGCATCACGCGGCGGGAAGGCGACGTTTTCTGGGCGGACCTCGTCATCGCCTTCAAGGTCTTTCGCGAGCGGTTCACCTCGAAGGTCACGCTGATCCCGAAGACCGGCGTCGATGTCGAGTACATCAACGGGCCGTTCCGCTATCTCAACAACCACTGGCGGTTCCTGCCGGACGAGAAGGGCGGCTGCATCGTCGATTTCTATGTCGATTTCGAGTTCCGCTCGAAGATGCTGCAGGGCCTGATCGGCATGCTCTTCGACCAGGCGGTGCAGCGCATGGTGGCGGCCTT
>CAZGUW010000459.1:0-2776 GCA_964528705.1 uncultured Geminicoccaceae bacterium
CAATCGTGCCGATGTTCGCGTGCGGCTTGTCCCGCTGAAACTTTTCCTTGGCCATGACCGGGTTCCCAGTTCTACCCTGCTCGAGGTGACGTTGCCGACACGTTGTCCGACTTCGGAGTGTCGGGTACGGTGGTGGATGGAGCGGGTGAGGGGAATCGAACCCCCACCGCCAGCTTGGAAGGCTGGAGCTCTACCGTTGAGCTACACCCGCGCTTGACCTATGCGACGTCGACGACCGGGCGGTGTGGTGGAGGGGGTAGGATTCGAACCTACGTACGCGTACGCGGGCAGATTTACAGTCTGCTGCCTTTAACCACTCGGCCACCCCTCCAGGAGTCCGCCTCGGGCGAAAACGTGCCGGGTGGTATCGCCTGATCCACCGTCTTGTCAACTGGACGACCCATGCCTCCCAAGCCACCCAGACGAGAGGGCCCCGGCCGACCCGGCGCCCCCGACCGCAACGCCGGTCCCGGCCGCCAGGGCCGCAGCGGCGATCGAGCGGGCCGCGGCCCGCGCGACGGCAGCCAGCGGCCGGGCGGCCCCCGCGCCACCACGCCCCAGCGGCGCGGGCCCGAGCGCGGCCGCGGCGAGCGCCCGGCACCCGACCAGCTCTGGCTCTTCGGCGAGCATGCGGTCCTGGCGGCGATCAGGAACCAGCGGCGCACCTGCCACCAGCTGCTCGCCAGCGAGGAAGGCATGCCGCGCATCTCCGAGGCTGCGGCGAAGCGGGGCCTGCGCATCACGCCCTGCCCCAACCCGGAGATCGCCAAGCGCCTGCCGCGCGGTGCGGTGCATCAGGGCCTCGCCCTGCACGTCGCCCCCCTGCCCCAGCTCCAACTCGAGCGGGTGATCGCCATCCAGCCCGAGAGGAGCCTGCTTCTGGCCCTCGACCAGGTGACCGACCCGCGCAATTTCGGCGCCATCCTTCGCAGTGCGGTCGCCATGGGCGTGAACGCCGTGATCGTGCCGGAGCGCCGCAGCGCCGAGCTTTCCGGCACCGCCGCCAAGGCCGCCTCGGGTGCCCTCGACCTCGTGCCCATCGTCGAGGTGGTCAACCTGTCGCGGGCACTGGCCCGGCTCAAGGAGGCGGATTTCCGCGTCAGCGGGCTCGATGCCGACGGCGACGTCGCCATCGACGCCGCCCCGCCGGCCGCGCGCCGCGTCCTCGTCGTGGGCTCGGAGGGCTCGGGCATGCGCCGGCTGGTCGGCGAGCATTGCGACGAGATCCTCTCCATTCCGATCGACCGGCGGATCGACAGCCTCAACGTCTCGGTGGCCACCAGCCTGGCGCTCTGGTCGCTGGCGCGGGGGTCCCTGGCGCGGGGCGGGCGTTGACGACGGGGCCGTCGACGCCGTAAGCCACAATCAGTGCCGGCGTAGCTCAGCTGGTAGAGCAACCGCCTTGTAAGCGGTAGGTCGCGGGTTCGAACCCTGCCGCCGGCACCAGCGCCTCAAACCCGCTCGCACCAGAGAAAGGCGGTCTCGCCCGCCTTCGGGTCCGGCCGCGGCGAGACGATCACGAGGCCGGCCGGTGCGACGACCGGCCGGCCGCCGTCCATGGCCACGGCCTCGCCCTTCCGCACCCCGACGAAGCCGGTCGTCGGAACACGGAGCACGAAGCTGTCGGTCAGCGCGATGCACGGTTCCTTCGTGCGAAAGCGCTCGATCGGGACATTCAGCCGCGGCGGCCCATGCCCGCCGGCCACCTCGAGGAAGCGGCGGGCCACGTCATATGCGACCGCCGCACTCGCCGGAGCGTCGTGGGTGCCGCATTCGACGGTGACCGCGACAGCCGGATCGTCGGGGTCGGCGAAGCGGCCGTAGTCCGTCAGATGCCGGCCGTCGACGCAGCCGCCCGGCATGAGCTGCTGGGCCGGCGGCAGGGCCATGCGGTCGGCGAGCGCCCGGGTCTTGGCGAGCTCGGCGATGACGAAGAAGGGCCGGACGACGAAGGCCGTCGTGTGCAGGTCGAGCAGCACGTCCACCTGCGCCAGGATCGGCCGCAACTCGCGGGCCCGTGCCGCCTCGCCGCTCGAGCCGTCGCCGTCCAGCCAGTCGTCGCGCCAGAGGCGGTTCATGTCCCGGTCGAGGAAACGCCGGCCGGCTGCGGCGGCCGCCGGGTTGACCAGCGCCAGCGTCAGCCGGCCGGCCAGCGGACACACGGCCTCCTCGATCAGCCGGAGGACCGCCGCCCGGCCCGCCGGCTCGTTGCCATGGGTCAGGCCGGCGATCATCACATGCGGGCCGGGGCGGTCGGCCTCGAAGCTCCAGACGAACGGAACGTCCGTATTGCCCGGTGCCGCGCCGGAGCCTCGCGTCATCCCTTCAGGTGCAGCGTCGCCAGGAGCTGAACCGTGCTGCCCTCGGCCATCTCGAGGCGGAGGCGGAGCCAGTTGCCGAAATGGCCGATCCGCCGGAACGTCACCTCGCCCTCTCCCTTCGGCAGCGCCAAGGGCTCGCCGTCGCTGGCCCAGTTGAACCCGTCCGGCGAGATCTCGACCCAGACCTTGCCGGCGGAGGTCTCGGGCCGGACCAGGAGCCGCAGGAAGAGGAGCGCCTCGATCGCCCAGCCCGCCTCGTAGGGCTCGCTGGTGAAACCGTCCGTCACATGCTCGCCGCGGATGACGACGGCCGTCGTGCTCTCGCGCAAGGTCGGCATCAGTCCCACTCCCCCGAGACCAGAATCGAATCCACGTAGAAGGAGGACCGCCGGTCGGCATCCGATTCGACGAAGAATCCGATATTCAGCATGCCGCGCAGATTGGGCATGGCATCG
>CAZGUW010000460.1:0-1187 GCA_964528705.1 uncultured Geminicoccaceae bacterium
CCTCACACCCTATCTGCCGGAGACCACCACGCCGATGGTCGCCTATTTCCAAGCGCACGGGCTCGAGGTGGTCGGCGCCCATTGCCTCGGCATCGAGGACGACCGCGACATGGCGCGCGTCACCCCGAACGTCGTCCGGGCCGCGGCCGAGGCCGCCGACGTGCCGGAGGCGGAGGCCCTTTTTCTCTCCTGCACCGCGCTCCCGGCGCTCGGGTTGATCGACGAACTCGAGACGCGGCTGGCGAAGCCCGTCGTCTCGGCGAACCAGGCGCTGCTCTGGCGGCTGCTGCACCATGCCGGGCGCCCGCCGCTGCCGGGCGCCTGGGGGCGGATCTTCGAGGTCGCCCCGCTCGGGAGCGCCGCATGAGCACCGACGCCTTCGTGACACTCGCCGAGATCGAGGCCGCCCGGACGGCGATCGCCCCCACGATCCGGCCGACGCCGGTCGAGCCCTCGCCGAGCCTCGCCGAGCTCACCGGCCAGCCGGTGCTGCTCAAGCTCGAGCACCACCAGCGCAGCGGCAGCTTCAAGCTGAGGGGGGCGGCCAATGCCGTGGCCCGGCTCTCCCCGGCGGAGCGCCAGGCCGGCGTCGTCGGCGTATCGACCGGCAATCACGGCCGCGGCCTCGCCCGCGCCTGTGCCGAGGCCGGCGTGCGCTGCGTCGTCGCCATGTCGGAGCTGGTGCCCAGAAACAAGGTCGAGGGGATCCGGGCCGAGGGGGCGGAGGTGCTGATCCGGGGGCGCAGCCAGGACGAGGCGCAGGCGGCGGTCGACGAGCTCGTGGCACAGGGCATGACCATGATCCCGCCCTTCGACCATCGCCACGTCATCGCCGGCCAGGGCACGCTCGGCCTCGAGATCGCCGAGGCCATGCCGGAGGTGACGACGGTGCTGGTCCAGCTCTCCGGCGGCGGCCTGATCTGCGGCATCGCCGCGGCGCTGAAGGCGCGCGTGACCCAGGTGCGGGTGATCGGCGTCTCGATGGCGCGGGGTGCCGCCATGCAGGCGAGCCTCGCGGCCGGGCATCCGGTCGAGGTCGAGGAGCTGCCGACGCTCGCCGACAGCCTCGGCGGCGGCATCGGTCTCGCGAACCGGCACACCTTCGCCATGGCGAAGGCGCTGGTCGACGAGGTGGTGCTGCTGGACGAGCCCGAGATCGCCGCCGGCATCCGCCACTGCTACTGGCA
>CAZGUW010000460.1:1197-2776 GCA_964528705.1 uncultured Geminicoccaceae bacterium
GAGGGCTCGGGCGCGGTCGGGGTGGCGGCGCTGCTCGCCGGCAAGGTGCGCCTCGACGGCCCGGCCATGGTCCTCCTGAGCGGTGGCAATATCGACATGGAGCTGCACCATCGCATCATCGGCGGCGAGGATGTCGAGCTCATGACGGAGAGCAGCTGATGCCGACGATCCGTATCCTGACCGAAGCGGAGCTGCGCCAGGCCGTGCCGCTCGATCGCAGCGCCGTGGACTGCATCGAGGCGGGCTTTCGCGCCCTCGCCGGCGGCAAGGTGGTGATGCCGCCGATCCTCTCCATGGCGATCGCCGACCACAATGGCGAGGTCGACGTCAAGACCGCCTATGTGCCGGGGGTGGCGAGCTTCGCGCTCAAGGTCTCGCCCGGCTTCTTCGACAACCCGAAGATCGGCCTGCCCTCCACCTCGGGCCTGATGATCCTCTTCTCCGCCAGGACCGGGCAGGTCGAGGCGCTGCTGCTCGACAATGGCTATCTCACCGACGTGCGGACGGCCGCCGCGGGGGCGGTCGCGGCCCGGCACCTGGCACGGGAGGGTGCGTCGACTGCCGCCATCCTGGGCGCGGGCATGCAGGCCCGTCTGCAGCTGCAGGCACTGACGCTGGTGCGGCCGATCACCCGGGCGAGGCTCTGGGGCCGCGACGCAGCGAAGGCCGAAGCGGCGGCGACGGCGCTGTCGGAGACGCTCGGCATCGAGGTCAGGGCGGCGCCCGATGCCCGCTCGGCCGTCGCCGGTGCGGACGTGATCGTCACCACCACGCCCGCGACCCGGCCGATCCTGATGGCCGACTGGCTGGAGCCCGGCCAGCACATCACCGCCATGGGCTCCGACCAGCACGGCAAGGGCGAGCTGGAGCCCGCCTGCCTCGCCCGGGCCGACCTCTACGTGCCCGACCGCCAGGCGCAGACCCGCCTCATGGGCGAGCTGCGAGGCGCCATCGAGGCCGGCATCGTGCCGGCCGACCGGGACTTCGCCGAGCTCGGCGCCATCGTCGCCGGCACGGCGGCGGGCCGCAGCCATGCCGAACAGATCACCATCGCCGATCTCACCGGGACCGGCGTGCAGGACACGGCCATCGCCACCCTCGCCCGGGAGCGTGCCGCGGCGAGCGATGCGGGGACCGACTTCAGGAGCTGAGAGCCATGCCGACGCCCATCCTGCATTTCAGCGCCGAGGAATATGCCGCACGGCTGGCGAAGACCCGCCGGGCGATGGAGGCGGCCGGCGTGGAGGCGATCATCGTCTCCGACCCCTCCAACATGGCCTGGCTCACCGGCTATGACGGCTGGAGCTTCTACGTGCACCAGTGCGTGGTGCTCGCCTTGGAGGGCGAGCCCATCTGGTTCGGGCGCGGCCAGGACGCCCAGGGGGCGCTGCGCACCGCCTGGATGGATCCCGCCAACATCGTCGGCTACCCGGACAACTACGTGCAGTCGACCGAGCGGCATCCGATGGACTACCTCGCTGCCCGGCTCGACGAGCGCGGCCTCGCCGGCCTCAGGATCGGCGTCGAGATGGACAATTACTGGTTCACGGCCCGGGCCTTCGCCTCGCTGCAGCAGGGC
>CAZGUW010000461.1:0-2759 GCA_964528705.1 uncultured Geminicoccaceae bacterium
AGCACCTTTTCTGGATCTTCGGCCACCCCGAGGTCTACATCATCTTCCTGCCCTCCATCGCCATCGCCGCGATGGTCGTGCCGACCGCCGCCCAGACGCCGATCGTCGGCTATTCGTGGATCGTCCTCTCGGCCGTCGGCACCGGTTTCCTGTCGTTCGGCCTCTGGGTCCACCACATGTTCACGACGGGCCTGCCGGCGATCTCGCTGGGCTTCTTCTCGGCCGCGTCCGAGGCGGTCGTCATCCCGACCGGCGTGCAGCTCTTCGCCTTCGTCGCGACGCTGATGGTCGGCAGCGTCAGCCGCAGCGTGCCGATGCTCTTCATCGCGGGTGCGCTCGCCGTCTTCACCGCCGGCGGGCTCACCGGCGTGATGCTGGCGCTGGCACCGTTCGACTGGCAGGTCCACGACACCTATTTCGTCGTTGCCCACCTGCACTACACCCTCTTCGGCGGCATGGTCTTCCCGGTGCTCGCCGGCGTCTACTACTTCTATCCGATCTTCACCAAGAAGCTGCTCTCGCCCCGCCTCGGCAAGTGGTCCTTCTGGCTCATCTTCGCGGGCTTCAACATCACCTTCCTGCCGATGCACTTCACCGGGCTCATGGGCATGCCGCGGCGCGTCTTCACCTATCCGGGCGGGCTCGGCTGGGACTGGCCCAACATGGTCTCGTCGCTCGGCGCCTTCGTCGTCGCCGCTGGCTTCCTCGTCTTCACCTGGGACCTCCTCCGCCCGAAGAGGCGCGACCCCCTGACGCCCCGCAACCCCTGGAACGCCGGCACGCTGGAATGGTCGCACGACGTGCCGGAGGAAGCGTGGGGTGTCCGCTCCATCCCCTATATCGAGAGCCGTTACCCGCTCTGGGACCAGCCCCGCCTCGTCGAGCGGATGGACGCCGGGCGCTACTACCTGCCGGACGCCGAGGAGGGGCTGCGCGAGACCCTCGTCACCACGGTCATGGATGCGAAGCCGATCCAGTGCCTGCGCGTCGGCGGGCCGACCTGGGTCACTTCCTTCGCCGCCGTCTTCACCGGCGGGGCGTTCATTTTCCCGACCTTCCATCTCTACCCGCCGGCCATCGTCTCGGGCTGCCTCGCCATCCTCTGCGTGGTCTGGTGGCTCTGGAGCGGCACGGCCCCGGTGCCGGAGAAGCCGACGAAGGATGTCGGCCTCGGCCTCAGCCTGCCGATCTATGTCTCGGGGCCGGCTGCGCCAGGCTGGTGGGGCATGTGGATCACGATGCTCGGCGACTCGACGGCGTTCGCCAGCATCGTCTTCGGCTTCTTCTTCTACTGGACAGCGAGCCCGGCCTTCCCGCCGGAAGGTGCCGCCCACGCCCATGCGGGCTGGGTGGCGGCGGGCGCCCTGCTGCTCCTCGCCGCCTGGTTCGCCACCGTTGCGGCACGCCGGGCCAACGGCGGCGGCCATGTCCGGTCGGCACGGCTGATGCTGGCGGGCGGCGCAGCCGCCGCCGCGGCCGGCATTGCGGCACTCGTCTGGTCGCTTCTGACCGCCGGCCTCGAGCCCACCAGCCACGTCTACCCCGCCATCATCCATGCCATCGTCGTCTGGGTCGTGGTGCATGTCGGCGCCGGCATCATCATGCAGGCCTATTGTCTGACCCGCAGCATCGCCCGCCGCATGACCCCCGAGCACGATGCCGACATCCAGAACGTCACGCTCTTCTGGCACTTCCTCAGCCTGCAGGTGTTGGTGGCGGCTGCCGTCATCGGCCTCGCACCAAGGCTGCTCTAAGATGACCCACCCGCGCCCCGATGAGGAAACACGCAGCTTCGCCGAGGAGGCCGAGAGCCTCTGGCGGATCGCCTTCGGCCCGCTCATCTGGAGTGCCCATTTCCTCCTCTGTTATGTCGGCGCCGCCATCGTCTGCGCCAGGCTAGACGGCACCGGGGCGACGCTCGCCTGGCTGCGCCTCGGCATCGGCGGTGCGACCCTCCTCGCCCTCGCCGGCATCGCCTGGGTGGGGTGGCGGGCCTGGCGGCAGTGGGACTTCCTCGACGGTTTTGACCACGTCCATGACCGGGCGGTGGCGGAGGACCGGCACGAGTTCCTCGGCCATGCCTCGTTCCTCCTGGCGGTGATCTCCTTCGTTGGCGTCGTCTACGTCGCCCTGCCGGCGGCTTTCGGGGTGGGCTGCCAATGACCCGCGCCTTTTGCCTCGTGCTCGGCTCCGCGCTCTGCCTCGCCGCCTGGACAATGGGCGAGCCGCTCTCGCTCTGGCCCTTCGCCGATCACATGCTTCGCCACATGACTATTGTGGCCATCGCCACGCCGCTGCTCGCCTTGGGGCTCGCCCCGCTCGGCATCGGCGCCGCCATTCCGCCGCTGGGTGCCGCCGTCCTCGAGTTCCTCGTCGTCTGGGGCTGGCACCTGCCGGCGGCCCACGCCGCCGCGCAGGCCTCAGCCGTATGGTTCCTCGCCGAGCAGGCATCGTTCTTCATGGCGGGCATGGCGATCTGGCTCAGCGTCCTGGCCGGCGGCCGGGAGCTCGCCGGCGTCGGCGGGCTCCTCCTCACGTCCATGCACATGACGCTGCTCGGTGCGCTCCTGCTCCTCGCACCCTCGCCTCTCTACCCCGCCGCCATCTGCGGCAGCCTCGCCGACCAGCAGGTCGGCGGCATGCTGATGCTGGGCATCGGCACCCCCACCTCTCTGCTGGCGGCGCTGGCCCTGCTCGCCAGGCTCCGGGCGGGCGACCGACCACGCGCGGGGCAATCCGTAGGATGCGCTTCGTCCGCC
>CAZGUW010000462.1:0-2746 GCA_964528705.1 uncultured Geminicoccaceae bacterium
CGTCCGTGGCCTCGGCGGTGTCCTCGCCGGTCACGCGCTTGCCGGGCTGACCCTGGTCACCGGCATACGTCGGGGAGCCCGGGCCGGCCGACGGGTCGTCGGTGATTTCTGCGTCGGCATTCACGGGGGACTGGCTGAGCGCCTCGCCACCGGCCTGGTCGGTCGGCGTGTTGGCACCCGCCTCGAACTGGGCCTCGTCCGGCTGCTCGGCACCCGCCGGTACGCGCTTGCCCGCCACGCCCTGATCGGCGGCCGAGCGCGTCGCGTCGGCAGCGGTCGTTGCCGTACTCGGCTCGGTGGCCTCGATCTTCGCCTCGTTCGCGAAGGCGGCGCCGGCAAGGGCGGTGGAGGTCAGAAGCGCCAGAGTGGCAGCCATTCGCATTCGCATTGCAGTCTCCAATTTCGATCGCAGGTTCGATCCAGCGACGCCCCGGAGCGATCCGGTGTTGGTCGCCGCTGCCTTGTGAACGCTCGCGCCAATGCCGGGTTCCTGGAAAACGCGGAGAATTTCGGCATGCCGATGAACAAAAATGGGGAGAGCGCAACGCGCCCTCCCCACAAGAAGCCTCAATCTTGACGGTGCCGTTACTCGCGCGGGCTCCAGATGCCGTCGTCCTCCTCGTAGGTCGGCAGGGCCTCGAGCTCGGACTGCTCCATGGACACGACCAGGCCGCCGCTGCCTTCCGCCACGGTGATGTCGTCGATGTCGATGGCCACCCGGCTCTCGCCGAGTCCGAGGAAGCCGCCGATGTCGGCCACCACCATGCTGACCTCGTTGTTCTGGTCGACGATCAGGTCGACCACCTCGCCCAGCTCCTCGCCCTGGGCGTTGACGATGTCGCGGTCGAGGAAGTCCTCGGCGCTGTAGCCGGCCGGGAAGGTGGCGCTGCCGCATTCGTCATTGGCGAGATACGAGCGGTGCGTACCGGCCTCGTCCATGCCGCGGACACTCGCCTCGGTGTCGGCCTCGCCGCTGCGCGGGGCGGGGTCGCCGTCGGCCGAGGGCGTCTCGGTGGCGTCGCCGTCGCCGAGGTTCTGATCATCGCCAGCCTCGGTAGTGTCGTCGCCGTTGTTGGCGGCGTCCTCATCGGTGAAGTCGCCGGTGTCGTTCTCGGATGCCGCGCCACCGCCACTGGTGCCATCGCCGCCATCGGCCTGCGCCAGCACGATGGGGTTGTCGGGCTTGGCGGTGGGGGTCAGCACGTCGCCGGTGGCCAAGGCGGCGCCGGAGAGTGCCGTGGTGTTCAGGAGAGCAAGGGTAGCTGCCAGTCGCATACGCATAGCCAAACTCCACACAGGTCCATGTGTTTCAGCTGTTCGCCGGCGAGCCCTGGCATGCAGCCTCGAAGGTTCGCCGTTGGAGCGCTGAACGGGCCGCCCCGGCAGCCGGTTCCTGAGGGAGCGTGATTTAGTCCGGGTCGCGATCAGCGCCCGGCGGCGAGCTGGCGCCGCTGCGCCATGGCGATGCCGCCCAGCACCAGGGCGAGGGCGGTGGCATGGAAGAGCTGGAAATGCTCGCCCAGCAGGGCGACCGAGAGCAGGGCGCCCATGATCGGGATCAGGTTCAGAAAGAGGCCGCCCGTATTGCTGCCGAGCACCTCGATGCCGCGGATGAAGAAGGCCTGGGCGAGGATCGAGGGGAAGATCGCGGTGTAGGCGACGACCGTCCAGGCGAGCGGTGTTGAGGGCCAGATGAGCGTGCCGTTCGCCGCCTCGACGGCGACGAGCGGCAGGCTGGCGAGCGAGCCGACGGTGATCAGCGTGGTGACGAAGCTGAGCCAGTGCATCTCGGGCTTCTGCCGAAGCGCCACCGAATAGCTGGCATAGATGACGGTGGCGACGACCATGAGGAGGTCGCCCTCGTTGAGGTCGAGCTCGGCGAGGCCCAGGAGGTTGCCCCGCCCGGCGGCGACGGCGACGCCGATGAGGGTCAGGGTGTAGCCGGCGACCTGCAGCGGCGTCGCCCTGGTCCTGAAGATCAGGAAGTTCAGGGCGAAGATGAACATCGGCATCCCCGCCTGGATGATCGTGGCGTTGATCGCCGTGGTGCTGGTCAGGGCGTAGTAGAGGAGCGCGTTGAAGACGGTGAAGCCGATGGCGCCCATGGCAACGAGATAGGGGAGGTTGGCCCGGATGACGGGCCAGTCCCGGCGGAGCTTCGGCCAGGCGATGGCGAGCAGGATGGCGGCCGCGATCGTCCAGCGGAACCAGGAGAGGAGGAAGGGCGAGACCTCGCCCACCGCGAACTTGCCGGCGACGGCATTGCCGCCCCAGAAGAGCGTGGTGAGGACCAGCATGATCCTCGCCTGGGCCACGGCGCCGCCCACGACCATTTCGGGGACGCGCGCCTAGAGGATGAACTTGGAGAGGTCGGCGCCCTGCAGGAGATCGCCCACCTGCCGCCGCACATAGTCGCGGTCGACCGTGACGGTCTCGGCGGCGGTATGGTCGGACGCCTTGAAGCTGATTTCCTCGACCAGCTTCTCCATCACCGTCTGCAGGCGCCTGGCACCGATGTTCTCGACCCGGCTGTTCATGTCGTGGGCGAGGGTGGCGATCTCGTCGATCGCGTCCTCGGCGAAGTCGAGCGTCACCTCCTCGGTGGCGAGCAGCGCCTTGTACTGCTTGACCAGGCTGGCCTCCGGCTCGCGCAGGATGCGGCCAAAGTCCGCCTGATTGAGCGCTTGCAGTTCAACGCGGATCGGCAGGCGGCCTTGCAGCTCGGGCAAGAGGTCGGCGGGCTTGG
>CAZGUW010000463.1:0-2731 GCA_964528705.1 uncultured Geminicoccaceae bacterium
AGCACGCTGGCGATGGCGGGGCGGTCGATCCCCGGCAGGGTCTTCAGCACGATCATCGCCATGGCCATCAGGGCGCCGGTATTGCCGGCGGAGACCGCCGCCGCGGCGCGGCCGTCCTGGACGGCGTCGATGGCGAGACGCATCGAGCTGTTGCGGCCGTGGCGCAGCGCCGCCGACGGCTTGGCGTCGGCCGCCACCGAGTCCGGCGTGTGATGCAGCTCGGCCGCCTGCCGGAGATCAGGGTGGCCGGCGAGTAGCGGCCCGACCCTGGCCTCGTCGCCGAACAGGATGAAGCGCAGCTCGGGATTGCGCCCGAGGGCCAGATCGGCACCTTCGATGACGATCTCGGGTGCCCGGTCGCCACCCATCACGTCGAGTGCGATGACGACGCTCATCGGCCGGGCTTGTCGCTCGGCAGGGGTCGGCACCGACCGGCGCCGCCGGCCATGGAACAGGCTCTCGACACGTTCCTCAGCTTCCCTTGCCCTGGTCGCGCAGCGCGGCGAGGGCGGCGAAGGCCGAACGGGCGGCCTCGGTCCCGGCCTCCCCCTGCAGGGCCGCACGCTGGGCCTCGAGCTCGGCATCGGCGTCCGCAGAGCGCGGATAGGGGTCGAGGGCGAGCGCCAGCTCCTCGACCGCGATCTCGCCGAGATCGAGCCAGCTGCCCTCGAGCGGCTCCGGCTCCTCGTCGTCGGGCGAGATCAGGATCTCCTCGACCTCGGCCTGCGGGCCGAGCACGAAATAGCGCTCGATCTCGACATCGAGATGGGCCGCCACCGGCTCCAGGGTGACCACACAGCGCTGCGTCGCATCCGCCTCGAGCGGGCCGCGCCGGATCAGCACGCCGGGCCGGGGACCGGGCTCGTGGCGGCCGCCGAAGGCGAGGCTGGGCAGCGCCACGAGATCGAGCCGCGCGGCGACCAGGCGGCACTCCTCGGCATTCGCGGCATGTGCGAACGCGCGGCCGTCCCGCTCGGGCAGCTCGCCAAGCATCATCAAGCGCGAGAACTCAGGGCCTTGCGCCAAGACAGTACCCTCCCCGCCAGGATGGTGAACTTTCCGGCCGCGGTGCCGTTCCGGCCGATGCCGCGCCCGCCTCAGCCTAACGCCGCTTGCGGCGGCGGCCGCCACTCCGCCCAGGCCGGGCCCGGCAGCGGGCACGGGTGGCGGAGCGGGAAGGCCAGCAAGGCTAGGCAGAAGCCGGTTCCGGGTCAAGCAGCGCCTCGCCCGCGACAGTCATCCTCAGCCGGCCGCGGGCTCGCCCCGGCCATCGAGCAATGCCGCGCCATCGAGCCCGTCCAGCCTGGCCGCCTCGTCCCGGAGATGCAAGGCGAGCTGCAGCATGCCGTCCGGCGGTGCGACGGCCGGAACATCGTCCGCCGTTCCGGCCTCGCCCAGATTGTGGATGTTGCGGTCGAGCGTGCGGGCGATCGCCGCCACGTCGCCGGCGTCGAGCCCGGCATCGAGCGCCCGCGCGCGGGCGAGGAAGGTCTGCGCCGAGCGCTTGACGTGCTTGCCGACCGAGAGGTCGCCGACCCCCTGCTCGCGGATGTTGCGGTCGACATCGGCGAACAGCACGTCGAACAGGTCCTGGGCGAGGGTGCGGCCCGCCTCGCCCTCGGCCCGCAGCCGCCGCATCATCAGCGCGGCATGGGCGAAGATGAGCTCGAGCCGGCCGTCCGGCGTGTCCGGCACGCCCCATTCGGCGTAGGAACGCGGCTCGCGGGCGCGGGCGACGATGCCATGGTAGAGGGCAAAGGCCTTCTCGAGGCGTCGCCGGTCCGCCCGGCGACCGCTGAGCCAGCCGCTGAAGCGTCCGAACAGTCCCCGACTGACCGGCCAAGTCTCTTGTTTGCGCATGGACATGACTTTACTTGATACGCTTCCAGTTCAACCCGGGCGCGGTCGTTCGCCGCGCATCGGCCCCGGACGGCCACCCGCCGTCCGTCGGAGAGAGCCAGAGACCATGCCATCGCAATCCAGCGCCACCGTTCTCCTTCTCGCCCTCGGGCTCGTCGGCGGGCTCGCCGCCTGCAGCCCGCAGGTTTCCCAGCACGGCTACACGGTCGACGAGGCGGCGGTGCAGCGCATCGTCCCCGGTATCACACCGCGCGAGGAGGTGGCCCGGCTGCTCGGCAGCCCCTCGACCCTCGCCACCTTCGAGGACAATCGCTGGTACTACGTCACCCAGAAGCAGGAACGGCTCTCGTTCTACCAGAGCGAGATCACCGAGCAGAGCGTGCTGACCATCGCCTTCGACGACCGGGGCATCGTCCAGGACGTGCGCCAGGTCTCGATGGACGAGGCGATGAAGATCGACCCGAATGCCAACGTCACGCCGACGCTCGGCAACGAGCTGACCGTCTTCGAGCAGCTCATCGGCAATGTCGGGCGGTTCGGCGATCCGGTGGCCGGGCAGCTCGGCGGCGGCGGCGGCAACTAGGCCTCCCGACCGCCGGGACCGAAGCGGGCCCGCGGCCATCCGGTGCCCTCGGGCAAGCCGGACGGCCGCGGACCCGCGTGCCGGCTCAGTGCGCGGCGAGGACGGCGATGATCAGCAGCGCCACGATGTTGATGATCTTGATCATCGGGTTCACCGCCGGGCCGGCCGTGTCCTTGTAGGGATCGCCCACGGTGTCGCCGGTGACCGCCGCCTTGTGCGCGTCGGAGCCCTTGCCGCCGTGATTGCCTTCCTCGATGTACTTCTTGGCATTGTCCCAGGCGCCGCCGC
>CAZGUW010000464.1:0-2727 GCA_964528705.1 uncultured Geminicoccaceae bacterium
GCGGGTGGCCGCGGTGAGCGCGTCGCGGGTGGTGAGCGCTTCCGTCACCCGCACGAGGCTGGTGTGAAAGAGATAGGCGTCGGCCCGGCTGTCTGCCCCGACGAGGCCCTTGAGGAAGGCCAGGAAGACGCGGGCGTGGGCGGTCATCGAGCCCGAGACGTCGAGCAGGGCGACGATGCGCAAGGGCGGCTCCCGCCGCCTGCGGCGGGCCAGATCCAGCGGCTCGCCGCCGCGTGCCAGCGAGCGGCGCAGCGTGCGGCGAAGGTCGATCTCGGGGCCGAGTCGGGCCAGCCGCCGGCGCCGCGCATGGCGCTCGCGAATGGCTCTGGCGAGCCGTTCGGCGATGCGCTCGGCTTCCGCCAGATCGCTTTCGGCCATCAGGCTGCGCAGGTCGCGCTGTGCCGTCGCCGGCCGGCCCGTGGCAACCAGCCGGCCTTCGCCCCGGCCGTCGGCTGTGTTGTCGCCATCGTCCTCCGCCGCACCGGAAGGCGCACCTGCCGTCGACGCCGATCCCTCGGTCTCCGGCAGATGCCGCGACCACAAGGATGGCGGCTTCCGCCCGGCCGGCGGCGTGCCGGTGACCCGGGTTCGAACGCGGCCGGTATTCAGCCAGTAGGCGTCGAAGAGTTCGTCGAAGCGGCTCCAGTCCGCGGGCGTGCTGGTGACCAGCGTCTTCAGGGCGAGCCGCGCCCGGTTCGGGTCGGTGGCGTCGATGGCGGCGAGGCCGGCCAAAGCACGGGTGGTCTCGGCCGGGCCGACGGCGATGCCGTTCTGGCGGAGATGCGCCATGAAGCCGGCGAGCCGCTCTGCCGGGCCCCGGGCGCGCCCGGCGAAGCGGGTCGGATGCATGGCGAAGGCGTCAGGCCGCCCGGCCGACGAGGCGGGCGACGACTTCGGGCGTCACGGCGGCCTGGTCGGCGCTGGTCTTCAGAAGGCAGACGAGGCTGGCCTGGACGGTCGCCGGGCTGGCGGCGAGATCGTTGATGCCGAGGCCGGAGAGGGCGGCCACCCAGTCGAGGGTCTCGGCGATGCCCGGCGTCTTCTCCAGCTCCTCGCGGCGCAGCGCCTGGACGAAGCCGACGATCTGGGCGGCCAGCGCCGGCTCCAGCTCCGGGGCGCGGGCGGCGAGGATGGCGAGCTCCATCGCCGGATCGGGGTAGTCGACGAAGGCGTAGAGGCAGCGGCGGCGGAGCGCGTCGGAGAGCTCGCGCGTAGCGTTCGAGGTGAGCACCACATGCGGCCGGCTCACCGCCTCGATGGTGCCGAGCTCGGGCACCGTGATCTGGAAATCCGCCAGGATCTCGAGGAGGAAGGCCTCGAACGCCTCGTCGGCGCGGTCGATCTCGTCGATCAGCAGGACCGGCGGCTCGGGCTGCAGGATGGCCTCGAGCAGCGGCCGGCGCAGGAGAAAGCGCTCGCTGAATAGCCGTTCCTCGCTCGCCTCCTCGGGGCGGGTGGTCTCGGCGGCGGCACGGATCGCGAGGAGCTGGCGCTGGTAGTTCCACTCGTAGATGGCGGCCGCCGCATCCAGGCCCTCGTAGCACTGCAGGCGGATCAGCCGGGTCCCCTGGATGGTCGCCAGGGCCTTCGCGATCTCCGTCTTGCCGACCCCGGCCTCGCCCTCGAGCAGCAGCGGCCGGCCGAGGGCGAGCGAGAGGTGGAGCGCCATGGCGAGCGGCTCGCCGGCGACGTAGCCGGTCTCGGCGAGCCGCCGCTGCAGGTCGAGGTGATCCATGCCCGGCGCTTCCGGCCCTCCTCTTAGCCGTGCAGGCCGAGCTCGTGCGCGGTCCGCCAGATGCGCCAGTGGTCGTGCGGCATCTGGGCGTGGGTCAGGCCGAAGGGGCGGAAGGCGTCGTTGACCGCGTTGGAGAAGGCCGAGACGCCGCCGACATTCGGGCTCTCGCCGACCCCCTTCGCACCGATCGGGTGGTGCGGCGATGGCGTGACGGTGTGGTCGGTCTCCCAGGCCGGCGTCTCGACGGCCGTCGGCAGGAAGAAGTCCATGAGCGTCCCGGTCACGACGTTGCCGCTGGCGTCGTAGGCGATCTCCTGGCCCATGGCGATCGCGAGCGCCTCGGTCAGGCCGCCATGCACCTGGCCCTCGATGATCATCGGGTTGATCCGCGTGCCGCAGTCGTCGAGCGCGTAGAAGCGGCGGATCGCCGCCTCGCCCGTGTCGACGTCGATCTCCATGACGCAGACATAGGCGCCGAAGGGGTAGGTCATGTTGGGCGGGTCGTAGTAGCTCACCGCCTCGAGGCCGGGCTCCAGCCCGGGGATCGCCTGGTTGTAGGCGGCGAACGCGATCTCGGTCATCGTCTTGAAGCGCTCGGGCGCACCCTTGACGACGAAGCGGTCGATGTCCCACTCCACGTCGTCATCGTGCACCTCGAGCAGGTAGGCGGCGATCATCTGCGCCTTGGCCCTGATCTTCCGCCCGGCCATGGCGGTGGCCGCTCCCGCCACCGGCGTCGAGCGCGAACCGTAGGTGCCGAGGCCGTAGGGGGCGGTGTCCGTGTCACCCTCCTCGACGGTGATCGCATCGGCCGGGATGCCGATCTCGGAGGCCAGGATCTGCGCGAAGGTGGTGGCGTGGCCCTGGCCCTGGCTGATCGTGCCGAGCCGGGCGATGGCCGAGCCCGTCGGGTGGATG
Source organism: uncultured Geminicoccaceae bacterium (assembly GCA_964528705.1). GTDB lineage: Bacteria > Pseudomonadota > Alphaproteobacteria > Geminicoccales > Geminicoccaceae > SLRI01. The sequence goes on from CAZGUW010000464.1 coordinate 2,654, forward strand.
CGGATCTCGCAGGAATCGAACATGCCGAGGCCGAGGATGTCGCAGTTCTTGACCGGCCCGGCGCCGACGATCTC
>CAZGUW010000465.1:0-2718 GCA_964528705.1 uncultured Geminicoccaceae bacterium
CGGTCTCCAGCCCGGCGGTCGCCGAGGCGGTCAAGCTCACCGAGAACATCTTCAGGTCGGTCAACATCGCCCTGGTCAACGAGCTCAAGCTGGTGCTCGAGCGCATGGGCATCGATGTCTTCGAGGTGATCGACGCGGCCAGGACCAAGCCCTTCGGCTACATGCCCTTCTATCCGGGGCCCGGCCTCGGCGGCCACTGCATCCCGATCGACCCCTTCTACCTTACCTGGCGGGCGCGCGAGTTCGGCGTCGCCACGAAGTTCATCGAGCTCGCCGGCGAGATCAACACGGCGATGCCGCAGCATGTGGTGGACCGGGCGGCCGAGGCGCTCGACCGGCAGAGCGGCCGGGGCCTGCGGGGGGCGCGCGTGCTGCTGCTCGGCGTCGCCTACAAGAAGAACATCGATGACATGCGCGAGAGCCCGGCGCTCGTCATCTGGGAGCTGCTGGAGGCGCGGGGCGCGGTGGTCGAGCACCACGACCCGCATGTGCCGGTCATTCCGCCCACCCGCGAGCACGCCCGCCTTGCCGGGCGGCGCGGGATCGTGCTCGACGCGGCTTCGATCGGGGCTGCCGATCTCGTCCTCGTCGTCACCGATCACGCGGCGGTCGACTACGCGCTGGTGGCCGATCAGGCGCGCCTCGTCGTCGACACGAGGAACGTCATGGCCCCGTACGCCGTGGTGCTCGGCGAACGCCTCGCCCGGGCGTGAGCCTCAGGGGCGCTCAGTGGAAGCCGGCCTCCGCCGATATGTTGGCGGGCCATATTACGAGGCAGTGGCGGAAGCGGTGGGATTCGAACCCACGATACGGTCGCCCGTATGCCAGTTTTCAAGACTGGTGCCTTCAACCACTCGGCCACGCTTCCGGTTCGGGGGGCGCGAGTCGCGCGGTCCGTGGGCCAGTGCGGTCGAGCCACCGCTTTTCTTCTGGACCGCAGCCGGCAATCACTCAGCCGCCCATCCGATGGCGGCAGACTAGTCGATCGGGCGGGCGGGCGGCAATCGCCGCGGCACGGAGGCCGCAGGCAAATCGTTGGCGCCGGCGCGACCGTGGCCGACATTGACGGCGCCGACGAGTGGAGCTATGGCGAAAGCAGTTATGGAACCACGTTCCATTAAATGGAACTTCAATTGCTCCAACAGGGAAGGCAGGCAGCGCCATGAGCCAGATTCGTGACCGTCTATTCGGCATCGTTCCGCCGACGACCACCGCGTTCGATGCGGCGGGCGAGATCGACGAGGCCGGCATCCGGGCGCAGGTGCGCTTCCTTCTGGGTGCCGGGGTGCACGGGCTCGCCGCCGGCGGCAGCACCGGCGAGGGCCACACGCTCGACCACGAGGAGTTCGTGCGGCTGATGGAGACGACCGTCGACGAGACGGCGGGGCGCGTGCCGGTCGTCGCCGGCATCATCGTCGACAGCACGCGGGACGCCATCCGCCGGGCCAAGTCGATCGCCCATCTGGACGTCGCCGCACTCCAGGTCACGCCGGTGCACTATCTCTTCAAGCCGAGCGACGACGCCATGGTGGAGCATTTCCGCCGGCTGGCGGGCGAGACCGGCAAGCCGATCCTGATCTACAACGTGGTGCCCTGGGTCTATCTCTCGCCGCAGCTCCTCTATCGCATCTTCCGCGAGGTGCCGGGTGTGGTCGGGGTCAAGCAGAGTGCCGGGGACCTCAAGCGGGTGGCGGACCTCCTGTTCATCACCGAGCCCGAGGATCTCGTCTTCACGGCCGTCGACGCCCTCCTCTACCCAGCGTTCATGCTGGGCGCGCACGGCACCATCGCCGCGCTGCCGACCGCAGCACCGCATGCCTGCGTGGCGCTCTGGAACGCCTGTCAGGCGGGTGACCATGCGCGCGCGAAGGAGCTGCACCTGCAGCTGCTCCGGGTCTGGAACGCGATCGAGGCGGACAACCTGCCGGCCTGCACCAAGTACGCGCTGACCCTGCAGGGCTGCCCGGCGGGCCTGCCGCGGCCGCCGATGCACGCGCCGAGCGAGGCGCAGAAGAAGAACATCCGCGAAGCCTTGCAGGCGATGGGTGTGGCACTGCAGACTGCCGCCTGAAGCGGCAGAACATAAAGCCTGGGGAGGCAAGAATGAGTGAAGGAACGGGAATCCGCCTGGCGGCGGCAGGGCTGGTGGCCGCCATGGCGCTGGCGACGGTGACCGCGGCGGAGGCGGCCTGGCCGGAGCGGCCGGTCACGCTGATCGTGCCCTGGTCCGCCGGCGGCGGCACGGACGCCACCGGGCGGATCGTGGCGTCGATGCTGGAGGAGCGGCTCGGCCAGCCGTTCAACGTCGTCAACCGTACCGGCGGCGGCGGCGTGGTCGGCCATACCGACATCGCCAATGCGACGCCCGATGGCTACACGCTCGGCGTCATCACCACCGAGCTCTCGATGTTCCACTGGATCGGGACCTCGCCGCTCACCTACGAGGACTACACCCTCTACGGTCTCTACAACACCGACCCGCAGGCGATCCACGTGCGGGCCGACTTCGAGGCGGCCGATCTCGGTGCCCTGCTCGAGATGGTCGATGCCGCCCCCGGCCAGCACAAGGCTTCCGGCGCCAACCAGGGCGGTGCCGCGCATCTCGGCCTCGCCGGGCTGCTGCAGGCCTCGGGCCGCGCCCATGACGCCATTCCCTGGATCCCGGCCGAAGGTGCGGCCCCGTCGCTGCAGCTTCTCGTCTCGAATGCGATCGACGTC
>CAZGUW010000466.1:0-2709 GCA_964528705.1 uncultured Geminicoccaceae bacterium
GCTCGATGCGATAGGCGTTGTGAACGATACGATCGAGGATGGCGTCGGCGAGGGTGGGATCGCCGATGATCTCGTACCAGCGAGCAACCGGGAGCTGGCTGGTCATGAGGATCGAGCCGGCGTCGTAGCGGTCCTCGACGATCTCGAGGAGGTCGCGGCGCTGCTCGGCGGCGAGGGGTTCCGGGCCCCAGTCGTCGAGGATCAGCAGCTTGGCCCTGGCGATCGTGCGGAGAAACTTGCCGTAGCGCCCATCGCCGCGCGCCAGCGCGAGCGCTGCGAACAGCCGCGGCACCCGGTGATAGAGGACGGACAGGTCATCCCGGCAGGCCTTGTGCCCGAGAGCGCAAGCCAGCCAGCTTTTGCCCACACCGCAGGGGCCGGTGATCAGCAGGTTGCGCCGGGCGCGGATCCAGTCGCTGCCGGCCAGCTTTTGGAAGAGAGTGCGATCGAGACCGCGGACGGCGCGATAGTCGACGTCCTCGATGGACGCCGGATGGCGTAGCCGGGCCGCACGGGCGCGGCGCTCGAAGCGCTGTTGCTGACGTGCTGTGGCTTCGTAGTCGAGCAGCAGGCCGAGCCACGCCGGGTGGTCCAGGCTGCCGGCTTCCGAATTGTCCTGGAGGGCCTTGAAGCCGTTGGCCATGCCATCGAGGCCGAGGCCGTGTAACAGATCGAGGGTGGGATGGGTTAGCATGCTGCTCTCCGTCAGTGGAAGTAATGGGGACCGCGGACATTGGGGTGATCGATCACCGTGGCGCTCTCGGCGGCTGATCGACGGCGCTCGAGCTTGTGGGCGATGATCGAGGCGATGCTCTTGTAGGTGAGCGCGCCGATCGCGACGGCGTGCGCCGAGACCGCCTCTGCGCGTTGCGGATCGACGCCGCGATAGAGGCGCAGGATGCCGAGACAGGTGCGAAAGCCCTGCTCGGGGTGGGGCCGATGGGCGAGGATCGCGATGACCAGGCCTTCGGTCTCCGGCCCGATGGTTCTGGCCCAGTGCTTGAAGCGCTCCGGCGTCCAGTCGGCATAGCGTCGATGAGCGCTCGGCATGTGGTCGGGATCGGTGCCGTGCCGGCGCCCGCCATAGCGCCGCTGGTGGGCGGCAACACGCCGGCCACGGTAGAAGATCTCGATCGTGTGGCGGGTGATGCGAACGTCGACCTGGGCGCGGATCAGACCATGGGGCACGGAGTAGAAGAACTTCTCGACCTCGATGTGGTAATCGGGCCCGACCCGGGCGAGGCGCCACTCGGCGAACTCGTAGGTCTCTGCCGGTAGCGACCGCAGGGCTGGCCGCTCGATGGCCTCGAACAGCTCGAGGCGGCTCATCCCCAGCCGGCGCATGACCCGGCCGTTGAGTTGCTCCAGCGCCGCCCTGATGGCGGCGTTGCATTCGGTGAGCGAGAAGAAGGTCTGGTGACGCAGCCGGCCAAGGACGTAGCTCTGGGCCAGGCGCACCGCGGCCTCGACCTTCGCCTTGTCGCGTGGTCGCCGCGGCCGGGCCGGCAGGACGCCGACCTCATAATGCGCCGCCATCATGCCATAGCTGCGATTGATCTCGGGATCGTAGAACGAGGCCTTGTGGACGCCGCTCTTGAGGTTGTCCAAGACAATCAACCGCGGCACGCCGCCGAAGAAGGCGAACATGTGGCTATGCGAACCGATCCAGTCCGGCAGCGTCTGGGTCCAGGTCGCCTCGGCGAAGGTGTAGTTGGATGCGCCGAGCGTGCCGACGAAGATCTCGGCTTCGCGCACGGTCCCGGTCAGTGGATCGACGATCGGCACCTTCTTGCCCGAATAATCGACGAAGACCTTGTCGCCGGCCGGGTGATGCTGGCGCATCACCGGCGACAGGCGCCGCTCGAACTCCCGGAACAGATCGCAAAAGCGCGAGTAGCCGTAGCCGTCCGGATGGGCCGCCCGGTACTCTTCCCACAGGACGGTGAGATTGACGCCCGGCCGCTTGAGCTCCCGGGCCAGCGCCGCCCAGTCGGGTTCGGCGCGCCGGCGAAAGCCGGACTTCACGCCGGCTCGGTTGAACAGCCGCTGCTCGAGGCGCTCGTCGGTCAGATCGGTCGGCAACGGCCAAGCCAACCCGACTGCCTTGGCCCGATGCAGATAGTCCTGGATCGTGCTCCGCGCGACCCCGAGCCGGCGCCCGATCTCGCGGGCGCTGACACCGTCATGGTCGAGGCGCAGCAACTGGCGTATCTGCCGCATGGTCAGCTCTCTCTTGGCCGGCATCCGAGGCTCCTCCCTGGTCATTGAGGAGCCCGCAGATGCCGCATTGGCTGACCCGCAGGAACGCGCCCATGTCCCGGCGCCGTGGCCAGATAATCCTCCGAACCGTGGCCGGCTTCAAATCGGAACCGTGGCCGACTTCATCTCGGAATGCTGGCCGGCTTGGCCTCGGAAGCCCTGGCCGACTTCAGTCGGAATCTGCAATGGAGCACAGCGAGACCAAGCAGATGCTCGCGGACGTACGCGAGGGCAGGATCACCGGTCTCATATTCTCAAAGCTGGCACGCCTCGCTCGAAACACCAGGGAGCTGCTGGAATTCTCGGAGATCTTCCGGGAGCACGGCGCGGACCTCATCAGTCTCCACGAGTCGATCGACACCACCTCCCCCGCAGGTCGCTTGTTCTACACCATGATCGCTGCGATGGCGCAGTGGGAGCGGGAGGAGATTGCGGAGCGGGTCGCCGCCT
>CAZGUW010000467.1:0-2697 GCA_964528705.1 uncultured Geminicoccaceae bacterium
CGGCGCGCCGGCCGATGCCGGCCCGCACCGCCAGGGCGAACGCCAAGAAGTCCGCTGCGCATTCCAGCGAAGGCGACCGGCCGTTCCAGGTGAAGGCGACCACCTGTTCCAGGTGAAGGCGACCAGGTCATCCGGTCTGTCGCGACCGCCCTTTGATGGGTCGGTCAGCGGGTGTGCCTTCATCGCCGCAGGATGATCTGTTGGTTGCATGAGGCCGGTTGCTCGGTCAAGCGCTGTCGCTCTCGGGCCTTCGCCTGCGCATGGATTCGCCCTTGAGCTCGATGCGATGGGCGTGGTGGACGAGGCGGTCGAGAATGGCGTCGGCCAGGGTCGGCTCGCCGATGAGATCGTGCCAGCGGTCGATCGGAAACTGGCTGGTGATCAAGGTGGCGGTGCGACCGTGGCGGTCGTCGACGATCTCCAGCAGATCGCGGCGCGCATCGGCATTCAGAGGTGCCAGGCCCCAATCGTCGAGAATGAGCAGCTTGACCCGGCCGAGGGCTGCCATGAGCTTGGGATAGCGACCATCGGCGCGGGCCAGCGCCAGGTCTTCGGCGAGGCGCGGCAGGCGGAGGTAGAGGACCGCGAGGTTCTCGCGGCAGGCTCTGTGGCCGAGGGCGCAGGCCAGCCACGTCTTGCCGCTGCCGGTCGGGCCGACGATCAGCAAGTTGTGCCCGGCAGTGACCCAGCGGCAGTCGGCGAGGCTGAGGAGCAGGGTTTTGTCGAGGCCGCGTGGCGTGCGGAAGTCGACGTCCTCGATCGCGGCCTGGAGGCGTAGCTTGGCCTGACGCAGCCGGGTTTGGTAGCGCTTGGTGGCGCGCAGGTCGGCCTCGCGATCGAGCATCAGGCCGAGGCGGTCCTCGAAGGCGAGATCAGCCGCGTCGGCGTTGTCGTGCAGTTCCGCGAAGGCCCTGGCCATGCCTTGCAGGCCGAGCTCGTGCAACCGGTCGAGGGTCGGGTGGGTGAGCATCATCGATCTCCTCAGTGGTAGTAGCCGGCGCCCCGTAGGTTGGGGTGGGCCGGCAAGGGGGAGGTGTCGCGCGGTTCCTGGGGCGCCTGGCGGTCGAGGCCGTTCTTCAGGATCGACGCGAGCGAGGTGTAGGAGTGGGCGCCGATGGCGAGCGCGCGCTCGCAGGCGGCCTCCAGTCGGTCCGACCCATAGCCCTTGGCCAGACGCAAGATGCCGACGCAGGAACGAAAGCCCTGCTCGGGGTGACGGCGGGTGCGCAGGATGACCTCGATCAGAGCCGCCGTGGCCGGGCCGGTGGCCTCGGCGTCGCGCTGGATGCGCTCATGGGTCCAACCGAAATAGCGCCGATGGCTGGACGGCATGTGCTCGGGCACGGTGGTGTGGCGGCTGCGGATCGGGCTGCGCACATGGCTGGCGACCCGTTTGCCGACGTGGAAGATCTCGACGGTGGTGGCGGTGAAGCGCGCCTCGAGCGGCATTCGGGTGAGGTGATGGGGGACGCTGTAGAAGTGCCGGTCGACCTCCACATGATAGTCGAGGCCAGCGCGGCAGCGCCGCCACTCGGCATACTCGTAGGGGGCCGACGGCAGGGGCAGGAGCGCGGGCTGCTCGACCTGCTCGAACACCTGGCGTCGGCTGACGCCGAGATGGCGCATGGGGCGCCCATTGAGCTCGGTCAGGAGCGCTCGGATCGCGCTGTTCAGCTCGACCAGAGAGAAGAAGCGGCGGTGGCGGAGCCGGGCCAGGATCCAACGCTCGACCACCTGCACCGCGACCTCGACCTTGGCTTTGTCGCGGGGCCTGCGTACGCGCGTCGGCATGATGGCGGTGCCGAAATGGCGGGCCATCTCCTGATAGGTCGGGTTGATCCCGGGCTCGTAGCGGCAGCTCCGGCTAACCCCGGCCTTGAGGTTGTCGCACACCGTCTGCCGCGGCACCCCGCCAAAGAAGCCGAAGGCATGGCCATGGGCGCCGACCCAGTCGGGCAGGCTCTGGGTCCACCTCGCCTCGGCATAGGTGCAATTGGAGGCGCCGAGGACGGCGACGAAGATCTGCGCCTGGCGGACCTCGCCGCTGGCAAGCTCGGTGACCTCGACGGTCTGGCCGGCGAAGTCGACGAACATCTTCTCGCCGGCGACATGGGTCTGCCGCATGGTCGGCGACAGCCGGCCCGCCCAGGCGCGGTAGCGCTCGCAGAACCAGCTGTAGCCGTAGCCCTCGGGCTGCCGAGCGCGGTACTCCTCCCACAGCAGGGCGAGGGTGACGCTTGGCCGGCACAGCTCCAGGTGGAGCATTGCCCAGTCGGGCTCGGGCCGGGCCGGGCCGCCCTGCGGTGGCGGCGGGAACAGCAGCCGCTCCAAGGCCGCATCGTCGAGCTCACCGGGCGGTGGCCAGGCGAGCGCGGCGCGTCGTGCCCGGGCGATGTACTCGCCGGCCGAGGTCGGCCCGATGCCGACCGCTCGGGCGATCCGCCGCTTCGACAGGCCACAGGCAAAATGGAGGCGTAGCACCTCCCGGATCTTCCGCATGGACAATCTCTCGGCGGGCATCGCGGTCCTCTCACCTCGGGGGCAAAAGGTCGCGAGGCTAACCCGCGGTTGCAGATCATCCAGCGGCGATGGCGCTCCTCAGACCGCTCCACCACCTCGACACCTTCATCGCATGGGTGGTCGCGATCGACCGGAATCAGTGGTCGCGTTCAACTGGAATGCCTGGTCGCGTTCCCC
>CAZGUW010000468.1:0-2679 GCA_964528705.1 uncultured Geminicoccaceae bacterium
CTGGGTCGCACCATAGCGGTTCTCGGCATGCATATCGGTGCCGTGGCCATCGCCGGCGGAGTTCTGGCGGACGAGGTGCCGGACGGCTACCTCGCCGGGAGCTGGGTCATCGGCGCCGCCGAGGCCTGCACTGCCGACACGGGCGAACGTCTCACCTTCGGCCCCGACGGGGCGTTCTCGGCCGCGCTGCACGGCAGCCCGACGGCGGCCGGCTTCTGGGAGCGCGACGAGGATGTGCTGCTGCTGCACATGCTGGCCTCGCCCGCCTTCTTCGACGACCCGGCGACCGACACGGACGACGCGCTGGCCGCCCATGCCGGGCAGTACACCTACTACTTCGCGAAGGGCCTGATGTTCGACATCGAGCCCGACGCCTTCCGCGTGGTCGCCACCATGGGCGACCAGTTGCAGGGCGCCAACCTCTTCCGTTGTCCCTGAGCGCGGCGTCGGGCCGCCGGCGCCACGGCCACGGCCTGGCGGGCCTGCTGCTGGCCCGTCTGGTCGTGCTGGTGGCGCTGCTGGCGGCAGCCCTGCCCGGCGCCGGGTGGGCCGGTGAGGTCGAGCAGGCGATCCGGGAGCGGGTCGCGGCCCTGGGGGCCGCCGGCCAGAGCGAGGTCGGCAGCGTCGTGCTCGAGGCCGTGCCGTTCATCAGGGACTTCTATGGCGCAAGGGCGGATCGGCCGGCCTGGCTCGACACAGTGGCCGGCGAGGAGCTGCTCGCCGAGATCGCGTCGAGCGTGCGCCACGGGCTCCGGCCCGAGGACTTTCACGGCGACCGCCTGCCGGTCCTGCTCGAGACCGCGCGGACGGGCGATCCCGGGGCGATCGCCGAGTACGAGCTGGTCGCCACCGATGCCGCGGCCCTGCTGCTGCACCACCTCTATCGCGGCAAGGTGGACGCCACCCGGCTCGACCCGGACTGGAACTTCCACCGGCCGGTGGTGACGGGACAGTCGGCCGGGACGATCAGCGTGATCGTCGATCAGTCGGGCTTTGCCGTGATCGTCGAGCGGATCGCCCTGCGGCACCCGCAGTACCTGGCGCTGCAGGCGGCCCTTCAGGACTACCGCACGATCGAGGCCGCAGGCGGCTGGCCCCTGATCCCGCCGGGCGAGACGCTCCGGCCGGGCATGACGGACCCGCGCGTGCCGACGCTCCGCGCCCGGCTCATGGTGACGGGCGAACTTGCCCCGGAGCCGGTGGCGGGCGAGCGCTACGACGAGGCGCTCGTGGCGGCCGTCCGGCGGTTCCAGCTCCGCCACGGGCTCGATGCGGACGGGGCGGTCGGGCCGCGGACGCTCCGGGCCCTGAACCGGACCGTCGGGGAACGGATCGACCAGCTCCGGCTGAGCCTCGAGCGGGCGCGCTGGGTGCTGCGCGGCATCGGCGACGACTTCGTGCTGGTGAACATCGCCGGGGCCAGGACCTATGTCTACAAGGGCGGCGACCTGGTCTGGCGGACGCGCTCCATCGTCGGCCAGCGCTACCGCAAGACGCCGATCTTCCGTGACGAGATCCGCTACATGGAGCTCAACCCCACCTGGACCGTGCCGCGAAGCATCTTCGTCGAGGACAAGCTGCCGCTGATCCGTGAGGACCCGGGCTATCTGGCGCGGGGCGGCTACAAGGTCTTCGACCGCGACTGGCAGGTCCTCGACCCCTCGGTGGTCGACTGGTGGGCGCTCGACCCGCCGCCCGTGACCCTGGTCCAGGCGCCGGGCCCGGGCAATGCGCTCGGCCAGGTCAAGTTCATGTTCCCCAACCGCTTCGCCGTCTACCTGCACGACACCAACGACCGCAGCCTCTTCGACCGGGCGTCCCGGAGCCTGAGCTCCGGCTGCGTGCGGGTCGAGCAGCCCTTCGTCCTGGCCGACCTGCTGATGGCCGACGATCCGACCTGGAACCACGCCCGGCTGGAGGCGATCCTGGCGAGCGGCCGGGCGACGCGGGTCGACCTGCCGAAGCCGATGCCGGTCCTCCTCACCTACTACACGGCCTGGGTCGAGGACGGCGAGGTGCTGTTCCGCGAGGACATCTACGACCGCGACGAGGCGGTGCTGGAAGCACTCGACGGCCCCTTCCGCGGTTGAGGGTCCCGAGGATGGCCGCATACTTCGTCAGGCCGCGGTCGATCGGTGCTCACGCAGGTAGACTGCGTTGCGCGCCGATCGCCCCGGTCAGCACAGTGGGCCTTCCTCGTCTGCGGTCATCCTCGGGACCCTCTCTTTGCAGTAGGAGGCAGATCATGGACGAGAAGCTGTTCGAGAAAGGGCTGAAGCAGCGGAAGGCGACGCTGGGGGCGGCTTATGTGGAGAAGAATCTCGCGGCGGCGGACGACTTCACGCGGCCGTTCCAGGAGGCGATGACCGCCTGGTGCTGGGGGTTCGGCTGGGGCGACGCGACGATCGACGCGAAGACCCGCTCGATGATGAACCTCGCCATGCTCGGTGCCCTCGGCAAAATGCACGAATGGGAGATCCACTGCCGGGGTGCCCTCAACAACGGCGTCAGCAAGGGAGAGATCCAGGCGATCATCCATGTCGTCGGCATCTATTGCGGCGTCCCGCAGGCCCTCGAGTGCTTCCGCGTGGCGCGGAAGGTGCTGGAGGAGACGGACGCGCTATAGGACTTATAGCCTAGACTGTGCCGAAATGCAAGCGGCGGTCCGATCGCGGCCGG
>CAZGUW010000469.1:0-2672 GCA_964528705.1 uncultured Geminicoccaceae bacterium
AGCGCGTGGATCTCGCCCTGGCCGATGGTCAGCGCCACGTCGTCATTGGCGAGCACGCCCGGATAGGCCTTGCGAATGCCGGAGAGAACCAGCCGGGCGACGGTCATCGGACGACGTACATCAGGCGACGCTCCTGTTCTGCTGGCCCCGGGCCAAAGCGTCCATGACCCAGGGCTTCCATGGCGACGAGCAGCTGTGCCGCCACCGAGGCGGCGATCACGGCGGGCTCCTTGCCGGTGATGGCGGCGAGGCCGATCGGGCAGACGAGCCGGGCGGCCGACAGCCCCGCGGCCGCGAGCTGCCGCTCGAAGCGCCGCCGCTTGGTTTCCGAGCCGATCAGCCCGAGCCAGGCGAAGCTGTCCCGCCGCAGCATCGCCTCGACGATGGCGAGATCGAGCGGGTGGCTGTGCGTCATGACCAGCACGAGATCGCCCGGCGTCGTGGCGAAGCCCGCAGGATCGGCGATCTCGAGCGTCTCGACCTGGCCCGGCGCATCGGCCGGCAGCTGGCCCGGGCGGCTGTCCAGCCAGAGGACGCGGCAAGGCAAGGGCGTCAGAGCCGCGACCACGGCCCGGCCGACATGGCCGGCACCGAAGATGACGACGCGCGGCAGGCCAGCTTCCCGCGCCGCGAGACGCGTCGCCAGCTTCGCCCGGTCGGCCGGTACCAGATGCTGAAGCCGCAGCGTCACGTGCCCGCCGCAGCACTGTGCCAGCGCCGGGCCGAGGGGCAGATCGAGATGCTCCGGCAAGGGCTCGCCCGCCAGCGCTTCGCGGGCCCGCGCCACCGCCCGGTGCTCGAGCTCCCCCCCGCCGATCGTGCCGGCGAGGCCATCGTCGGTCACGACCATCAGCGCCCCCACCTCGCGCGGCGTCGAGCCGAGCGCCTCGACGATCTCGACGAGGATCGCGGGCTCCTCCCGGTCGATGGCGGCAAGGGCGGCGATGAGGGCTTCGGTCATGCGAGCCCCGCCAGCCGGTCGATGGCCATGAGCACCTTCTCCGGCGTCGCGGGCGGGTCGAGCTTCGCCGGGTGCATGTGGTCCGCCGTCGCGGCCACCGCATCCGAGAGCGCCTGCCAGACCGAGATGGCGAGCATGAGGGGCGGCTCGCCCACGGCCTTGGAGCGGTGGATCGTGGCCTTCGGGTTCGTGTTCTCGAGGAGGCGGATGTTGAGGATTTCCGGCCGGTCGGCGGATGTGGGGATCTTGTAGGTCGAGGGCGCGTGGGTGCGCAGCCGGCCTTCCTTGTCCCAGACCAGCTCCTCGGTGGTGAGCCAGCCCATGCCCTGGATGAAGCCGCCCTCGATCTGGCCCGTGTCGATCGCCGGGTTGAGCGAGCGGCCGACGTCGTGGACGATGTCGACCCGGTCGACCCGGTACTCGCCGGTCAGCGTGTCGATGGTGACCTCGCTGCAGGCCGCACCATAGGCGAAATAGTAGAAGGGCTTGCCCCTTCCCGTGGCGCGGTCCCAGTGGATCTCGGGGGTCTTGTAGAAGCCCGTGGCGGAGAGCTGGACCCGGGCCATGTAGGCGTCGTGGACGAGCTGGTCGAAGGTGATCTCGTCGCCGGCGACCCGGACCCGGCCGGGCTGCCAGTCCACGGCGTCGGCCGGCATCTGGTGCTGCTCGGCGGCGAACGCGACGAGCCGCGCCTTCAGTTCGCGCGCCGCGGCCTGCGCCGCCATGCCGTTGAGGTCGGAGCCCGAGGAGGCCGCCGTCGCCGAGGTGTTCGGCACCTTGCCGGTGGTGGTGGCGGTGATCTTGATGCGCTCGAGCGGCAGCGCCAGCTCCTCGGCCACCACCTGCGCCACCTTGATGAAGAGCCCCTGCCCCATCTCGGTGCCGCCATGGTTCAGGTGGACCGAGCCATCCTTGTAGATGTGGATGAGCGCACCGGCCTGGTTGTAGGCGGTGTTGGTGAAGGAGATGCCGAACTTGACCGGTGTCAGCGCCAGGCCCTTCTTCTGCCAGCGGCTGGCGGCATTGAAACGGCGGACGGCCACCCGCCGCTCCCCGTAGCCGGCGTCCTTCTCGCACTCGGCCACCACCCGCTCGATGACGTTGTCCTCGATGGTCATCCAGTAGGGTGTGACCCCGCGCTCGCCCGGCCCGTAGAAGTTGCGCTTCCTGACCTCCAGCGCGTCGAGCCCGGTTCGGATCGCGACCTCCTCGATCACCCGCTCGGCGGCCACCATGCCCTGCGGCCCGCCGAAGCCGCGAAAGGCCGTGGCCGAGACCGTGTTGGTGCGACAGGGGAGGCAGGCGAGCGCCACGTCGGGATAGAAGTAGCAGTTGTCGGCGTGGAAGAGGGCCCGGTCGTTGATCGGCCCCGAGAGGTCGGCGGAGTAGCCGCAGCGCGAGGCGAAGGTCATGTCGACGGCGCGGATGCGCCCGTCCGGGTCGCAGCCGACGGCGTAGTCGACCTGGAACTCGTGCCGCTTGCCGGTCATGATCATGTCGTCGTCGCGGTCGAGCCGGCATTTGGCCGGCCGCCCGGTCTTGCGCGCCGCGAGGGATGCTATGCAGGCGAAGAGGTTGCCCTGGGTCTCCTTGCCGCCGAAACCGCCGCCCATGCGCCGGACCTCGACCGTGACGCTGTGCGACGGCACGCCCAGCACATGCGCCACCATGTGCTGCACCTCGCTCGGGTGCTGGGTGGAGCTGTAGACGG
>CAZGUW010000470.1:0-2197 GCA_964528705.1 uncultured Geminicoccaceae bacterium
CATCGCCCGGACGGAGCTGACGCCGGAGCCGGCGCCGGCCTGAGAACGGGGCGGCCGATCACTCGACCCGGCCGAGGCGCTCCCAGTTTGCGTCGGCGTCGGCGATCCTGGCGTCGGCATCGGCGGCGAACTCGTCCCGGCCGTCCTTGCTGTAGTTGAGGTAGAGCCGGTCCTCGACGATCACCCAGGCTTCCGGGTCGATCGGCGCCTTCCAGCCCAGCGCCATGGCGCCGGCGCAGAACCCGCCATAGCGCGGGGCGTAGCGCCCCGGATCCTGGACGAAGAGTTCACGATGCGCGGCGCTGGCAAAGTGCCAGCGGGCTCCCTGCCAGGTGGTCTCGTGCACCGGATCGCCCTTCACCGGCGCTGATTGCGTGAAGTAGGCGACCGCGTCGTAGCCCTTGATCGCGAGGTTGCCGTCGGTCACGTTGATGGATTCGCCGGCCGCAACCGGCAACAGCCCCATCAGCACGATGCAACTACCCAGGAACGCACCGGCAAGCACACTTCGGCCGAGATCTCGCATTCGATATCTCCAGCACGCGTGATGCAAACGATGTTATCCTTGCAGACAAGCAGCGGCGTGGCAAATCAAGGCTCAGTGACCAGTGGCGACACCCGGCACCGACCGCCCGACCGAGACTGACGACGGACGACAAGCTCCCGATGGTCTGTCGCGGCCCAGGCGAAAGCTTGCCGCCATCCTGCATGCCGACGTGGTCGGCTACAGTCGCAGCATGGGTGAGGACGAGGCCGGTACGCATGCCCGCCTGATGGCGCAGCGACAGGTCGTCGAGGCCACCGTGAAGCGGCACGAGGGACGCATCGTCGGCACGGCCGGCGACGCCGTCCTCGCCGAATTCGCAAGCGTTGTCGAGGCGTTGGGGGCCGCTGTCGAGATGCAGGCCGAGCTCGGGGCACGCGGCGCCGAAGAGCCGGCCGAGCATCGGCTGCCGCTCAGGATCGGGATCAATGTCGGCGACGTCATCGCCGATGGCGACGACATCTTCGGTGACGGCGTCAATGTGGCGGCGCGTGTCCAGACACTGGCGGAGCCGGGCGGCATCGCCGTGTCGGGGGCAGCCCGGGATCAGGCGGGCAACCGGCTGGGGCTGACGTTTCGAGACCAGGGCGAGCACCGGGTCAAGAACATCGAGGAGCCGATCAGGGTCTACACCGTCGAGGCACAGTCGAGCCCGGGGCCCAGACCACGCCGGCGGGCGTCTGGGCGTGCAAGGGTCCTCCTGCCCGCGTCTGTCGCCGTTCTGCTGCTCGCCGGCTCGGCGGTCTGGATCGGACTGCCGGAAAACCTGCCCTGGAGCCGTCAGGGCTCGCCCTCCAACACCGTGACCGAGACCAGCCGGCCGACGATCGCCGTGCTGCCGTTCGAGAATCGCAGCGGCAGTGCCGATCAGGACCATTTCAGCGATGGCGTCACCGAGGATGTTATCGCCGATCTCGGCCGGTTCTCGAGTCTGCTCGTGCTCTCCTGGAATGCCGTCGCACCCTACAAGGACAAGGCCATCACCCCGCAGCAGCTGAGCCGGGAGTTGGACGTCCGCTATGTCGTGGGCGGCACCGTCCGGCGCGATGGCGACCGGCTGCGGGTGACGGTGCAGCTCACCGATGCGACCCGTGGGGTGCTGCTCTGGTCGGAGCGCTACGACGAGCCGGTCGAGGATGTCTTCGCCGTGCAGAACCGCATCACCCGGCAGGTCGTGGCCGCGCTCGCCGTTCATGTCACACAGCTCGAGGAGGCAAGAGCCTTCGAGAAGCCGACGGAGGCGCTCGGCGCCTACGAGCTCGTCCTGCGCGGCCGGGCGAAGCAGCATCAGATCGAACCCAGCGCCAATCTGGAGGCACGCGCCCTGTTCGAGCAGGCGCTGGCGCTCGATCCGCGCTACGCCGATGCGCTGGTGGGCATGGCGTGGACACACATCTATGATTTCTACTGGGGCTGGACCGAATGGCCGGACCGCGCACTGGCTCGGGTCGAAAGCCTCACCCGGCGCGCGATCGAACTCGACGAGCGCAATGCCTCGGCCCATGCGCTGCTGGCGGAGGCGCTGCGGTTCCGGGGTGATGCCGCCGCCGCTGCGCGCGAGATCGATCGGGCAATCGCGCTGAACCCCAACAACGCCACCAGCTATGCGCTGCGCGGCGCGATCCGGAAGATGGCCGGGCGCCTCGAGGAGGC
>CAZGUW010000470.1:2207-2649 GCA_964528705.1 uncultured Geminicoccaceae bacterium
GCCGAGATCGAGCTGGCCATCCGCCTCGATCCGAATCCGCCGACCTTCTGGCTCGTCGATCTCGGTCTCGCCTACTACTTTGTCGGCCGCTACCAGGACGTCATCGACCTCTTCGATCGCTATGACCCGCCGATCAGCGAGGATCCGGGGCCGCAGGTGCTGCGCGCCGCGGCCTTCGCCCAGCTTGGCGACGCCGACGCGGCAAAGGGCGAGGTCGCCGAGCTGCGGCGGATCAGCCCGTTCTTCGACGCCCGCATCTTCGCCGAGGCCTTCCACGATGCGGATCAGAGCGGTCACCTCCTCGAGGGCCTGCGCAAGGCGGGGCTGGAGTAGCGGGCACGTGCCTTACGGGCGCATTCGTGCCAATAGAAGGAACGAACCGCGATCGGGGAGCATAGACATCATGGGCGAGCGGGCCTTGCTGCATCTGGCACCGGACGAC
>CAZGUW010000471.1:0-2623 GCA_964528705.1 uncultured Geminicoccaceae bacterium
TTCGTCGCGGAGATGGACATAGCCCTCCTCGTCCATCTCGTCGTCGATCCGCTTCAGGTAGGCCGGCGGCTGGTCGTAATCGATGAACGGGTGCAGGAGGCCGCGCTCGTAGTAGTAGGTGTTGGGGATGGCGGCCGCGACGGCGAGATTGCCGGCGCCGGTGCCGTGCACCTCGCACGACATGCCGAAGCCCTCGGCGATGTGCGCGCATTTCATCGAGGGACTGATGCCGCCCACGTCCCAGACGCCGGTGCGGATCATGTCGCAGGCCTGCTTGGACGCCCACTCGGCACGGGTCCAGAACTTGCCGGTCATGCTCTCTGGGCCGAGGATGTTGAGGGTGCGGAGATTGCCGGTCAGCCACTGGTAGGAGCTGAGCGAGGCTTCCTCCATCATCTCCTCGATCCAGAAGAACTTCAGCTCCTCGAGCCGCTGGCAGAGCCACAAGGCGTCCTGGCGGCTGTACCAGTGGTTCGGGTCGAGCATCAGCGGGATGTCGGGGCCGACGGCCTCGCGCACCGCGGCGCAGGCGGCGTAGTCCATCCGGACGTCCGGGGCGCCCGGGATCGGCGGCATCCAGGTGTGCAGCTTGACCGCCTTGTAGCCCCGCTTCTGCACCAGCCACTCGGCGTAGCGGCCGTAATCCTCGGGCGTCTTCAGCCCGTTCTCCAGATCATCGCCGCACATCGTGCTGCCATAGGCCAGGATCTTGTCCCGGTACCCGCCGAGGAGCTTCCAGACCGGCTGGCCGACCTTCCGGCCGACGAGGTCCCAGAGCGCCAGCTCGACGGCGCAGACCACGCGGTCGGTGAGCCGGCCACCGCTGCCGCGCTGCCACTTGTAGAGGGCGCGCCAGAGCTGCTCGATGCGCATCGGATCGGCACCCACGAGAACCGGCCGCACGAACTCGGCGAGCAGCTCCTCGGTGACCGTGGACGGCGGGGCGATGACATGGCCTTGCGAGCCGTCGTCGCTGGCGATCGTCAGGATCGCCCCCCTGGCGTCGCGCTCCGGACCGGGATGGGTGTGGCCATCCGTGTCGTTCATCTTGTTGGTCTTGTAGGTGAAAACGCGTGCCTGGACGTCGGTGATCCGCATCATGCCTTCCTGGGTTCGGGGAGAGAAGCTTAGTCGGGTGCGCGTGCGGCAGCCGGCACGCCGCCCTCGCCATAGGTCTCGCTGGCCCGGAGCAGGGTCAGCGTATAGGGGTGCCTGGCGTCACCGGCGACGAGCTCCTGGACGTCGAGCTCCTCGACGATGCGCCCCTCCGTCATCACGGCGAGGCGGTCGCACATGTGGGCGATCACGCCGAGGTCGTGGCTGACGAGAACGTAGGTGAGGCCGCCGGCCGCCTTGAGGTCGGCGAGGAGATTGAGCACCTCCGCCTGGACCGAGACGTCGAGGGCCGAGGTCGGCTCGTCCAGCAGGAGCACGTCCGGCTCGAGGATGAGGGCGCGGGCGATGGCGACACGCTGGCGCTGGCCGCCGGAGAGCTGGTGCGGATAGCGGTAGCGGAAGGCGCGCCCGAGGCCGACGGCATCGAGGGCCCGCTCGACCCGCCCCGCGGCATCGTCCAAACCCTGGATGTGCAGGGGCTCCATGAGCTGGGCGTTCACCGTCTGGCGCGGGTGCAGCGAGCCGTAGGGGTCCTGGAAGACCATCTGCACGCTCTTCATGAGCGCCTTGTCGCGCTTCGGCCCGATGTCGCGGCCGGCGATGCGCAGCCTGCCGTCATAGGTCGGGTTGAGGCCGGCGAGGACGCGCAGCACGGTGGACTTGCCGCAGCCCGATTCGCCGACGAGGCCGAAGGTCTCCCCCTCCCGCACCTGGAAGCCGACGCCGTCCACGGCCCGCTTGACCTCGTCGTCGTCGCCGAAGCTGACGACGAGGTCGTCCACGGCGATCATGGGCTCGGTGCCGGGTCCGCTCGAAGTCATCGGTAGGTCGGCCCATCCAGCCAGTCGGGATCGCGCTTAAGGACCGCCAGCCGCTCGCGCCGCTGGTGGATGCGGGGCAAGGCGGCCAGGAGGCCCTGCGTGTAGGGATGCCGCGCGTGCTCGAGCTCGCCCGCGGGCAGCTCCTCGACGATGCGGCCGGCATACATGATCAGCACCCGGTCACAGAAGGCGCGCACGAGGTTGAGGTCGTGGCTGATGAAGATCAGGCCGAGGCCGCGCGTTTCGATCAGCTCGTCGAGGATCGACAGCACCTCGAGCCGCACCGTCACGTCGAGGGCCGAGGTCGGCTCGTCGGCGATCAGGAGGTCGGGCTCGGCGAGCAGCATGGTGGCGATCATGATGCGCTGGCCCATGCCGCCCGAGACCTCGTGCGGGTAGAGCCGGTAGACGCGCTCGGGATCGCGGATCTTGACCGCCTCGAGCATGGCCATGGCACTCGACCGCGCCGCCCTGCGGTTGCCGCCACGGTGCAGGCGGTAGGCCTCGGCGATCTGGTCGCCGACCCGGACGACCGGATTGAGCGAGTATTTCGGGTCCTGCATGATCAGGCCGATCTGCCCGCCGCGGATGTCCAGCATCTCCTTCTCGGAGGCGCGCAGGAGATCGATGTCGCGAAAGCTCAGCCGGTTGGCCCGGGCCTCGGCGGCAGGAGGCAGGAGGCGCAT
>CAZGUW010000472.1:0-2614 GCA_964528705.1 uncultured Geminicoccaceae bacterium
GCTGCAATGTCATCCTCAACCTCATCCGCGGCACCTTCGGCAGCTTTGCCGACTACCCCGTCCGCGCCGATTGGCTGCATACGGGGCATCACGACCGCGAGCACGCGGCCCGCGTGCATCTCCACGACTTTTCCGGCCGGGGCGAATGGGATCTCACCTTCGACCTGAACGAAGAGGCCTTCCCGGACGCTCTTGGCGACCGCGCCCCTGGCCACTTCCGCCGCCTGCTCGACGCCTTCCTCGCCGATCCGGATCGCCCCATCGCCGAGGTGGACCTCCTTGGCGTGGACGAGCGGGCCGAGCTCGAGGCCTTCAACGCGACCGATGCCGCCCTGCCGACGCGGACGGTTCTCGAGGACTTCCTCGGGATCGCGGCGACACGGCCGGAAGCCATGGCGATCCGCTGCGGCGACCGCCACTGGAGCTACCGGGAGCTGGCGGAGCGCGTGCATGCCAATGCCCGGGCACTGCAAGCGGGCGGCGTCGAGAAGGGCGACAAGGTCGGCATCCTGCGCACGCGTTCGACGGAGACCGTCGCCGCCATGCTGGGCGTGCTTAAGGCCGGTGCCGCCTTCGTGCCGATCGACCCGGCCTGGCCGGCGGACCGGATCGCCTACGTGCTCGAGAATGCGGGCCTCAGGCACGTCATGATCGAGCCAGGCAAGGAAGCGGTGCTGCCCGCTGGCGTGCGCGCGCTCGTGCCCGAGGCGGCTGCCGCGCCGGCCAGGGATGCCGATCCGGCACCCATGGCGTCGCAACTTACAGATTGCGCCTATGTCCTCTACACCTCCGGCTCGACTGGCCGGCCCAAGGGTGTCGTGATCGAGCACCGGGCCCTGGCGCACTATGTCGGCTGGGCGCGCGGCGAGTATGCCGCTTCTGGGCCGATCGACTTCCCGCTCTTCTCGCCGCTGACCTTCGATCTGACCATCACTTCGATCTTCGTGCCGCTGACCTCGGGCGGCACGATCGTCGTCTATCCCGAAACCGGCGATCGGGCGGACCTGGCGCTGCTCGAAGTGGCAAGGGACGATCTCGTCGACATCATCAAGCTCACGCCGTCACACGTCCGGCTGCTCGAGCAGCACGATCTCTCCCGCTCGCGCGTGCGCCAGCTCATCCTCGGCGGCGAAGGGCTGACGCTCGACACGGTGCGCCGCATCGCCCGCATCTTCGGGCAGGAGGTCGTGATCCACAACGAGTACGGGCCGACCGAGGCCACGGTGGGTTGCGTCGTGCACTCGTTCCCCGCCGGCAACCCGCCCGAAGGCGCCGTGCCGATCGGCCGGCCGATCACCAACATGCGCGCCTGGGTGCTGGACGGCATGGGCCACCCGGTTCCCGACGGCGTGGTGGGCGAGCTCTGCCTCGGCGGCGCCGGGCTCGCCGCCGGCTATCTCGGGCAACCGGAGCAGACGGCGGAGCGCTTCACCGCCTCGACGGTCGACCCGGGGGGACGGATCTACCGCACGGGCGATCTGGCGCGGCGCGACGCCGCCGGGCTTCTCGAGTATTGCGGGCGCAACGACGACCAGCTGAAGATCCGGGGCGCGCGCGTCGAGCCCGGCGAGATCGAGGCCGCGCTCCTGGCACATCCGGGGATCGAGGCCTGCGTCGTCACGGGCACGCGGCGGCGGACGGCGCCGGCGAAGCCCGAGCTCCACTGCACCCGCTGCGGCCTGCCCTCGACCTATCCCGACGTGGATTTCGACGAGCGGCAGGTCTGCCGGCTCTGCCGGGCCTTCGACGGCTACGAGACCAGGGCACGGCAGTATTTCAGGACGCTGGACGATCTCAGCACCCTGCTCGCCGAGGCCCCGGCCGCGGGTGAGCACCAGTGCCTCGTCCTCTTCAGCGGCGGCAAGGACAGCACCTACATGCTTTGCCGCCTCGTCGACCTCGACGTGCCCGTCCTCGCCTTCACCCTCGACAACGGCTTCATCTCCGAGCAGGCCAAGGCCAACATCCGCAGGGTCGTGGCGCATCTCGGCGTGCCGCACATGTTCGCGACGACACCGGCGATGAACCGGATCTTCGTCGACAGCCTCGAGCGCCACGCCAATGTATGCCAGGGCTGCTTCAAGACGATCTACACCCTCGCCCTGCAGGAGGCGCGACAGCGGGGCATTCCGTTCATCGTCACCGGCCTCTCGCGCGGCCAGCTCTTCGAGACTCGGCTGACCGAGGAGCTCTGGACCGATCCGGAGATGGATCCCCGGTCGATCGACGCGATGGTGCTCCAGGCGCGCAAGGCCTACCACCGCGTCGACGACGCGGTGCGGCGCCTGCTCGACACCGGGCCGCTGCAGGAGGACCGGGTCTTCGAGGAGGTCCGGATCCTCGACTTCTACCGCTACACCGACGTGCCGCTCGACGAGATGCTGGCCTATCTGGCGCGGCGCGTGCCCTGGGTCCGGCCGAAGGATACCGGCCGGTCGACCAACTGCCTGATCAACGATGTCGGCATCTACGTCCACCAGCGGCGGCGCGGTTATCACAACTACGCCCTGCCCTACAGTTGGGACGTCCGGCTGGGCCATAAAGAGCGTGACGCGGCACTGGCCGAACTCGACGACGACATCGACCCGGACCGCGTGCGGGCGATCCTCGGCGA
>CAZGUW010000473.1:0-2602 GCA_964528705.1 uncultured Geminicoccaceae bacterium
AGGTTCGGCAGGATGTCGTCCCAGTTGTAGTTGGGGTTGGTGAGCGCCGGGTCGCTGATGAACTCGTTCATGTCGACCAGCCAGCCGGCCGGGCCGTACTGCCAGGTCTGGTAGGCGCCGGTCATGAAGGCGTCGTAGTTGCCGCCGCCGGAGGAGAGCTCGGCCGTCACCTTGTCGAAATAGACGTCCTCGGGGAAGACGTCGTAGGTGACCTCCATCCCGGTCATCGACTTGAAGGTGTCGAGGTTGGCGATCATCGCATCGGCATAGGGATGCTTGTTGAGCAGGAGCTTGAGCGTCGTGCCGTTGTGCTTCTGCCAGTCGAAGTCCTGCGCCAGGGCGGTGCTCTGCGCCTTGTTCAGGAAGTAGGTGGCAGCGCTGGCGCCGATGCCGAGCTGGCCGGCGCGTCGCAGGAAGTTGCGGCGGTCGAGCTGTCGCCTGACCACTGCATTCGCGAGATCCTGGATCCTCGAGTACATTCCCGTTCCTCCCTTCGTGGCACGCGTCCCGGTCAGGACGCGGTTCTCAACAACTCGGTCGGCGAGCCGGCACCGTTCGGCCGGCCGTTATCGAGCTCGGCGAGCCGCCTCGCGGTCGCCTCGTCGGTGACGAGGCCGGTGAGCAGGCCGCTCTGCAGCACGGCGTGGATCGCCCGGGCCTTGCCCCGGCCGCCGGCGATGGCGGTGACCTCCTTGCCGCGCAGGTCGTCGGGCTCGAGGCCCAGCGCCCGGCCGTTGATCTCGGCGGCGACCGAGCGCCCGTCGGCGGCGAAGAAGTGGCCGAGCACCTCGCCCACCGCTCCCGCCTGGGCCAGCTCGGCGAACTCGGCCTCCGTGATCATGCCGGTCTGCAGGAGATGCGCGTCCTCGGCGAGCTCGCCGATGCCGACGACGACGAGGTCGGCGAGGCGGGCCAGCGCGAACACGTCCTTGACGCTGCGTTGCGCCAGCAGGACCGCCTTGTCCTCGGTGCTGTCGGCGAAGAACGGCACCGGCAGGAAATAGCTCTCGCCGCCGACCTTCTCGGCCAGCCGGTGAATGACGTCGAACGGGTTGGCGGCGGCGTTGCGGGTGAGGCTGCCGAGCAGCGAGACGAACCTGAGGTCGGCGCGCGGCAGGCGCGGCAGGCGCTCGACGACGGCGGCGAGCGTGCGCCCGTGGCCGATGCCGAGCGTGCCGACCTCGGGCCGCTCGAGCACACCCAGAAGATAGCGCGCCCCGGCCGCGGCCAAAGTGTGCAGCGGCAGGTCGGAATCGCCGAGATCGGGTGCCACGCGGCAGAAGGCGAGACCGTGGGTCCTGGCGATGCGGTCCTCGAGCGCCACGCATTCGGCGGCCGTGCCCTCGACGAAGACGCGGACCAGCCCCTCGCGATGGGCGGCGGCGATCAGCCGGTTGACCTTGACGCGGGAGACCCCGAGCCGGCCGGCGATGTCCTCCTGGGTGTAGCCGCCGACATAGGAAAGCCAGGCCGCCCGCGTGGCGAGCCCCAGCTCGTCCTGTCCCCTGGTGGCCTCCCCGTTCATGAACTTTTTTACATTCCTTGAACTTTCTTTCGCCAGCTTGCACAAGAATGCGGCAGGCTGTCAAGTGGAGCCGATGGGGGGAGAGCAAGCGATGGACCGGAAGTTCTGGCTCGGCACCGGCTGGAAGATGAACAAGACCCGCGCCGAGGCCCGGGCCTATGCCGAGGCGCTGCGGGCCGCACCCGACCTTGAGGAGCTGCCGCTGCAGCTCTTCGTGCTGCCGCCCTTCACCGCCCTCGCCGAGACGGCGGCGGCCCTCGCGGGCAGCGGGGTCATGGTGGGGGCACAGAACTGCCACTGGGCCGAGGCGGGGGCCTGGACCGGCGAGATCTCGGCACCGCAGATCGCGGAATGCGGGGCCGTGCTGGTCGAGCTCGGCCACAGCGAGCGCCGCGCCCATTTCGGCGAGACGGACACCGCCATCAACGCCAAGGTGAAGGCGGTGCTCGCCGCCGGGCTCCGGCCGCTGGTCTGCGTCGGCGAGACGGCGGAGGAGCGGGCGCTCGATGCCGCGACGACCACCGTCGCCCGGCAGGCGCGCATGGCGCTCGCCGGCGTGGCTCCTGCGGACCTCGACCGGGTGCTCCTCGCCTACGAGCCGGTGTGGGCGATCGGCGAGGGGGGCACCCCCGCCTCGCCCGACTATGCCGACGCCATCCATGGCGCCCTCAAGAAGGCGATAATGGACCTCCACGGCCGGGCGGTGCCGGTGCTCTATGGCGGCAGCGTCAATCCGGCGAACGCCGAGGCCCTCGCCAGCCGGGCGGAGATCGACGGCCTCTTCGTCGGCCGCGCCGCCTGGACGGTCGAGGGGCTCATCGGCCTCGCCCGGGCGATCACCCCCATCGTCGAGGCGAGGCGCCATGCCCAGGATCGTGCCGATCGAAGCTGAACACGAGGCCCGTTGGCGGGAGCTCTACCGGGGCTATGCCACGTTCTACAAGCGCGAGCTGACCGACGCCCACGCCGCGACGGTCTGGGGCTGGCTCCGGGACCCCGGCCACGAGCTCGAGGGGCGCCTGGCCCTCGTCGATGGCCGACCGGTCGGCCTCGCCCATTTCCGCCGCATGCCGAGCC
>CAZGUW010000474.1:0-2568 GCA_964528705.1 uncultured Geminicoccaceae bacterium
GACCGGCCGCTCGACGAGCATCCGGTTGGCGCCGAGGCAGTCCTGGCCGGTCGTGGCGAACTTCGCCTTGATCGCCTCGTCGACGGAGCGATCCAGATCGGCATCGGCGAAAACGAGGAAGGGCGCGTGGCCGCCGAGCTCGAGCACCAGGCGCTTCACCGTGTCGGCGGCGCGGCGGTAGAGCAGCCGGCCGATCTCGGTCGAGCCGGTGAAGGAGAGGGCCCGCACCCTTGGGTCGCCGAGCCAGGGCTCGACGACGATGGGTGCCCGGCCGGTGACGACGTTGAAGACGCCGGCCGGGAAGCCGGCCCGGTCGGCCAGCTCCGCCAGAGCGAGGGCCGAGAACGGTGTTTCGTGGGAGGGGTGGACGAGCACCGTGCAGCCTGCGGCGAGCGCTGCCGCGGCCTTGCGGGTGATCATGGCACACGGAAAGTTCCAGGGCGTGATCAGGGCTGCCACGCCGACCGGCTCGCGCCAGAGCTCGACCTCGGCATCGGGCAGATGCGAGGTGACGCCCTCGATGTTCGGCCGCTTCGTCTCCTCGGCGTAGAACTCGACGAAGGAGGCGGCGTAGTCGATCTCGCCCCTGGCCTCGGAGAGCGGCTTGCCCTGCTCGAGCGTCATGATCCGCGCCAGGTCCTCGCGGGCAGCCAGCAGGAGCTCGTGCCAGCGGCGGAGCAGGCGGGCGCGCTCCTGCGGCAGGGCCCCGGCCCAGCCGGCGAAGGCGGCATGAGCGGCATCGACGGCCGCGGCGCTCTCGGCACCCGAGAGGCTCGCCACCTCGCCGAGAATGGCACCGTCGGCGGGATTGGCGACGGCGAAGAGCTCGCCCTCGGCGCTTTCGATCCACCTGCCGGCGACATAGGCCCGGCTCCGGAGGAGATCCGGATCGGCCAGGGAGAAGCTCTCGATTGCGGCGTGCGGCGCGGTCTCGGCCATGGCGCGACCTCCGTCGACTGCGGTTGGGATACCGCTAGTCTTACCGCGCCCGGAGTGGGCGAATTCTCCGGATTCGGCCGCAGGCGCCGAGGATTCCTCTCTTTTGCCGGCCTTTCGCCGTCATTCCTTCGGCGGTTCGAGCAAACGCGCCAGGGGCGGCACTGCGGTCTTCGTCGCCTTGGTGACGACATAGGTGAAGTAGCGCTTGAGCCCGATCCGCGCCTCGAGCAGGCCGTCGATCAGGAGCTGGTAGCTGGCGATGTCGCGGGTCAGGACCTGCAGGAGATAGTCGAAGCCGCCGCCGATCGCCCAGGAGGCGGTGACCTCGTCGCAACCGGCGATGTGGCGCTCGAAGACGCTGAAGCTGTCGGCGCGGTGCGCCTCGAGCTCGACCAGGACGAAGACGGTGATGTGCGGTGCTATCCGGGCGAGCGCCACCTCCGCCCGGTAGCCGGTGATCAGGCCGCTCTGCTCCAGCCGCTTCAGCCGCTCGCCGCAGGGCGTGGCCGAGAGGTTGACCCGGCGCGCCAGCTCGGTCTTCGCGATCCGCCCTTCGGTCGCGAGGATCTGCAGCATCCGGATATCGCGGTCATCGAGGGCGGCGTGCATGCCCGGGCGTAGGCCCGGCGCCGGCGGCTTGTCAATCGGCGGCAGCCTCGCCGGCCCGCCCCGAGCCGCTTCGTGCAGCGGCGAACCGGGTGTCGAGAACGATGCGGCGCCAACAATCCAAGGTTGTTGGTCACGGTATTGCTCGCTACCAAAAGTATGAACCGACGCACAGGCCCGCAGGCCCTGCACATCCTTCATAGGAAGGAAGTCCAACGCCGGCACGCGACCGGCCACAGGAGGGAACCAACCACATGGGCAATGCCTTTCCGGCGCTGATCGATCCCGGCGCCCTGGGTGACGGCGGTTTCAAGATCCAGGGGGAGAGCAACGGCCGTCAGGCCGGCTACTCCGTGTCGCATGCCGGCGATGTCAATGACGACGGTCGCGACGACCTGATCATCGGCGCCCGCTTCGGTCCCAGCATCACCGGCGCGGGCGGGGCGGCCTATGTGATCTTCGGGATCGACGCACCGGGCGGCTTCCCCGGCCTGCTCGACCTCGGGCAGATCGCGCAGGGCGATGGCGGTTTCAAGATCACCGGCGACGTCGAGCGCGGCAGTGTCGGCGCCTCGGTCTCGTCGGCCGGCGATGTGAACA
Source organism: uncultured Geminicoccaceae bacterium (assembly GCA_964528705.1). Classification (GTDB taxonomy): domain Bacteria; phylum Pseudomonadota; class Alphaproteobacteria; order Geminicoccales; family Geminicoccaceae; genus SLRI01. Next base: position 2,146 of record CAZGUW010000474.1, read on the forward strand.
GCGACGGGATCGCGGATCTGATCATCGGCGCCGACAACAGCAGCAGCGCCGGTGCCGCCTATGTCGTCTTCGGCAGCGATCAGGGCTTCCCGGCGCTGGTCGACCTCGACCCGGTCGCGCAGGGCACTGGCGGCTTCAAGATTTTGGGCGAGAACAACGGCGACCAGGCGGGCATCTCCGTCGCCGGGGCCGGCGACGTCACTGACGACGGCCTTGACGACGTCATCGTCGGTGCGGAGGAGTACAACGGCGGGGCCGGTGCGGCCTATGTGGTCTTCGGCAGCGATCAGGGCCTGCCGTCGGTGGTCGATCTCGACGTCGTCGCCCAGGGAAATGGCGGCTTCAAGATCAAGGGCGAGAACGAGATCGACAGGACGGGCGTCTCGGTTTCCTCCGCCGGCGACGTCAACGGCGACGGCCGCG
>CAZGUW010000475.1:0-600 GCA_964528705.1 uncultured Geminicoccaceae bacterium
GAAGATGGCCTCGCTCGGCCAGCTCACGGCGGGGGTGGCGCACGAGATCAAGAACCCGCTGAACTTCGTCAACAATTTCGCGAGCCTGTCGCGCGAGTTGCTGGACGAGCTGCAGACCGTGATCCGCCCCGCCGTCGACACGCTCGACGAGGAGGCGAAGGACGACGCGGCGGACCTGCTCCAGACGCTCGACACGAACCTCGGCAAGGTCGCCGAGCACGGCGGCCGGGCCGACCGGATCATCAAGAACATGCTCCTGCATTCGCGGCAGGGGCCGGGGACGCGCAGCCGCACCGAGGTGAACAATCTGGTCGAGGAGAGCCTGGGCCTCGCCTATCACGGGGCGCGGGCGGAGAAGCGCGACTTCCAGATCGCCCTCGTCAAGCAGCTCGACCCCGAAGCCGGCGCCATCGACGGCTACCCGCAGGAGCTCCTGCGGGTGCTCGTGAACCTCTTCTCCAACAGCTTCTATGCGGTGGGCGAACGGCGCGCGCGCGAGCCCGATGCAGATTTCGAGCCGACGCTGACGGTCACGACCGAGGGCCGGGGCGACGCCGTCCTGATCCGCGTCCACGACAATGGCAGCGGCATTCCCGAGGC
>CAZGUW010000475.1:610-2555 GCA_964528705.1 uncultured Geminicoccaceae bacterium
GCGGTCAGGAAGAAGCTCTTCACCCCGTTCTTCACGACCAAGCCGCCGGGCGAGGGCACCGGGCTCGGGCTCTCGCTCAGCCACGACATCGTGGTCAAGCAGCATGGCGGCACGTTCGACGTGGCGAGCGAGGAGGGCAGCTTTACCGAGTTCACCATCACCCTGCCGCGGCAGACGGCAAATGCCGAACCGGCAGGCACGGCGGCAGCGGCAAAGTGAAGATCCTCATGGTCGACGACGAGCCGGACGCGGTGATGCTGTTTCGCCAGCAGTTCCGCCGCGAGATCCGCAAGGGCGAGTACGAGTTCGCCTTCGCGGGGTCGGCCGACGAGGCACTGGCCCTGCTCGAGGGCACGGAGCCGCCGACCGACCTCGTGATCCTCTCCGACATCAACATGCCGGGCAGGAGCGGGCTCGAGCTCCTGGCCGAGGTGCACGGGCGCTGGCCGGCCATTCCGGTCTTCATGATCACCGCCTACGGCGATCCCGAGACCGAGGCCAAAGCACTCGGGCTCGGCGCCGCCGCCTTCCTGCACAAGCCCGTCGAGTTCAACACGCTGAAGGATCTCGTCCGCACCGGAGGAAGGGCCGGATGAGTGGTGCCCTCATCCTCGTGGTCGACGACGAGCCGGACCTCGAGCTTCTCGTCACGCAGCGCTTTCGCAAGCAGATCAGGGGCGGCGAGCTCCGCTTTCTCTTCGCCCATGACGGCGAGGAGGCGCTCGAGGTCCTGGCGGCCGAGCCCGATGTCGAGCTGGTGCTGAGCGACATCAACATGCCGCGCATGGACGGGCTGACGCTGCTCGCGCGGCTCGAGGAGGCGGACGACGACCGGCGCGCCGTCATCATCTCGGCCTATGGCGACATGCAGAACATCCGCGCCGCCATGAACTGCGGCGCCTTCGACTTCCTCACCAAGCCCATCGCCTTCGAGGACCTGGACGCGATCATCGCCAAGACGCTCCGCCACGTGCAGCGCTACCGGCAGATGCGCCAGGGCAAGCTCGAGGCGGAGCGCGCGCGGAGCGCGCTTGCCCGCTATTTCTCGCCCAACCTGGCGGAGCAGCTCGCCAGCAACCCGCGCTTCATGGAGCTGGGCGGCGAGCGGCGCGTCGGCACCTTCCTCTTCACCGATCTCGCCAACTTCACGCCGCTCGTCGAGGCGAGCGACCCGGCGCATGTCGTGCAGCTCGTCAACAGCTATCTCGACGGCGTCACCCAGGTGATCTTCGCCCAGGAGGGCACGGTCGTGAAGATCATCGGCGACGCGGTCTACGCCATGTTCGGGGCGCCCACCGAGCAGGCCGACCATGCGCGGCGCGCCGTGGAGTGCGCGCTCGCCATCGACGCGTTCGCGCGCGGCTTCGAGGCGGAGCAGCACAGCGCCGGCGTGCCGCTCGGCATGACCCGGATCGGCGTCAACACCGGCCAGGCGATCATCGGCAATTTCGGCGGCGATCTCTTCTTCGACTACACGGCGCATGGCGACGCCATCAACATCGCGTCCAGGCTCGAGAGCGTGAACAAGCAGCTCGGCACCCGGCTCTGCGTCAGCGCCACCACGGTCGCCGAGGTGGCGGACTTCCGCGGCCGGCCGGTGGGCGAGCTCGTGCTCAAGGGCCGCGAGCAGCCGCTCATGGCCTGGGAACCGCTCACCGCCGCCGAGTTCGAGGAGCCGCGGACGGCGGCCTACCAGGCCGCCTTCGACAAGCTGGCCGGCGGCGACGCGCATGGTGCGCGGCAGGCCTTCGCCGGGATCATCGGGCTCTTCGGCGACGATCCGCTCGCCCTCTATCACCTGCAGCGCCTGCTCTCCGGCGAGACCGGCGTGCGCATCGACCTGCCGGAAAAATAGCGGGGACAGGAAGATCATCCGTGACGCTGTGGCGGACGATGCGACGGCGGCGGCACAGGTGCTGCGGCGGTCGATCACCGAGCTCTGCAC
>CAZGUW010000476.1:0-2551 GCA_964528705.1 uncultured Geminicoccaceae bacterium
CGAGCACGTCGGTCACCGGCAGTTTCGCTCAACCGATGACTGAACGCTTTCCGGTATTGCCAAAAAGTTGAATTGTGGTCAAGATAATTCCTTGATGGTTGAGATCATCCCTGGACTGCCGCGTGTGCGCCGCCGCTCGACGATGGCATGAGCGGCCTCGTCTACGCGGCTGGCCGGCCATGGCCGCAACTCCTGCGCAGCGTGCTCGATCAACTCGATGCGGATGCGGCACCCGCCCCGCTCGGCCTCGTCTTCCTGGCCGATCCGACGACCGAAATGGCCGACGTCATGCTGGACGGGTTGCGTCAGCGCACCGGTATCCAGACCTGGCTCGGGGCGGCCAGCACCGCGGTCTTCGCCGGCGGCCGCGAATTGAGCGGCGAGGGGGCCATTGCAGCACTGCCGCTGCCGCTTGAAGGGGTCGCCCTGCACCCCTTTGCCGGTTCACCGCCGGCCGGGGCAGAGGAAGCGGTCTGCGGCATCCTGCACGTGCCCGATGCGGCGGGTGCGGGAGCGGCAGTGGCGACGCTCGCCGCGACCACCTCGGCCGTGCTGGCTGGCGCCCAGGGCGCATCCATCTTCGATCACGCGCAGATTGCAGGGTCGCCCTCGGCCGGTGCGGCGACCGGCGTCCTCGTTTCCGGCAGTGTTGCGATGGCGGCGGGCGTCACCCACGGCTGCCGTGCCCTTGGCCCTGCGCACCGGGTCACGGCGGGCGCAGGCAACACGCTCACCGAGCTCGATGGCCGGGCGGCCACCAGCTGGCTCGCCGAGGAAGCCGGGGAACTCGTCCTGCGCGACCAGCGGCAGCTTGGTCGCCGGTTGCTGCTGGCCCAGGTGCCCACGGATGCCGAGTTCGCCGAGGCACCGCTCGATCAGGCCGTCTCCATCCTTGGCATCGTCCATGCCGATCCGCTGCGCGGCGCCATCCAGCTCTCGGGCCTCGGGGGTGGCGGCCTGCCGGGTCGCGTCCAGCTCCACCGTCGGGACCCGGCGCTGGCACTCGACGATCTTCAGGCGCTGGCCGCGGGACTCTTGCGAAAACTGGGCGGTCGACCGCCCAGGGCGGCGCTCTTCTACAGCTCGATCGAGCGCGGTATCGGTTTCTTCGGACCCGGCGTCGACGAGGCCACTCTCCTCGGGCGCGTGCTCGGGCCCGTGCCGGTGATCGGCATGCGCAGTGCCGCCGAGGTCGCCGGCACGAGGCTCACGCGGTACGCTGCGGCACTGGCGCTGATCGCCTGAAGGCGGTCGCGGCTGGTGTTCCAAGGAGACGACGATGCGGCGAGATTTCCCGGACCGACCGATCGTGGGGGTCGGTGTCGTCGTCTGGCGGGACGATCGGGTTCTCCTGATCCGACGTGGCAAGCCGCCCCGCGCCGGCCAGTGGTCGCTGCCCGGTGGCGCTCAGGAGCTCGGCGAGACGGTGGCCGAGACCGCACGTCGCGAGGTCGGTGAGGAAACCGGTCTCGAGCTTGCGCGTCTCGACCTGCTGACCGTCGTCGACCTGGTGGAACGCACACCAGACGATGCGCGGGTGCTCTACCACTACACGTTGATCGACTTCACCGCCGAGGCGGCTCCCGGTCCCGCTATGGCCGGCGGCGACGCTGCCGCCGTGGGCTGGTTCCACGCCGGCGAGCTGGACGATCTCGGCTTGTGGGCCGAGACGATCCGCATCATCCGGCTCGCCGCGACACGGCGTGCCTGACGCGCTCTGACGGGGCCTGTCGCAGGCAGAGTCCGTCCGGTCAGTTCTCGGTGCGCTCGCCCGACGCCAGCACCCGGGCCAGATTGCAGATCGCGTCCTGATGCTTGCGGTTGCCGATCGCCGCGAAGTTGCGGGCGAGCTCGAGCAGCATGCGCTGCTGCGGCATCATCTCCGTCGACTTCGGCCGGCTCTGCTTGTCGGGATCGAGATCGTCGAAAAAATAACCGATATCGACGCCCAGGGCCTGGGCGATCTGATAGAGGCGGCCGGCCGAGATGCGGTTGATGCCGGTCTCATACTTGTGCGCTTGCTGGTAGGTGACACCGATCAGCTCGGCCATCTGCTGCTGCGTGAGACCGAGCATGATGCGACGCTGCCGGATGCGCAGGCTGACATAGTGGTCGACATCGAGGGCGCGGCTGCGCCCCCCGACCCCCTTGCCGACGGCCTTGCTGGCGACCTGGTTCATGACGAAACGACTCCTGCTGCGGCGCACGCTGGGGTTGCATGATCCCCGAGTCGCTCGCCAACTGAACCTGATTTAGTTAAAATACCCGCGATATTTTAAACTTCCAGATAAAACGCGAATTTCTCATCAACCTGATGTGCCCGGCTCTTGGGAACGTGGGGACAGGGCCTCAACCTCCAGGTGTCCGAGAACCAGCCGCGCCGCAACCGGCCGCAAGGGCCCCATGGGTGGGGCATTATACGCGTCCAGCACGTAGTTGCCGCCCTCGGCGGCCGGCGCCAGGCGGCGCAGGAACTGCCGGCCGTCAGCGAGCTCGGCGACGACATGCCGGCCGACGAGCGGTTCCAGCGTGGCGGTCGCCAGCCGTGCGA
>CAZGUW010000477.1:0-2510 GCA_964528705.1 uncultured Geminicoccaceae bacterium
TCCTACGTGCCCGAGGACCGCCAGGAGCAGGGCGTCGTGCTGCCGCTCGGCATCCGCGCCAACATCACGCTCGCCTCGCTTGCCCGCCACGTCCGGGGCTGGTTCCTCGCCGCGAACTCCGAGCGCACGGCCACGCGCTCGCTCGGCGATCGCCTGGCCGTGAAGGCGGCAAGCTGGGAGCAGCCGGTGGGCGAGCTTTCCGGTGGCAACCAGCAGAAGGTGGTGATCGCCAAGTGGCTCGCCACGCAACCCCGCGTCATCATCCTCGACGAACCGACCAAGGGCATCGACATCGGCTCCAAGGCCGCCGTCCACGAATTCATCGGCGAGCTCGTGGCGGACGGCCTCGCCGTCGTGCTGATCAGCTCCGAGCTGCCCGAGGTGATGGGCCTCGCCGACCGCATCCTCGTCATGCACGAGGGCCGGATCGTCGCCCGCTTCGCCCGCGACGCCTGGTCGGCCGAGGCGATCGTGGCTGCCGCCACCGGGGCGGGCGAGGGGGCCGCCGCCGCATGAGCTGGCTCGCCGCGCATCGGGAACTCGTGCTGGCGCTGGTCATCGTCTTGATGGTGGCGGCGATCGGCTCTTACGCCCCGGCCTTCGTCGAGGGCACCAGCCTTCTGGGCGTGCTCGACGACACGGCCCTGCTCTTCATGCTCGCCCTCGGCCAGATGGTCGTCATCCTGACCCGCGGCATCGACCTCTCGATGGCCGCCAACCTGGCGCTCACCGGCATGCTCGTGGCCCTCGTCGGCCAGTACGGCCCGGACCTGCCGGCCGTCGCCTACATCGTCCTCGCCATGCTGATCGGGCTCGGTTTCGGCCTCGGCAACGGCCTCCTCATCGGCGGGCTCGGCATCCCGCCCATCGTCGTGACCCTCGGCACGCTCTCGATCTTCCGCGGCATGATTGTCGTCATCGGCGGCGGCGACCAGGTCAATGCCAGCGAAATGGGCCAGACCTTCCAGGCCTTCCCGCACAAATCGTTGCTCGGCCTCTCGAGCGTCTTCTGGATCGCCGTCGGCGTCGCCATCCTGATGCAGCTCTTCCTTTCCCGCACGCGCACCGGCCGCGGCATCTATGCCGTCGGCGGCAACCCGACGGCCGCCCGCTACTGCGGACTCGTGCTCGAGCGCTACCAGCTCCTGGTCTACGCCATTGCCGGCGGCATCGCCGGGCTCTGCGGCTATCTCTGGGTCGCCCGCTACGGCGTCGCCTATTCCGAGATCGCGAGCGGCTTCGAGCTCACCATCATCGCCGCCTGCGTCATCGGCGGCGTCTCGATCGGCGGCGGCGTCGGCACCGTGCCCGGCACCCTGCTCGGCGCCCTTTTCATCGGCGTCATCGTCAACGCCCTGCCGACCATGCAGGTCTCGCCCTTCTGGCAGATGGCGATCGCCGGTGCCGCCATCCTCGCCGCCGTCATCATCAATGCCCGCGCCGAGGCGCATCCCGAGAAGCTCATCCTGCCCGAGGCGCGCCGCGAAGCGGCCGGGGCGAGGGGCTGAAGCCGTTGCCCGAAAGCCCGCGCTACACGGTCGCCGACCGGCCGCCCTTCCGGCTCGCCGATCTCCTGCTCCGCTGGGAGAGCATTCTCGTCATCCTGCTGGCCCTGGTCTTCGCCATCAATGCCTGGGCGACGCCCTGGTTTCTCGATATCTACAACCTCGCCGACGCCACCTACAATTTCTCCGAGAAGGCGATCATCGCGCTTGCCATGGCGCTGCTCATCCTGATCCGCGAGATCGACCTCTCGGTCGCCGCCATCGTGGCGCTGGCAGCACTCGGCGTCGGCTTCATGGCGACGCTCGGTCAGCCGACGCCCGTCCTGATCCTCACCGGCCTCGGCATCGGCCTCCTCTGCGGGCTCTGCAACGGCGTGCTCGTCACCCGCTTCGGCGTGCACTCGATCGTCATCACCATCGGCACGATGTCGCTCTTTCGCGGCATCGCCCAGGTCTCGCTCGGCGACCAGGCGCTCACCAGCTTCCCGGCATCCTTCCTCGACCTGCAGCAGACCTACCTCCTGGCCGACCCGCCGACCCCGCTCTCTTTCGTGCTCTTCCTCGGCCTCGCTCTTGTCTTCGGCATCGTGCTCCACCTGACGGCCACCGGCCGCCGGCTCTACGCCATCGGCGCCAATCCCGTGGCGGCCCGGTTCTCGGGCATCCGGGTCGATCGCATCCGCTTCGTGCTCTTCACCGTCTCCGGCCTCATGGCCGGCCTCGCCGCGGTGCTGCTCACCGCCCGCATCGGCGTCGTCCGGCCCAACATCGCTTTTGGCTGGGAGCTCGACGTGGTCACCATGGTGATCCTCGGCGGGGTCGCCATCTCGGGCGGCATCGGCTCGATCCCGGGCGTCGTGCTCGCCGTCCTCGTCCTCGGCTTCGCCACTTTCGGCCTGACCCTGCTCAACGTGCCGGGCATCGTCATCAACGTGCTGCTGGGCTGCCTGCTGATCGGCTCGATCGCTTTGCCGATCCTGATCCGCCGGGCGCTTCGCCGCAGCC
>CAZGUW010000478.1:0-2505 GCA_964528705.1 uncultured Geminicoccaceae bacterium
TTTGATTTGGAGCCGGTCTCGCTGACGGTTGCCGACGACGCGCTGAAGGCTGAAGCGCGACGACTGGTCGAGGCGCTGCCCGAGACTGCCCGGCCCGAGCTCGAGCTGCTCGGTTCGGGTGTTTCCGCCTTCGCCCGGACCGGCGTCGACGAGGCAATCGCCGAGGCGCTGGCGGGCGAGGTGGCGCTGGACGGCGGCGGGCGCCTCCTGATCCAGGAGACGGCGGCCTGCGTCGCCATCGATGTCGACGGCGGCGGGCGGCCGGCGCTCGACGTGAACCTCAGGGCGGCGGCCGAGATCGGCCGGCTGGCGCGGTTGCGCAATCTGGGCGGCACGCTGATCGTGGATTTCGTCGATCTCGCCGGCAAGGCGCAGCGCCAGCGGCTCGACGACGCGGTGCGCCGGGCCTTCCGTGGCGATCCCCTGCCGGTCCAGACCTTCCCGATGTCGCCCTTGGGTATCGTCCAGATCAGCCGCGCCCGCCGCGGTGCCAGCCCGCTTCTGGCGGCGAGCCGGGTCTGCCCGACCTGCAGCGGCAGCGGCCGCGTGGCGGCGAGCGCATGAGCGGTGCACCGCCACCTGACCGGCCGGCGCCCGGCGGCACGACCAGGGAACAGCGCCATCGCCGCTGCCCGCTATGCGGCTCTCCGGTGGAGCCGCGTTTTCGCCCCTTCTGCTCGGCCCGCTGCCGCGACGTCGATCTCGGCCGCTGGCTCACGGGCGTCTATGCCGTGCCGGCGGTCGAAGGCGACGACGATCCGGAGGCGGACGGGTAGCCCGGCGGGCGCTGCGGCTGAGCGGCTCCGCTGCCCTCAGGGCGCCGGGCTCGCCGGCTCGAACGAGTTGGCGATCGCGTTGAAGTGGCGGAGCCGCTGCTCGTTGAAGGTGCGGATGTTGAAGGCGAAGCGCGCCTCGTCCCTGGCGACCAGGGAGACCCGCATGAAGAGGAGGAAGGGCTCGATGCCGAAGCGGCAGTCGAGCTCCTCTTCGGTCGCTGCGCCACTGCAGGCGGAGAGCGGCAGTCGGCTCAGCTCCTCGAGACCATCGACCAGAAGCGCGATGCCGTTCTTGATCATCTCGCTGCCGAACGGGCTGTCGGGATCGCCGCCGACGTCGTCGAGGGCGTCCGAAAGGGCGCCCACGTCGACGACCATCTGCCGTTCGATCCAGGCCTCCGGCTCGCTCCAGGCGAGCCTGTCGGCAGCAGGATCGAGCTCGCGGAGCGTCAGCCGGCTGAGCGCCTGGAACGCCCCGCCCTCGGGTTCGACCACCAGGATCTCGCCCGTGCCGGTGCCCTCGGTGCGGCAGACGAGGCCGAGCTCTTCGGGAACGGTCAGTGGCGCGCAGCCATCGACAACGGCGGCGCCCGGCCCGGAGATCCCGAGCGTGAGCGCCGCCGCGGCGAGATTGATCAGGCGGCGGCGCACTGCTGCCATTTCTCGGAGAAGAGCACGGTGCTCACGGCGACCACGCGGCCGAGACGCTTGGCGAGGAGCGCCGCTGCGGTGTGGTCGAGACCCTGCATCTGCAGGTCGACCACGAGCTCATCGCCAGCATCGCCGCAGCGTGTAGCGTGGCACTGGTCAGGGACGAAACCGTGGAGGGCAAAGACCTCGAGCACGCGGGGCAGAGTGCCGGGCTCGGCGTCCGAATGGACGGAGAAGCAGAACGTGGACATGACGGCAGCTTTCGACAGGTGATGGCACGAAATAGGTCGAAGACCCGGCCTCAGATCGAGACCGGGACCCTAATTCGAATCACCTGGTGGATGCTCGTCATGACATCCCGTTAACGCCGCCCGGCGGGCGCGTCAAGCCGGGCGGCGAGTCGCACGGGATCCAGCTTACTCGGGTACGGCACCATTGGTGAGCTGCCGGAGATAGGCGCGGCCGGTCTGCGACACGCGAAACCGGCCGCGGGCGACGGCGAAGACGCGCCTCGCGGTCAGCGACTGGCGCACGCATTGCGACGGGTTGCCGATCTTGATGCCGTGCTCGGCGAGCCGCTTGTTGGCATCGCCCGTGGCGAAGCTGTCGTCGCCCGAGAGCTGCTGCAGGTAGTAGCCGGCCGCCAGCATGCGGTCGACCTCGGTGGCGGTGGTCGGGAGATGGTGGAGGAACTCGCCGAACGGGCCGAGCTCGGCTTTCGCGCTTGCGGCGGGCGGATTGGCCGGCACGGGCTCGGCCGCGGGTGCCGGCACCTGCTCCCTGGGCAGCCGGTCGAGCAGGGCCTCGAGCTGAGGGCGGAAGCTCTCGACGAAGCTCTCGCTGCCCTCGACCTCGATCTCGGCCTGAGTCAGATTGATCCGTACCCGCGTCCGCTCACCCAAGGCCGGCACCTTTTGTGGAACTTCCGGCCTTCTTACGCCATCGCCGGTTCGTCCACAAGCTGAGCGGGACTCAGTCGGACTCAGTCCATGGCGTGGGCCGCGAGCACGGTGCGAATGCCTGGAGGAATGGGGGTCGGGCGCTGGGTCTCGCGGTCGACGAAGACATGGACGAAATG
>CAZGUW010000479.1:0-2494 GCA_964528705.1 uncultured Geminicoccaceae bacterium
CGAGGGGCCGACCAGCACGACGAACTCCCTGGGCTGGACCACGAGGTCGATGCCGTGGACCACCGTGGCAGCCCCGTAGCGCTTGACGATCTTCTCCAGCGTCACCCCTGACATGTTCAGTTTTCCTCCTGTGCGTCGGCGCCGTTCGTCCGGCCGCCGCGGCCCGGCAGTCGTGCATTGAGCGTGTCGATGAAGTTCAGCAGGACGGGATGCCGGCGCAGCCCGTCTCTCTCGGCCTCGAGCGAGCCCAGGTGCCGCACCAGCGCCTTCTCGGCCGCAGCCGGGTCGCCTGCGCGGATGGCGTCGACGATCGCCGCATGCTCGCGCAGCACCTCCTCGCCGCGGCGGATGTTGTGGATGCGCTTGAGGTGGCGGACGCGGTCGACCTCCGCCTGGGTCTGGCTGATCGTCGTCCAGACGCCGCCGATGCCCGAGAGCTCGAAGGCGCTGCGGTGCATGCGCTGGTCGAGATCGAAGAAGGCGATGTAGTCGCCGGCGGCGAGGGCGGTCCGCTGTTCGATGATGATGGCGTCGAGCTGGCTGGCGATCGCCTCGCGTGTCGGGGCAGCCGCGGCGCGCCGCATGGCGCCGATCTCGAGATTGAGGCGGACGAAGCAGGCCTCGATGTACCGGTCGATCCGGATCGGCGTCACATAGGTCCCGCTGCGCGGCACAATCTCCACGAGGCCCGTGTCCTCGAGCCTGATCAGCGCCTCGCGGACCGGTGTCTTGCTGACGCCGAGCGCCGCCGAGATCTCCTTCTCCGAGAGCCGCTCCCCCGGCAGGAAGTCGACGGCGACGATGCGGGCACGCAGGACGTCGAAGACCTGGGCGACCATCGACCGGTCGGCGACCAGCTTCGTGCTGCCGAGCGTGTCGGACATTCTCGCCTGAATCTGACCATTGCCCCGCATCGCGACCTCATTCGTTTCTTTTCGGGTTGCGCGCCGGCCGTGCCGGTTGAAGCCTCCATCGTCGCGACCATTCTGATATGTCAGTTTGGCTGGGCTTGCAACATGAATATTGACAAATTTGACAAGAACATCGAAACGGCCATGGTCGCAGCCGCAGCGGAGGTCGAGGAACGATGAGGATCCGGTCCGTCAGGATCACGCCGGTGGCGGTGCCCGACTACCCGCTGCGCAACCTGAAGGGCGTGCACCAGGGCGTCTTCCTGCGCTCGGTCATCGAGCTGCTGACCGAGACGGGCGAGGTCGGCATCGCCGAGACCTATGGCGCCCGCCGGACGCTCGCGGCGCTCCAGCGGTCGGCGGATGCGCTCGTCGGGCTCGACATCTTCGACCTGAACGGGCTCCGCAACCGGCTCGTCGAGGCGCTGCCGGACGCCGGCGGGATCAATGCCCCCTCGGCTCTCGCCGACCACAAGGTCGTCGACGTGGTCTACAGCGCCTTCGAGGTCGGCCTGCTCGATCTGCAGGGCAAGCGGCTCGGCCGGCCGGTCTCGGACCTGCTCGGCGGTGCGCTGCGCGACGAGGTGCCGTTCGGCGCCTATCTCTTCTACAAGTACGCGAAGCCGAAGGAGCAGCCGGGCGAGGACCTCTTCGGCGAGGTGATGACGCCGGATGCGCTCGTGGCGGAGGCCCGGCAGCTGGTCGCGGAGAACGGCTTCGCGTCGATGAAACTGAAGGGCGGCGTGCTCGCACCCGAGCTCGAGGCCGAGACGCTTGTCAAGCTGCGCGAGGCCTTCCCCAAAGCACCCCTGCGGATCGATCCCATGGGCGCCTGGACGGTCGAGACCTCGATCGCCTTGGCGAGGCGCCTCGTCGGTGTTCTCGAGTATCTCGAGGACCCGACGCCCGGGCTCGACGGCATGGCCGCCGTCGCCGCCGCGGGCGGGCTGCCGCTCGCCAGCAACCTCGTCGTCGTCGAGTTCCCGCACGTCATCGAGGCCGCCTGCAAGAGCGCCGTGCAGATCGTGCTCAGCGACCATCACTACTGGCGCGGCATGACCGGGGCCATCCAGCTCGGCCGGATGTGCGAGGCCGCGGGCATGGGGGTCGCCATGCACTCGAACTCGCATCTGGGCATCAGCCTCGCGGCGATGACGCACTTGGCGGCCGCAACGCCCAACCTCACCTATGACTGCGACACCCATTACTCCTGGACACCGGTCGACATCCTCGAGGGCGGCAAGCTCAGGTTCGAGAACGGCCGGCTCGCCGTGCCGAAGGGGCCGGGCCTCGGCGTCAGCATCGACCAGGCCGCGCTGGCGCGGCTGCACGAGCTCTACCGGACGGCCGGCGTGACGGACCGCGACGATCTCGACGAGATCCGCAAGTACGAGCCAGGCTTCGAGCGCCGGGTGCCGCGATGGTAGGCCGGCGCGGCGGGTGAGGGGGCGGGCCGCCTGGGGGCCTTAGATGCCGCCGGCCTTGCAGCATGGCGGCGCTCCGCCTTTCGGCCGCGAGACAGGCGGCTTCGCCCTCGATCGCGGCGCGGAACTCGAAGGTCCGCTGGATGTCGGCGATCGAGC
>CAZGUW010000480.1:0-2475 GCA_964528705.1 uncultured Geminicoccaceae bacterium
CCGGCCGAGGGCGTAGGCGCCGAGCGTCGCAGGTTCAGGGTAGAAGCGCTCGCTGGTGACGGTCGGGGCGGGTGGGTTGACGTGGCCGAGCCGTTCGCGAAACCGTTCGGACGGGATCCGCCCTTCGGCCCAGACGGACTCGTAGCGGTAGGTCCAGTCATTGGCCGAGCCTTTCTCGGCGATCTCCCGCCACTGATGCATCTCGACCCGGCGATCGAGCCGCAGGGCTGCCTCACCGATGCCGAAGAGCGGGTCAGCGACCGGGCTGTTCGGCCGGGCGGGGCCGGCGAGATGCAGGAGCCGGTTCCCGTCGCCGGCGTGGACTCGCTCGAGGCTGGCCTCGACGACCTCTCGCTCGCCGGCGGCCAGGGTCGCCACGGCGGACGCCGACCGCCATTCGTTCCAGAAGAGTGCGATGCTGCCGGCGATGATCAGGACCAGGCCGAAGGCGAGGGCCGGGGCCTGGCGCTTCCTCTTCGGCCTTGCCAGTTGCGCCACCTGCGGCTCCCCCTCGACAAGAATGATGGCAAGCTTGCCGGGGCCGGACCGATCGGGCAAGGCATCGCGGATGTCCACCCTCGCGACGATCGACGTGCAGATGGCGGCCGACCGGTTGCGGCGTGCGCTGGATTGCCTGGCTGCGAGCGACGCGACGCTCCGGCGCGCCATCGAGCGGGTCGGCTATCCGGCGCCCCGCATCCAGCCCGCCGGCTTTGCCACCCTGCTCAGGATCATCGTCGCCCAGCAGGTCTCGACACGGGCTGCCGCCACCATTCAACGCCGCATCGCGGCGGCGATGGGCGAGTGCATGGAGGCGCGGGCGCTGCTGGACCTGCCGGCCGAGACGCTGCGCGGCTGCGGGCTCAGCGGGCGAAAGGTGGCGTACGCGCGGGCGCTCGCGGCGGCGGTCGTGGATGGGCGGCTGGACCTGGAGGGTCTCACGGCGGCACCGGACGATGCGGTCGTGGCAGCGCTCACGGCGCTGCCCGGATTTGGGCGCTGGAGTGCGGAGATCTACTTGCTCTTCGCGCTGCAGAGACAGGACGTCATGCCGGCGGACGACCTGGCGCTGCAGATCGCCTGCCAGCGGTTGAAGAACCTGGACGCCAGGCCGAGTGCCAGGGACTTGCGGGCACTTGCCGCAGGCTGGTCGCCATGGCGAGGTGCCGCCTCGGTCTTTCTCTGGCATTACTACGGGGCCGCCACACTGGATAACGTCACATAAGAGACCCGGGAGTGGCGAACTTGTGGCCGGGCGGGCCGTCTGCTAGATCAACGTCACCGCGAATTCCATCGCCAGCCTGACCTTCAGGCCCGCCGTTCCAGCGCTCGGGAAACACACCGCTTGGCCGCCTCACAGCCCCCTAAGGGATTCGAGATCGTCCCCATCGAGGAGGAGATGAAGCGCTCCTACCTCGACTACGCGATGAGCGTGATCGTCAGCCGGGCGCTGCCCGACGTTCGAGACGGCCTGAAGCCGGTCCAGCGCCGCATCCTCTACGCCATGCGCGTGGCGGGCTACGATATCGGGCGCCCGCACCGCAAGTCGGCGCTCATCGTCGGCGACGTGATGGGCAAGTACCATCCGCACGGCGACGGTGCGATCTACGACGCCATGGTGCGCATGGCGCAGCCCTGGTCGATGCGGCTCATGCTGATCGACGGCCAGGGCAATTTCGGCTCGATGGACAACGATCCGCCGGCGGCGATGCGCTACACCGAGGCGCGCCTTGCCCGGCCGGCGGCTGCCCTGCTCGACGACATCGACAAGGACACGGTGGCCTTTCGTCCGAATTACGACGAGAGCATCACCGAGCCCGAGGTCCTGCCGGCGCAGTACCCGAACATCCTCGTCAACGGCGCCGGCGGCATCGCCGTCGGTATGGCCACCAACATCCCGCCACACAATCTGGGCGAGATCATCGACGCGACGATTGCGTTGATCGACAATCCGGAGCTCGACGTCGCCGACCTCATGGAGATCGTGCAAGGGCCGGATTTCCCGACCGGAGGCGTCATCCTCGGGCGAGCGGGCATCCACCAGGCCTACATGACCGGCCGTGGCAGCCTCACCGTGCGCAGTCGCTGCACGATCGAGGAGATCCGCAAGGACCGCCAGGCGATCCTGGTCCACGAGATTCCCTATCTCGTGAACAAGGCGAGGCTGGTCGAGCGGATCGCCGAGGTGGTCCGCGAGAAGCGGGTGGAGGGCATCTCGGACCTGCGCGACGAGTCCGACCGGCACGGCGTGCGCGTGGTCATCGAGATCAAGCGCGATGCCGATGCCGAGGTGGTGCTCAACCAGCTCTACAAGTTCACGCCGCTGCAGACCGGCTTCGGCATCAACATGGTGGCCCTGAACAACGGCCGCCCGATGCAGATGACCCTGGTCGAGGTGCTACAGGCCTTCATCGCGTTCCGCGAGGACGTGATCCTCCGGCGCACCGCCTACGACCTGGCGAGGGCCCGGGAGCG
>CAZGUW010000481.1:0-2455 GCA_964528705.1 uncultured Geminicoccaceae bacterium
CGCGCCCTCGTCGCCGACGGCATCGCCTATGCGCTGATGCTCGTCGTCATGCTCGTGCTCGCCCGCTGACGCCGGCGGCGCCCCCGCTCAGCCGCGGCCGATATACGGCATCTTGGTCGCCATCACCGTCACGAACTGGATGTTGGCATCGAGCGGCAGGCTCGCCATGTGGACCACCGTGCTCGCCACGTGCGCCACGTCCATGCGCGGCTCGACCTTGGTCTCGCCCGTCGCCTGCAGCACGCCGCCGGTCATCCGCTCGGTCATCTCGGTCGCCGCATTGCCGATGTCGATCTGGCTGCAGGCGATGTCGAAGGCCCGGCCGTCGAGGCTGATCGAGCGGGTAAGCCCGGTGATCGCGTGCTTGGTCGCCGTGTAGGGCGCCGAGAACGGCCGCGGCACGTAGGCCGAGATGGAGCCGTTGTTGATGATCCGCCCGCCCCGCGGGTCCTGCCGGCGCATCATGCCGAAGGCCTCGCGCGAGCAGTAGAAGGCGCCGTTCAGATTGGCGTCCACCACCTTCTTCCACTGCTCGAGCGGCAGCTCGTCCATCGGTACCGGCGGCGAGCCCACCCCCGCATTGTTGAAGAGCACGTCGAGCCGGCCGAAGCGCTCGGTACAGGCCTTGAAAAGGGCCGCGACGGATTCGGGATCGCCGACGTCGGTCGACACCGCGAGCGCCTCGCCGCCCTTGCCCTCGATCTCGGCCGCCACCGCCGCCAGCGGCTCCTGCCGCCGCCCGGCCAGCACCAGCTTGTAGCCGGCCCCGGCGAGGCCGAGCGCCGAAGCCTTGCCGATGCCGCTGCCGGCACCCGTCACCATCGCCACCTTGGTCATTCTCGTTCGCTCCACTCGTTCAATATGTTCGGCTCAGCTCTTGCGATAGGGCTCGAACCAGCCGAGCCCGTCCTCGGTCCGCCCTTTCGGGTTGTACTCGCAGCCCACCCACCCGGCGTAGCCGATCTCGTCCATCACGCCGAAAAGATAGGGATAGGCGATCTCGCCCGTGTCCGGCTCGTGCCGATCGGGCACGCCGGCGATCTGGATGTGGCCGATCACGCCGATCAGCTCGCGAAGATGCATGGCGAGGTCGCCCTCCATGATCTGGCAGTGGAAGCAGTCGAACTGCAGCTTCAGGTTCGGCGCCCCCACCCGCTCGATGACCCGCCGCCCGTCGCGCTGGTAGTTGAGGAAGTAGCCCGGGATGGAGCGCGTGTTGATCGGCTCGATCAGCATGGTGATGTCCTGGGCGGCCGCCCGCTCCGCCGCCAGCGCCAGATTCTCGAGATAGGTGCTGGAGTAATGCGCCCGGTCGTCGTCGGCGCCGATCAGCCCGGCCATGCAGTGCAGCCGCTTCGCCCCGATGACCCCGGCATAGTGCAGCGCCCTGTCGAGGCCGTCCCGGAACTCCGCCTCCCGGCCCGGCAGCGCCGCCAGCCCGCGCTCGCCCTTGGCGAAATCGCCGGGCGGCAGGTTGAAGAGCGCCTGCTCGAGCCCCGCCGCATCCAGCGCCGCCCGGATCTCGCTCGCCTCGTGCTCATAAGGGAAGAGATACTCGACAGCGGCGAAGCCCGCTGCCCCGGCTGCGGCGAACCGCTCGAGGAACGGCCTGTCGGTGAACATCATGCTGAGATTGGCAGCGAAACGCGGCAAGTTTCTTTCCTCCCTGGACGGCCCCGGTCCGGCAGCTGCGGATGCCGTTGCGGACCCGGTTTGCGGCAAGCCACCGGGATGAGCAAGAGGGTACGCCGAAAGATCCTTAAGATCCGTTAGTAATCACAAACGTTAAATGGCCGTTAACGTCCATGGCGCAGGATGCAGGCCTCGCCTGTCGATGCGCCCGCCCCGGGTGGTCGGCACCTTCTCGGTCGATTGGAACGAGCTCGTGCCCATGCCCCTGTTCAAGCCTGCCACCGCCCCGCTGCCGGACGACGTGCGGGCGCTGACGGCCTTGCGCTTCTTCGCCGCTTTCTGGGTCCTCGCCCTGCACTACACCGACTTCATGCCCGCCGACTTCACGGCGGTGACCGGCTTCTTCGGCGCCGGCAAGCTCGGCGTCGACTTCTTCTTCGTCCTCTCCGGCTTCATCCTGACCCACGTCTATCTCGGCCGGCTGGAGGCCGGCGGCTTCGCCTGGCAGGGCTTCATGCTGCGCCGCTTCGCCCGCCTCTATCCCCTGCACCTCGTGACCTTTCTCGTGGTCGTCGCCTACGTCACGGCCGGCCGGCTCGCCGGCATCGGCTTCAGCGTGCCCGAGGCCTACACGCTCGAGGCCGCCTGGCCGAACCTCCTCATGCTGCACGCCTGGGGCATCCAGGACCACATGAGCTGGAACTACGTCTCCTGGTCGATCAGCGCCGAGTGGTTCGCCTATCTCCTCTTCCTGCCGCTCAGCCTCTTCATGCTGCGCCTGCCCATGGGCCCGGGTGGCCGGCTCCTCCTTGCCCTCCTCGGC
>CAZGUW010000482.1:0-2445 GCA_964528705.1 uncultured Geminicoccaceae bacterium
GGGCGGGTCGCTTTCGGGTGGCGAACAGCAGATGCTGGCGATCGGCCGGGCGCTGCTCACCAACCCCCGGCTCCTCGTACTCGACGAGGCGACCGAGGGGCTGGCACCGGCGGTCCGCCGCGAGATTTGGCAATGCATCCGCGCGCTGAAGGCGACGGGCATCGCCATCCTCTTGGTCGACCCGCATCTCGGCCGGCTGCTCGAGCTGACCGACACGAACGTGATCATCGAGAACGGGCGCAGCGTCTGGCAGGGCAGCTCGAGCGAGCTCGCTGTCCGGCCGGAGCTGCAGCGACGCTATCTGGCGGTGTAGCGACCAGTCCTGGGCCGGCGTCGCCGCCGGCCGGACTCAGACGGCTTCGCGATGCGCTTCCTGGAGGAGGCCGCGCATGTCGTCGGCGGCACGCTCGAGGAAGCTCAGCACGCGCGCGTCGCCATAGTCGTAGAAGAGATCGTTCGGGTCCTTCGAGGTCTGCCCGCGGAAGCGGCCGAGGGCCAGCTCCAGCACCGCATGGATCGAATCGAGCGAGCGGGCCGGGGTGGCGAGCAGCTCGTTCTCGAGCTCCTCGATCCGCTGGTCCAGCTGCTCGAGCTCGCGCTCCAGCGCGTCGAGGCCGGCGTCGCTCTCGACGCGGCTCATCTCCTGCATCATGCCGCGGATCTCGGCCGACGACATGCCGGCGAGCTGCAGGGGCGCGAAGGCCCATTCGGGCAGGGTGCGACGCAGTTGGTCTTGGCGCTCGACGAGGATGTCGCGCCGCCGCTGTAGATCGCTGATGCGCCGCACCAGCAGGGTCGAATTGTTGATGACGTTCATTGTTCTCGATCCTCCGCTCGCCGCTCGGCCTCGGCAGTGCGCGGTGCACGGCATGTTGATGGCCGATTAACGCGGTCCAGATAGCGACGATGTTTCGGGCATGTCAACCGAATTTAAATAAAAGGTTAATCGAATATTTATGAAAAAAGAAGATAAAATTTTACGGAAATTTTATTACTGTTTCTCACGAATGATACGGAAGACGACCGTCGGGCGCCCGGTCGCCCGACGGGGTGGCCGGCATGGTCGCGCGCGGGCCCCGGGGCTGCTAACCTTCGGGTCATCAATGGCGATGGCGGGGATGTGCCGTGGCGGGCAGCAAGGACGGCCGGCGGCGGCGGCCGGCGGGCGAGGGTGGTGGCGAGGGCGCGGTGCGGCCGCCGTCGCTGCTCGCCCGGCTGCGCACCTATCTCTTTGCCGGCATCGTCGTCACGGCACCCGTCAGCATCACCTTCTTCATCGTCTGGCAGATCCTCGACCTGCTCGACCGCACGGCGGCCGGGCTGATCCCCGACCGCTACCACCCGGCCAACTACCTGCCGTTCGGCATCCCGGGGCTCGGCCTCCTGGTGATGCTGCTGCTGCTGATCTTCATCGGCTGGTTCGCCGCCGGCTTCGTCGGCCGCTCGCTGATGCGCGCCGGCGAGCGGGTGCTCGACCGGATGCCGGTGGTGCGCTCGATCTACGGCACGCTCAAGCAGATCTTCGAGACCGTGCTGGCGCAGTCCTCGCGCTCGTTCCGCGAGGTCGTGCTCATCGAATGGCCGCGGCGCGGGCTCTGGGTGATCGGCTTCGTCACCGGCCCGACCTCCGGCGAGATCGGCAGCCGCTTCGACGGCGACTTCGTCAACATCTTCCTGCCGACGACGCCGAACCCGACCTCGGGCTTCCTCGTCTTCGTCCCGGCGCGCGACCTGATCCACCTCGACATGACCGTCGAGGAAGGCATCAAGCTGGTCATCTCCGGCGGCATCGTCGCCCCGGGGCGGGATCGGGACGTGGCGCCGGGGGCGGACGATACACGGCCGCCAGCCGGACCGCCTGCGGCACCCTAGCCTCAGACAGTGACGATTTCCTCGGCGGTGACGAGCGGCGCGACCGCGACGAGCGCGTCGTTGAAATCGCGATCGCTGGCGCCGCCGAGCGGCTTGTCCTCGAAGGCGACAGTGAAGGCGCCGTCATGGAGGCCCGAGGTGACCTGGCCCGTACCGCCCGGGTTGAGGCTGTTGGAGAGCGGGTTGGCCGAGCCCGCGTCGATGGTGTGCAGGATGTTGCCGAGCACCAGGGTCTCGCCGCCGCCGGGGGCGATGTGGACGAGGTCGGGCGCGCTGTCGGTCACCGTTGCGTCACCGCCATCGGAGCGGAATTCGAGGCTGCCGCCCTGGAAGACGGCGGCGTCGTTGAGCGTCCAGCCATCGGCCACGAGGAAGAGGCCGAAACCGGTGCCGGGGGCGAGGTCGGCGGGATCGAAGAGGTCGCTCAGCTGCACCGCGTCGCCCGGCTCGAGCGGACCGCCGCCGGGGCGGGCTTTGGCCGATGCATTGCTGCTGGCCTCGGCATGCTCGATCCGCGCGAACGCCCAGCTCGTGGCGCCGATCGTGCCGTCCGGTCCCACCAGGTAGACGCCG
>CAZGUW010000483.1:0-2431 GCA_964528705.1 uncultured Geminicoccaceae bacterium
TGGGCTGGACGTCGACGGTGCCGGCCCAGAGCTTCTTCGCACCCACCTTGGCCATGTTGATGGCGGCGGCCCGGGTCATGCCCGGCGTCTGCGCCGTGTTGAAGTCCAGCTCCGACGACTTGACGATCCGCACGCCGTCATTGCGCCAGTTGGTCTCCTTTGGAGCTTCGGTCATGAGGTCGTCTCCGTTCTTGGCCCGCTTGCGGGGCTGACGCTAGCAGATCGCGGCCGGGCTTCACAGGCGGGGTGCCGCAACTGGTCAGGCATCGCGATCCAAGCTAAGAATCCCGGTGCTCCGCCCCTGCCCGCCCCGGGCGAAGGAGACGAGGCTTGGCACGCAGGCTGGCCGCCATTCTCGCTGCCGACGTGGTTGGTTACTCGCGGCTGATGGGCCACGACGAGGCCGGCACGCTCCAGCGCCTGAAGGCCCTCAGGAAGGAGCTGGTGCAGCCGATGATCGACGGCCATGGCGGGCGGGTCGTGAAGCTGATGGGTGACGGGCTTCTGGCCGAGTTCCCGAGCGTGGTCGAGGCCGTGGCCTGCGCCGTCGACATCCAGGGGGCCATGCGGCTGCGCGAGCCCGGGCTGCCCGAGGCGAGGCGCATCGCACTCCGCATCGGGATCAATCTCGGCGACGTGATGGTGGAGGGCTCGGACATCTATGGCGACGGCGTCAACGTGGCCGCGCGCCTGGAGGCGCTGGCCGAGCCCGGCGGGGTCTGCCTCTCCGGGGCGGCTTTCGACATGGTCGACGGCAAGCTGGAGCTCGCCTTCGAGAACGCGGGCGAGCAGCGGCTGAAGAACATCGCGAAACCTGTGCGGGTCTACCGGCTATCCGGCGGCAGCCCGCGGACGGGCGCGCCGGCGCAGGCAACGGTGCCGTTGCCGTTGCCCGATAAGCCCTCCATCGCCGTGCTGCCGTTCGACAACCTGTCGGGGGACCCGGAGCAGGAGTACTTCGCCGACGGCATGGTCGAGGAGGTGATCACGGCGCTGTCGCGGCTGCGCTGGCTCTTCGTCATCGCCCGCAATTCCAGCTTCACCTACAAGGGCCGGGCGGTGGACGTGAAGCGGGTCGGGCACGAGCTCGGCGTGCGTTACGTGCTCGAGGGCAGCGTCCGGCGGTCGGGCGACAGGGTGCGGATCACGGGCCAGCTCATCGATGCCGGGTCCGGCGCGCATCTCTGGGCGGACCGGTTCGACGGCACGCTCGACGACGTGTTCGAGCTGCAGGACCAGGTGACGGCGAGTGTCGTGGGCGCCATAGCACCGCGGCTGGAGCGGGCCGAGATCGAGCGGGCGACCCGCAAGCCGACCGGCAGCCTCGACGCCTACGACCACTATCTGCGCGGCCTGGCCTGCGTCCACCGCTGGACGCGGGAGGCCAATCGCGACGCGCTCGGGCATTTCGCCCGGGCCATCGAGCGTGATCCGGACTTCGCCACGGCCTATGGCATGGCGGCGCGCTGCTACTCGCAGGGCAAGGTGAGCAGCTGGCTGGACGATCCTCTGCAGGCGATCGCCGAGGTCGAACGGCTGGCCGGGCAGGCGGCGGTCCTGGGCAAGGACGATGCCATCGCCCTGAGCACGGCCGGGATGGCGCTCGCCTATGTCGCCGGCCGGCTGGACGAAGGGCGGACGCTGATCCGGCAGGCTCTGGCGCTCGATCCGAACCTGGCCTGGGCCTGGCTCTTCAGCGGCTGGGTGCATGTCTGGCTCGGCGAGCCCGAGGTCGCGATCGAGCATGTCGGTCACGCCATGCGGCTGAGCCCGCAGGACCCCCATGTCTACAACATGCAGGCCGCCCTCGCCTCGGCCCACTACTTCGCCGGACGGCATGTCGAGGCGCTGGCCTGGGCGGAGATGGCGGCGGGCCAGCAGCCCAATCATCTCATCGCCGTCGGCATCGTCGCGGCGAGCGCGGCACGCGCCGGACGCGACGGGACGGCCCGCAAGGCGGCGGCGCAGCTCTGCCGGCTGGCCCCCTCGCTGCGTGGATCGAGCATCGACCAGCTGATGCCCTGCCGGCGGCCGGAAGATCTCGCGAGCCTGGCCAGGGGTCTGGAGGCAGCCGGCCTGCCGGCCTGAGCGGGCCGGCCCTCCGGATTTCACCTGCCGGGCGGTCTCGTGTAGGGTTGGCGGATCGACGGGCGTTGGCAGGCGGTCCGCAGTTTCGCGTTCAGGGGAGTTGGACCGCGATGGAACTGGTCGGCGACACGTTCGAGGTCGGTCCCTTCTTCGCCTTCACGCTCGGCATCATCGTCCTCTTCCTCGGCCGCGGGCTCAACCGGGGCATCGCGTTCCTTCGGGACTTCAGCATTCCCGAGGCGGTGAGCGGCGGCCTCGTGATGTCCGTGCTGCTCGCCCTGGTCCATGCGGCGACGGGGATCGGCGTCGGCTTCGATCTCGGGGCGCGCGACCTGCTGCTGGT
>CAZGUW010000484.1:0-2430 GCA_964528705.1 uncultured Geminicoccaceae bacterium
ATCTGGCCAAGCACCGGGATCGCTTCGACGGCAAGTTCTACGGCATCGAGCCGGGCAATGACGGCAACCGGCTGATCCAGGACATGATCGACGCCGACGCCTTCGGGCTCGGCGGCTTCGAGCTGGTCGAGAGCTCCGAGCAGGGCATGCTGGCGCAGGTGGCGCGCTTCGGCCGCAACGAGGAGCCGATCGTCTTTCTCGGCTGGGAGCCCCACCCCATGAACGCGAACTTCGACCTCGTCTATCTCTCGGGTGGCGACGACTGGTTCGGCCCGGATTTCGGCGGGGCCACCGTCTTCACCAACACGCGCGCCGGCTATGTCGACGAGTGCCCGAACGCGGGCCGCTTTCTGCAGAACCTGAAGTTTACCCTCGCCATGGAGAACGAGGTCATGGCGGCCATCCTCGACGACGGCATGGAGCCGAAGGATGCGGCGACGGCATGGCTCACCGCCAACCCGACCGAATGGGAATCCTGGCTGCTCGAGGTCGAGACGGTCGAGGGCGACGACGGCCTCTTCGCGGTCGGCGAGAAGCTGGGGCTCTAGGCAGCAGGAGGCGCGGGTCAGGGGAGGCCCGGCAGGCCTTCCCTGATGCGCGCGGAGAAGTCCGTGGCGCCCGTGGCGTCGTTGGCGCGGTCGTTGACGAGGCTCGCCGCGCGGAGCTCGGGATAGGGCAGGGACTGGTCGAGGACGCCGCGCTCGTAGAGCAGCTCGGGGAAGTGGCCGCTCAAGAGCACCTGCCAGTTGACGGGCAGGGTGGCGCCGAGGGCGCGGGCGTTCATGACGATCGCCGTGGTGCAGTTGGTGGTGGCCGTGTTGTAGAACTCGGGCTCGTCGTTCAGGCGGTTGATCTCGCTCACATAGTGCAGGAAGAGGTCGCGCATGCGCTCCTTCGGGATCTCCACGCGGAAGAGATAGACGTCCTCCGGTGGCTCGCGATAGGTGGTCCGCACGCCGACGAGGTCCTCCTCCGTGCCGACGACGTAATAGAGCTCGTAGCGGCGGAAGAAGCCGGCGAGCGACGAGTAGGCCTCGCCCTTCTCCTTGCGCGTTTCGATCGAGAAGGTGACCGGCCCGTCGGCGAAACCGAAGCTGACCATGGTGTGGGCGATGTCGTCGCCCATCCAGTGGACGGCGAAGAGGTCGACGGTCTCGAGCGTGTCGAGATCGACCGTGCGCTCGCGCCAGTTCTCGGTGAAGTCGCTGGCGGTGCGGTAGTCGAAGTCGCGCACATTGTGCAGGGTCACGAGATTGCCGGCGATGTCGGCGGACGGCAGGCGGGCGACGTCGGCCTGCCAGTCGCGGTCGTTGCTGGCCTCGATGGTCGACCACCAGCCGAAGAGCGCGACGCAGGCGAGCGCGAACGGCAGGAGCGGGCCGATGAAGCGGCGACGGGCGGCGGACATGACGAGGCCGCCCACGGCGAGCACGGCGAGCAGGCCAGCCAGCGCCAGGCGGATCGGCTCGTCCAGGGGCAAGGCGAACCAGATCGCCAGCGCACCCCAGAGCGTGAGGCCGAGGACGCCGATAGCCACGATGACGAAGAGCGTCCAGCCGATGACCTGCTTCATGGTTCCAGTCTCGCGTGTTGTCCGGGATGCAGTATCGGCTCTACACGATTGATCTGCCGCGACAAGTCGCCAACGTCGCACCAGGATGTGCCGCGGGGCTGGCCGGCGGGCGCCGGCTCGGGCAAGCTTTGGCGAAGGTTATCGTGGAGAAGGCGGCGAACGGGGAGGCGATCATGGAGGAGTGGCTCACCAGCCACAAGATACCGCTCGGCAAGTGGATCAGCGACGGCGTGGATCTCCTGAACGAGAACGCGGCGTTCGTCTTCGATGCGATCGCCTGGGCGCTCGACCTCGTGATCAGCGGCTTCGTCGATCTGCTCCAGGCGGTGCCGCCCGTGCTCCTGGTCCTGCTCTTCGCCGGCGGCGCCTACGCGCTCCACCGTTCCTGGAAGCTGGCCCTTCTGATTCTCCTCTCGCTCCTCCTGGTCATCAATCTCGGCTACTGGGAGGAAACGACCGAGACCCTGGCGCTCGTCGTCGTCGCCACGCTCACCTGCATGGTGATCGGCGTCCCGGTCGGCATCGCGGCGGCGCACCGGCCCTGGCTCTACGCCATGATCCGGCCCGTCCTCGATCTCATGCAGACGATCCCGACTTTCGTTTATCTCATTCCAACGCTGATACTTTTTGGTCTAGGCGTAGTGCCGGGCCTGATCTCGACCGTGATCTTCGCCATCCCGGCTCCCATCCGGCTCACCCACCTCGGCATCGCCAGCGTGCCGACGCCGCTGATTGAGGCCGGCGAGGCCTTTGGCGCCAGCCGCCGGCAACTCTTGTGGAAGGTCGAGCTGCCCCATGCCATGCCGACCATCATGGCGGGCATCACGCAGTGCATCATGCTCTCGCTCTCGATGGTG
>CAZGUW010000485.1:0-2427 GCA_964528705.1 uncultured Geminicoccaceae bacterium
CCGCCCTTGGCAGAGCTGCCCCGGGATGCCGCCGGACGTGGCTCGCGCGTCGCCCTTGCGCGCCGCTCCTGGCCATTGCCGGCTGCCGCCTGGGCGGTCGCCTGCTCATGCTCCGCGTCGAGGCCCTCGGCGTCATAGGCCATGCGCTTGAGCGGGTCGCGCAGCACCTCGTAGGCCTCGCGCACCAGCCGGAACATCTCGTCGTCGCCGTCGGCACCCTGGCGGTCCGGATGCGAGGCCATTGCCCGGGCGCGAAAGGCGAGCCGGATCTCCTCCGCGGAAGCGGAGCGAGGTACGCCAAGGAGACGATAGTAGCCGCGAGGATCGCCCATGGCGGACACGCGTCGCACCTCTGCAATAGCTGCGCGAGATTCGCTGGAAGGCGCCGGTTGGCGCGTCGGATGCGCTGGCGGGATTGCCCGAAACCGGCGAAAAGGCAAGCCCGTGTACCCGAGCAGGACCGAGGTGACGTGCTGGAGCGGTTGTTTTCCTTGTGGCGTGAGGCGCCGGCGCAACCCATGGCCCGGCCGCGCCGGCCGAAACGCCCGCGCGATTTCCAGCGACGCCGGGTCTACGCATGGGAGACGGCGGTGCTGCAGCCCACGGCCGGCCCGATGCTGTCGCTCGCCGCCTGCGCCGCGCTGATCGATGAAATCTATCGCTGGCACGAGCGCCCGGCCCCGGGCGACCGCACCTGGCAGCCACCACGCCTTGGCGACGGCCGCGGTAGGCGGCATGCTTGCGGCTCGCGCGAGGTGATCAAGCTGCCGCGCTGGGCCCGCACGCGCGCCATCGTCCTGCACGAATGCGCCCACGGCATGAGCACCGACGGCCACGGCCCGAAGTTCGTTCGCGCCTATGTGACGCTGCTCTGCGCGTTCGCGGGCCACGATCGGTCGATGCTCGAGGCCTCGCTCCGCGAGCACGGCGTGCGGATCGCCAGAGCCGCCTAGCGCTGCACGTTCTGCCAGTCTGGATGGACCCAGGGCTGGAGGTCGGATGGCGGCAGCGGGGTCCGGCCCAGCACATGGTCCGCCGCCTTCTCGCCGACCATGATCGAGGGAGCGTTCAGGTTGCCGTTGGTGATTCGGGGGAAGATCGAGCTGTCGGCGACCCGGAGATTGTCGATGCCGATCACGCGGCACTCGGGATCCACCACGGCCAGGGGATCGTCGGCGCTGCCCATCCGGCAGGTGCCGCAGGGGTGGTAGGCGCTCTCGACATGTTTCCGGATAAAGGCGTCGAGCGCCGCGTCGTCCTGCACGTCCGCACCCGGCTGCAACTCGTCGCCGGCATAGCGGGCCATGGCCGGCCGGGCGAAGAGCTCCCGGGTGAGCCGGATGCAGGTGCGGAAATCGGCGAGATCCTGCGAATCACTCAGGTAATTGAATCGGATCGCCGGCGGTGCACCCGCATCGCCCGCGGTCAGCCGGACATGGCCCCGGCTCTTCGAGCGCATCGGCCCGACATGCGCCTGGAAGCCGTGTCCCGCCGCCGGGGCCTTGCCGTCGTAGCGCACGGCGAGCGGCAGGAAATGGAACTGGATGTCGGGCCAGGCGACGCCCGCCCGCGAGCGGATGAATCCACCGGCCTCGAAGTGGTTGCTGGCGCCCGGGCCCTTGCCGGTGAGGAGCCAACAGGCGCCGATCGCCGCCTTGGCCGGCATGTTCCAGTAGCGATAGAGTGTCACCGGCTCCCTGCAGGCGACCTGGATGTAGAGCTCCAGATGGTCCTGGAGGTTGGCGCCCACGCCCTTGCGATCGACCACCGGCGCAATGCCGACGTCCGCCAGGTGCGCCGCATCGCCGATGCCCGAGCGCATCAGCAGCACGGGCGAGTTGATGGCGCCGGCGGCGAGTACCACGGCCCGCCGGGCACGGATCTCCCGCACCTGCCCCTGCCGCTCGACCTCGACGCCGACCGCGCGCCGCCCGTCGAGCAGGACCCGACGAACGAGGCACCTTGCCTCGAGGTCGATATTGGCGCGGGCCAGGGCCGGTCTGAGATAGGCATTGGCCGCCGACCAGCGCCGCCCACGCCAGACGGTCATCTCGAGCGGGCCAAGGCCCTCCTGCTGCCGGCCGTTATAGTCGTCGGTCACGGGGTAGCCGGACTCGGCGCCGGCCTTCACGAAGGCGGCGTAGAGCGGGTTGGCGAGGCGCCCCCGGGTGACGTGCAGGGGGCCCTCGGTGCCGCGCCAGCCGGCCTCGCCGCCGTGGCTCGTCTCCAGTCGCATGAAGTAGGGCAGCACGTGGCGATAGCCCCAGCCGCCGGCCCCTAGGGCCTCCCAGCCGTCGTAATCCATGGCGTGGCCGCGCACATAGACCATGCCGTTGATTGACGAGGAGCCGCCGATCACCTTGCCGCGCGGACAGGCGAGCCGCCGGCCGTCGAGCCCGGGCTCCGGCTCGGTACGGTAGCCCCAGT
>CAZGUW010000486.1:0-2419 GCA_964528705.1 uncultured Geminicoccaceae bacterium
GGCGCTCTGGGACATCCTGGGCCAGGCGACGGGCCTTTCCATTGGCCGGCTCGTCGGGGGACGGCACCAGGAGCGGGTGCTGCCCTACTGCTCGCTGCTGATGGACGAGCCGGCGCTGATGGCCGACGAGATCGCGAAGTACCGGGAAGAGGGCTTTCGCGCCTTCAAGATTGGCTGGGGACCCTTCGGCCGGCGCGACGACACGAAGCTCGATGCCGCCATCGTCGCCGCCGCCAAATCGCAGCTGCCGGAAGGCGGCAAGCTCTTCGTCGATGCGGGCGCCAGCGACGCCTACTGGCCGAACGGGCTGAAATGGGCGCTGCGGACCGCCGACATGCTGGCCGACCACGAGGTCGACTGGTTCGAGGAGGCGCTCGTCCCGGATGCGCTCGAGGACTTCGTCACGCTCAGGAAGGCGGCGCGTCTGCCGATCACCGGTGGTGAGGTGCTGACCCGCCGCCAGGCCTTCATCCTGTTCATCACGCAGGGTGCCTTCGACATCGTCCAGCCCGACGTCACCAAGGTGGGCGGGCTCTCCGAGCAGCGCCGCATCGCCTGGCTGGCCCAGGATTTCGGCGTGAAGTATGTGGGCCACGGCTGGAACACGGCACTCGGGCTCGCCTGTGACCTGCAGCTCGCGACGGCCCTGCCGAACGTCGACCTCGTCGAGTATATCGGCGGCTCGGCCTATGTGGACCGGATCATCGAAAAGCCCTTCGGCCTCGACTCGGACGGCATGCTGGCGATCCCGGATGTGCCGGGCATCGGCGTCACCCTCGATCCCGACAAGGTGGCCCGCTACACGCCCGACGCTCCCGCGTTCTTTTCCGCCGATTGAGAGGTCCCATGGCGCCGGCAAGGACGATCCCGACCGAGCGGCGCCACCAGCACTGGAACCTGAGCAAGGCGCAGGCCGTCTCCGATGGCGGCATCGTCACCTCGCAGAGTGCCATTGCCGCGGCTGCCGGGGCCAGAGCACTCGCCGCCGGCGGCAACGCGGTCGATGCCGCCGTCGTCACCGCCATGGCGCTGCACGTCACCGAGCCCTGGAGCAGCGGGCTCGGCGGGGGTGGCTTCATGCTGCTCGACCTGCCGGGCACGGGGGTGCAAGCCATCAACTTCTCGATGCGCGCCGCCGGCGACGTGGACCCGGCCCGCTATCCAACCACCGGCACGACCCGCCACGGGCCCTTCCAGTGGCCGCTCGTGGTCGAGGAGCGCAACACGGTCGGCTACGATTCCATCCTGATTCCGGGAGCGGTCGACGGCTTCGCCCTCGCGCTCGAGAAGTTCGGCACGCTCTCCTTCGGCGATGCGCTCGAATACGTCATCCCGCTCGCCGAGGCGGGGCTGCCGGTCGGCTGGTACACGTCGCTCGCCATCGCGGTCGAGGCGCACCAGATCGCCCGCTTCCCGCATACGCGGGACGTCTATCTCCGGGGCGGCTACTTCGTGCCGGTCAGCGAGAGCGACGGCGAGAAGGTGCACATCCGCGATCCCCTGATGCCGGGCTTCCTTCGCCGGCTGCAGAGGAACGGGGCGCGGGACTTCTATGCCGGCGAGATCGGTGCCTCGATCGTCCAGGACATGCAGGCGGGCGGGCGGCAGTGGACGCTCGCCGACCTCGATTCCTACCACGCCCGGCTCACGGCACCCGAGGCCAGCCCATATCGCGGCTTCGAGCTCCTGGGTGTGCCCGGCCTCAACGGTGCCCCCACCGTGATGCGCTTCTTTCGCCAGATGGAGCAGCGTTACACGCCGAGCGGCCCGGCACCGGCGCCGGACGACTACGCCACCTTCGCGGCGCTCATGCGCGAGCTCTGGGAGGAGCGCTACCAGAGCATGGGTGACGACCAGGCCCAGGACAAATGCACGACCCATGTGAGCGTCGTCGACCGGACGGGCGGCATGGTGTCGCTCACCAACACCATGGGCGCGCGCTTCGGCTCCAAGGTGGCGCTGGCCTCGACCGGGCTCCTGATGAACAACGGCATGTTCTGGTTCGACCCGGAGCCGGGAAAGACCAACTCCATCGGCCCCGGCAAGTGGCCCTTGACCAATGCCTGCCCGATGCTGGTGCTACACGACGGGCGGCCGGTCCTGGCGCTCGGTGCGGCGGGCGGGCGGCGGGTGCCGCCGACCGTGCTGCAGCTGCTCTCCTTCTGCATCGACTACGGCATGGACCTCGAGGCGGCGTTCCACACGCCGCGCATCGACCCGGTCAGGCTCGAGGCCGTTTCCTGCGACCATCGTCTGCCCAGGGACGCCATCGAAGCGATAAGCCGGGTGGCGCCGGTGAAGGTCAACGAGAACGCCGTCTATCCCGTCATGTTCGCCTGTGCCGGGGCGGTGGCACGCGATTGGGCGACGGGCCAGAACAGCGGCATGACGACGATCGACCTGCCCTATGCCACGCCGG
>CAZGUW010000487.1:0-2412 GCA_964528705.1 uncultured Geminicoccaceae bacterium
CGGCCGGCACGTAGATGGCCTGCACCGAAGTGATCGAGCCCTTGTTCGTCGAGGTGATGCGCTCCTGCAGGCCGCCCATGTCGGTGCCGAGCGTCGGCTGGTAGCCCACGGCCGAGGGAATGCGGCCGAGCAGCGCCGACACTTCCGAGCCCGCCTGGGTGAAGCGGAAGATGTTGTCGACGAAGAAGAGCACGTCCTGCCCTTCCTGGTCGCGGAAGTACTCGGCGAGGGTCAGGCCGGTAAGGCCGACGCGGGCGCGCGCGCCGGGCGGCTCGTTCATCTGGCCGTAGACCAGCGCCACCTTCGACTTGGTGCGATCGTCCTCGACGATGACGCCCGATTCCACCATCTCGTGGTAGAGGTCGTTGCCCTCGCGGGTGCGCTCGCCGACGCCGGCGAACACCGACACGCCGCCATGCGCCTTCGCGATATTGTTGATGAGCTCCATGATGAGCACGGTCTTGCCGACGCCGGCACCGCCGAAGAGGCCGATCTTGCCGCCCTTCGGGTAGGGGGTGAGGAGATCCACCACCTTGATGCCGGTGACCAGGATCTCGGCCTCGGTCGACTGGTTGACGAACTCCGGTGCCGGGGCGTGGATCGGCGCCGTGATCTTGACGTCGACCGGACCCGCCTCGTCGACCGGCTCGCCGATGACGTTGAGGATGCGGCCAAGCGTCTCGCGGCCGACCGGCACCGAGATGGCAGCCCCGGTGTCGACCACTTCCTGGCCGCGGGTCAGGCCGTCCGTGCCGTCCATGGCGATGGTGCGGACCGTCGCCTCGCCCAGATGCTGCGCCACCTCGAGCACCAGCGTCTTGCCGGCGTTGTCGGTGTGCAGCGCGTTCAGGATCGCCGGCAGCGGTCCGTCGAACTGCACGTCGACGACGGCACCGGTGACGCGGGTGATCCGCCCCGTGGCGATGTTGTCCTTGGCTACGGCCTCGTTCATGCTTGGGCTCCCAGCGTCCAGGTTCGGGTCAGGGCGGTCATCCGACGGCCGCCTCGGCACCCGAGATGATTTCGATCAGTTCCTTGGTGATCTGCGCCTGCCGCTGGCGGTTGTAGCTCAGCGTCAGCTTGCGGATCATCTCGCCCGCGTTGCGGGTGGCGTTGTCCATGGCGGCCATCCTGGCCCCCTGCTCAGACGCCGCGTTCTCGACCAGGGCGCCGAAGATCTGCACGGCGAGGTTGCGCGGCAGCAGCTCGGCGAGGATCTGCTCCTCGTCCGGCTCGAACTCGTAGATCGCGCCGCTGTCGTTCCCGGCCGCCGCCGCTGCCGCAGCGCCATCCTCGGCCGGTGCCGGCGGCTCGACCGGCACGATCTGCTGCAGGGTCACGATCTGGGTAACCGCCGACTTGAAGCGGTTGAAGATGATGGAGCAGACGTCGAACTCGCCGGCGGCGTAGAGGTCGAGGATCTTCTGCGCCACCATCGCCGCGTCGGCGTACTCCATCCGGCGCTTGCCGGCGACACCGTCGACGAACTCGATGATCAGCTTGCCGTGCTCGCGACGCAGCATGTCGCGGCCCTTGCGGCCGATGCAGATGATCTTGACCGCCTTGCCCTGATCCAGAAGCTCGGCGATGCGGCGGCGCACGGCCCGGATGATCGAGCTGTTGAAGCCGCCGCAGAGGCCGCGATCGGAGGTGGCGACGACGATGAGGTGCGTCTCGTCCTTGCCGCTGCCGGCGAGCAGCGGGGGCGCTCCCGGCATGTCACGCACGCCGGCCGCGAGATTGGCCAGCATCGCCGACATCTTCAGCGCGAAGGGGCGCGAAGCCTCGGCCTGCTCCTGGGCACGCTTCAGCTTGGAAGCGGCCACGAGCTTCATGGCGCTCGTGATCTTCTGCGTCTGCTTGACGCTGCCGATCCGGCCGCGGAGTTCCTTGAGGCTCGCCATCGGCGGCTCAGCCGAAGCTCTTGGTGTAGGCCTCGATCAGCGCGCGCAGCTCCTGCTCGACCTCGGGCTTGAGGTCGCCGGACTCGCGCACCGAAGCCAGGATCGAGCTGCCGTTGCTGCGCAGCTCGCCGAGCAGGCCCTCTTCGTAACGACCGACATTGGCGACCGAGACGCCGTCGAGATACCCGTTGACGCCGGCGAAGATGACGCAGGCCTGCTCCTCCATCGGCATCGGCTGGTACTGCGGCTGCTTCAGAAGCTCGGTCAGCCGGGCACCGCGGGCCAGGAGGCGCTGGGTGGCGACGTCGAGGTCCGAGGCGAACTGGGCGAAGGCGGCCATCTCGCGGTACTGCGCGAGCTCGAGCTTGATGCGACCCGCGACCTTCTTCATCGCCTTGGTCTGGGCCGCCGAGCCGACGCGGCTGACCGAGAGGCCGACATTCACCGCCGGGCGGATGCCCTGGAAGAAGAGGTCGGTCTCGAGGAAGATCTGGCCGTCGGTGATCGA
>CAZGUW010000488.1:0-2380 GCA_964528705.1 uncultured Geminicoccaceae bacterium
AGCAGGAAGAAGAGCAGCATGCCCTGGAACACGCCGGTGACCGCCTGCGGCATGACGTCCGTGTTCTGGGCGTTCTCGCCGCCGAGATAGGAGAGCGCCACGAGGAGGCCGGCGAGGACGATGCCGAAGGGATGCAGGCGGCCGAGAAAGGCCACGATGATGGCGGTGAAACCGTAGCCCGGCGAGATGACCGGGACGATCTGGCCGATCGGCCCCGCCACCTCGAAGAGGCCGGCGAGTCCGGCGAGCCCGCCGCCGAGCAGGAGGCTCGTCCAGATCATCGCCTTCTGCGAGAAGCCGGCGAAGCGCGCCGCCGCCGGCGCCTGGCCGATCACCGTGACCTGGAAGCCGAAGAGCGTTCGGGTCATCAGGAACCAGACGACGACGACGACGAGGGCGGTGATCGCGGCCCCCAGATGCAGCCGCGTTCCCTCGAGGATGCCGGGCAGCATTGCACTCGCCGAGAACATCCGGGATTCGGGGAAGCCGAAGCCCTCGGGGCTCTTCAAAGGCCCGTAGATGAGAGCACTCAGGAGCAGAAGACCCACATAGGTGAGCATCAGGCTCACCAGGATCTCGTTGACGTCGAAGCGGGCCTTGAGGAAGGCCGGGATCGCCGCCCAGGCCATGCCGCCGATGACCCCGGCAATACCCATGAGCGGCAGGATCCACCAGCCCTCCTGGTTCCAGAAGAGGAGCGCCACGCTGCCGCCGGCGAGCGCGCCGAGCGTTAGCTGGCCCTCGGCACCGATGTTCCAGACCCCGGCGCGAAAGCCGACGGCGAGACCGGTAGCGATCAGGATGAGCGGCGTCGCCTTGACCCCGAGCTCGGCGAGGCCGTAGCGGCTGGTGAGCGGGTCGACGAAGAAGGCCCCGAGCGCCCGGATCGGGTCGTAGCCCATGGCGGCGAAGAGCACGGCCCCGGTCAGGACGGTGAGCGCCACGGCGAGGAGCGGCGTCAGCCAGCGCATCTTCCGGCTGATGGCGGCCCGGGGCTCAAGCCTGAGCATGCGTCGTCTCCGGCTGGCCGTCGCCCTGGGGCACCTCGTCGGGCAGGTCGTGCAGCCCGCCCATCAGAAGGCCGATCTGCTCGACCGTGGCGTTGGCGGTGACCAGCGGCCGTGACAGCCGGCCGCCGTTGAGGACCGCCATGCGGTCGGTGAGGCCCATCAGCTCGTCGAGGTCCTGGCTGACGACGAGCACGGCGACGCCGTGGCCGGCGAGGTCGATGAGCGCCTGGTGGATGGCGGCGGCGGCACCGGCGTCGACGCCCCAGGTCGGCTGTGCTGCGATCAGCACGTTGGGCGCCTGGAGGATCTCGCGGCCGACCACGAATTTCTGCAGGTTGCCACCGGAGAGCGAGGAGGCGCGGGCCGTCGGCCCGGTCGCGCGCACGCTGAAGCGGTCGATGATCTCCTGCGCGAAGCCGCTGGCCCGGGCATGGCGGATGACGCCGGACGAGAGCAGGCCGCGCCGGTCGAAGGCCGAGAGCAGGGCATTATCGGCAAGCGTGAGATCGGGCACCGCCGCATGGCCGTTGCGCTCCTCCGGGATGTAGGCGAGGCCGTGCATGCGGCGTGCCCGGGGGCCGAGACGGCCGATCTTCTGGCCGTCGATGACCACGGATTCGGCGGCGGTCGGCCGCTCGCCGGAGAGGGCCGCCAGAAGCTCGCTCTGGCCGTTGCCCGCGACCCCGGCGATGCCGAAGATCTCGCCGACCTGGACGTCGAAGCTGATCTCGCGGAGCGCCGTGCCGAAGACCTCGGCGGTCGGCAGGTCGAGGGCGTTGACCGAGAAGCGGGGGGCCCGCTTCAGGCGCTTCTCCGGCTTCTCGGGAGCGGCGAAGGAACTCCCCACCATGAGCTCCGCCATGCTGCGCGCGGTCTCGGTCCGGGGGTCGCAATGCGCCACCACCTTGCCGCCGCGCATGATGGTGGCGGCGTCGCAGAGTGCTTCGATCTCGTGCAGCTTGTGGCTGATATAGAGGATCGAGACCCCCTCGGCGGCGAGCTGGCGAAGCGTCAGGAAGAGCCGCTCGACCTCCTGCGGGGTCAGGACCGAGGTCGGCTCGTCCATGATCAGGAGCCGCGGGTTCTGCAGCAGGCAGCGAACGATCTCGATCCGCTGCCGCTCGCCGACCGAAAGCTCGTGCACCTCGCGATGCGGGTCGAGCGGCAGGCCGTAGGCCTCCGAGACCTCGGTGATGCGCTCGGCCAGCGTCCGGCGGTCGAGCTTCGCGTCGAGGCCGAGGGCGACGTTCTCGAGCACCGTAAGGGCATCGAAGAGCGAGAAATGCTGGAACACCATGCCGATGCCGAGGGCGCGTGCGGCATGCGGCGACGGGATCGTGACCGTCCGCCCCTCCCAGGCAATCTCGCCG
>CAZGUW010000489.1:0-2367 GCA_964528705.1 uncultured Geminicoccaceae bacterium
CCCCTGAGCACTGAGGACGAAGAAGCCATCGAAGTCAGCGACGTCGCGGGCGTAGAGGCGCTCCTGGCAGCGGAACGCGATCTCTTAGACGATATGATCGCAGCGGCTCAGGCGGCGGTGAACGGCAATACGGGCTCTGTGAGCCAGTTCCTGCAGCACTACTGGCTGGCTCCCTTGCAGGGGGATCGTGATGCCACTGCGATATGGCTGAGGGATCTGCAGCACGGCCACATTGCCCAGGTTCGCGAGGCGGCCAGAGAGGAACAACAACTTGCACGATTCCTCGGCCGGTTAGTCATGGGCCTCGCCGCCGAGCCCGGCATTACACCTACATTACAGGCCGCGCTCGACAGCTATGCAAATGACTTTAGAACGGAAATGAACGGCAAGAATCCGATCATCAACGGGCTCCCTTAACCGCGGCGAGGCGGATGCCCTTGCGGGTGCCGAGCGGCAGCCAGTCCACGAAGGCGAGCGCCACCTCGACCATGCCGTAGCGGCAGAGCGCGTCGAGCTCGAAGATGCCGGTCGTCAGCGCCGCGCGCAGGGCTGGCTCGTTCCGGCGTAGCGTCTCCTGCAGGTGGAAGGTGAGGCGGACGGGGCACTGCGTCGTCGGGCCGATCAGGATCGAGCATGCGTCGAGGGTCGGTTCGACGGCGCGCAGGGCCTCGATATCGAGGAGCCGGCTGCCTGCTTGCTCACCGTCAGCGCCTTCCTCCACGACCACGATGCGGCCGGTGCGGCGGCGGGAGCCGTTCGAGCCCTAGCGCCCCGGCGCGGATCACATGGCCTGGCTTAAATCGGGACGCTCTCGGTACTATTCCGGTGCTGACAAGCATTGGCGATGTGCGAAGTGGTATCGCTTCGGGAAGTAGGATCGGGTAGGATGATCGGATTCGTACGCCGAAGCGCGTGGCCAAGCGGAGGAAGACGTCATGAGTGCGACCGCAGGCAGCGGAATCGATGTCGGGGATGAAGAGACGGTGGGGCTGGTCGGCGTCGATGATGTGGTGAAGGCGCTGACGGTGGAGCGATCCCTGCTGAACGATATGGTTGCAGCGGCCGAGCGTGCGACCAATGGCAGTTCGGGCCCGGTGCGCGACTTCATCGACCACTATTGGCTGAAGCCCCTGCAAGGGGATCGGGACGCCACCGATCAATGCCTGGCGGACCTGAATGCCGGCGACGTGG
Source organism: uncultured Geminicoccaceae bacterium (assembly GCA_964528705.1). GTDB lineage: Bacteria > Pseudomonadota > Alphaproteobacteria > Geminicoccales > Geminicoccaceae > SLRI01. Next base: position 1,192 of record CAZGUW010000489.1, read on the forward strand.
CATCGGTCAAGGAGGCGACGGACGCGGAGCTGAGGCTCGTGCGGCTGCTGCGCCGCGAGGTCAGGGAGCTCGCCGACCGTCACCCGGGGCGGCCGACCCTCAAGGTGGCCCTGAAGAGCTATGACGACGACTTCCGCACGGAAGCCGGCGGCTCGCAATCGATCCTCAACGCTCTTTCCTAGTAGCGGCGAGGCGTATGCCCTTGCGTGTGCCGAGGGGTAGCCGGTCCACGAAGGCGAGCGCCACCTCGACCATGCCGTAGCGGCAGAGCGCGTCGAGCTCGAAGATGCCGGTCGTCAGCGCCGCGCGCAGGGCCGCCTCTTGCCTGCGCAGCGCCTCCGGCAGGTGGAAGGTGAGGCGCACGGGGCGCTGCGTCGTCGGGCCGACCAGGATCGAGCATGCGTCGAGGGTCGGTGCGACGACGCGCAGGGCTTCGAGGAACGCGTCGTAGGTGAACTTCTCGCCGGCGAAGACGAACGCTTCCGTGTCGCGGCCGAGCGGCCAGAGGCGGGGCGTGCGTTCGCCGCATGCGCAAGGACCGACCGTGACACGCACCCGGTCGCCCGTGCGGTAGTTGAGCACGGCCTGGGTGCAGATGTCGGGGGTGCTCAGCAGGAGTTCCCCTTCCACGGTCAGCGGCTCGAGCCATGTGGGGCTTGCGACCGAAACCACCGTGCTCTCGGGATGAAAATGACAGCCGTCGGCCATGGCGCATTCGCTGGCGAAGCCGCCGGTCTCGGTTGTGCCGAAGAAGGTGCAAACCTTACAGCCCCAGGCAGTCGAGATCTTTGCGCGCAGGCCGGGTGCCAGCAGCTCGCCGACCGTGATGCAGACGCGGACGGGCGCGGCGCCTGCGGGCCAGAGTGCCAGCGGTCGCTCGCCGCCGCGGGCGATCAGGCTCGGAATGGTGAGGATGGCCGTGGCTTCGAGCCGTTCCAGTGCCCGCCAGGCCGGTGCGTCGTCCTCGGTCAGGTGCAGGAAGGTGAAGCGCTCGACGCCGAGGGCGCGGGCCGCTCGCTGGTAGAAGTCGTAGATGTTGGCGGCCCCGACATCGATGCAGACGAGGTGGTCGCCCGGGCCGAGACCGGCGCGGCGGAAGACCCGCTCGGTCTCGGCCTGCTCGGCGAGGTCGTCGCCCGCGCGGCAGAAGCGCAGCACCGGCCGCGAAGTCGAGCC
>CAZGUW010000490.1:0-207 GCA_964528705.1 uncultured Geminicoccaceae bacterium
GGCGTCGTCGAGGGCCGGGTCCGGCGCCATGACGAGCTTCTGCGGCAGGTTGTGCCGCCGGAGGTAGCGGCCGACCACGGCCGGGATCGCGTTCGGCCCGGTGACCCGCTCGACGTCGGTCTGGACGCGGGTCGCCATGGCCGCAAAGAGCTCGATGCGCGCCTCGGGCTCGAGCTGACCGCGAGCCGGAATGCGGCCGGGCGCCGC
>CAZGUW010000490.1:254-2333 GCA_964528705.1 uncultured Geminicoccaceae bacterium
AGGCGGCGACCCGCTCGCGGGCGCGCACGTCCTCTTCGGGCGTGCGGCCGAGGGCGTCCCTGATGCGGGCGAGGACGGCTGTGCGGGCGTCGCTCATCGGGCGCCGCCGGGTCGGCCGGCCTGCTTCGCGTAGGCCGCCATGAAGGTGGTGCCGGAGGGGGCCGGCAGGTCGCGCGTCCCGGTCCAGCCGCCGGCGAGCGGCAGGTGGCGGAAACGGCCGCTGCCGCGGCCGAGGAGGCCGAGCACGGCGGCGGCCGTGCGGGTCAGGGCGCGATAGAGACGAGGCCGCTGCGCCACGAAGGCCCACGTCCGCAGGCCGAAGCGGGCGGTCGGCGGCGTCAGCTGCTTCTCGAACTGCACCTCGCGCCAGTGGCGCATCAGCTTCGGCAGCGGGATGCGGACCGGGCAGACCGCCTCGCAGCGGCCGCAGAAGGTGGAGGCGTTGGGGAGGGTGTGGGTTTCCTCGATGCCGGCGAATTGCGGGGTCAGGACCGAGCCCATGGGGCCGACATAGACCCAGCCATAGGCATGGCCGCCGGCGGCGAGATAGACCGGGCAGTGGTTCATGCAGGCGCCGCAGCGGATGCAACGGAGCATTTCCTGGAGCGCCGTTCCCAGCATCTTCGTTCGGCCGTTGTCGACGAGGACCACGTGCAGGCTGTCGGGGCCGTCGAGGTCCGCCTTGCGCTTGGGGCCGGTGACGAGCGTTGTGTAGGCCGAGAATTCCTGGCCCGTGGCCGAGCGGGCGAGGAGGCGGAGCAGGGTGAAGGCGTCGTCCATGGTCGGCACCAGCTTCTCGAGGCTGGTGATGACGATGTGGGTGCGCGGCAGGCCCTGGGTGAGCTCCGCATTGCCCTCGTTCGTCACCGTGACGATCGTGCCGGTCTCGGCGACGAGGAAGTTGGCACCCGTGATGCCGATATCGGCCTGGAAGTACTTCTCGCGCAGCACGCGGCGGGCCTCGGCGACGAGCGCCGCGGGGTCCTCGATGCGTGCCCCGCCATGGTGCTCGGCGAAGAGGTCGGAGACCTGGTCCTTGGTCAGGTGCACGGCCGGGCCGACGAGGTGGCTCGGCGGCTCCTTCCTGAGCTGGATGATGTACTCGCCGAGGTCGGTCTCGATGCGCTCGATGCCGTTGGCCTCGAGATGCTCGTTGATGCCGATCTCCTCGGCCACCATGCTCTTCGACTTGGTGACCGCGCGCGCCTCGGCGGTGCGGCAGAGGTCGAGGACCATGGCGCGCGCCTCGGCGGCGTCGCGGGCGAAATGCAGCTGACCGCCGGTGGCGGCGAGGTTCGCCTCGAACATCTCGAGATAGAGGTCGAGATGCTGCAGCGTGTGGTTCTTGATGTCGCGGCCGCGGTCGCGCAGCGCCTCGAACTCGGGCAGCGCCTCGGCGGCCCGGCCGCGGCCGGCCTGCCAGCCGGTCTTGATGCTGCCGAGCGCCGACTGCAGGGCTTCGTTGTCGAGGGCGGCGTGCGCCTTGGCCTCGAAGGCGAGGGAGGTCGGCTGCATCAGCGGCGCCGCTCGCCGATGCCGGGCAGCGTGCCCGTGCCGGCGCCGGGGTCGGCGAGGATCTCGGCGGTGTGGTAGGCCCTGACCTTGCTGCCTTCGCGCTTCAGCCGGCCGGCCATGTTCATGAGGCAGCCGAGATCGCCGGCGGCGAGCGTGTCGGCGCCGGTGGCCGCGATGTCGGCGGTCTTGTCGCTCACCATTCGGGTCGAGATCTCCGGGTACTTGACGCAGAATGTGCCGCCGAAGCCGCAACAGACCTCGGGCTCGCGCATCTCGACGAGGTCGACGCCCGGCAGTCCGAGGAGGAGCTGGCGCGGCTGGGCCTTGATGCCGAGCTCGCGCAGGCCGGAGCAGCTGTCGTGGTAGGTGACGGTGCCGGCAAAGTCGCTCGCCACCTGGTCCGTGCCGCGGATGTCGACGAGGAAGCTCAAGAGCTCGTGGCAGCGTTCCGCCAGCACCGTCGCCCGCTCCTTCATGACCGGGTCCGTGTCGAAGAGTTCCGGCAGGTGGCGCCGCAGCATGCCGGCGCAGGAGCCGGAGGGGGCGACGACGTAGTCGAAGGAT
>CAZGUW010000491.1:0-2314 GCA_964528705.1 uncultured Geminicoccaceae bacterium
CTCGGCCCCGCGCGCCGGGCGGATCACGCTCTGGGACGCGGCCACCGGCACGCTCCTCGCCGACCACCCCGTCCCCGACGGCTGCGGCATCGCCCCTGCCGGCCCCGCCGGCAGCTTCATCGCCACGGGCGGCTCTGGCACGCGCCTCGTCATCGCCGCCGACGGCAGTGCCCGGCCCCTCCCCGCGAGTGCTCCCGCCGACTGGGACAATCACCTCGCCGGGGTGACGACCTCAGGCTGAACGGCGCGCCGCGAGCCGCCGCCAGCCGGCGAGCGCCAGCGCCGCGGCAAGGACCACGAGGACCGAGGCGCCCGTGGCGATCACCGCCAGCGCCGGCACCAGGGGCGAGTAGTTGGTGGCGGTGCGCGAGAAGAGCCACAAGGGCAGCGTCGTGTCGGAGCCGGTCGTGAAGATCGAGAGCGGCAGGTTCGACCAGGAGAGCAGGAAGGCGAAGAGCCCGCCCGAGACGATGCCGGGTCCGAGCGCCGGCAGGGTCACCTCGCGAAACACCTGCAGCCGCGAGGCGCCGAGGTCGAAGGCCGCTTCCTCCTGCGCCACGTCGAAGCCGTAGAGCCGGATCGAGATCACCAGCGTCACGATCGGCACCACCCAGACCAGGTGCGCGAAAACCGCGGTCCGCCAGGAGGGCGTGATCCCGGCCGCCGTCATGGCGAGCAGCAGCGCCAGGCCGAGCACAGCCTGCGGGAAGAAGATCGGCAGGAGCAGGAGGCGCTGGTAGAGGCTCCGCCCGCGCCACTCGAAGCGGGCGAAGGCCAGCGCCCCGAAGACGCCGAGCAGCACGGCGATGAGCGCCACGAGCACGGCGATCTTGAGCGAGGTCAGATGCAGCTCGGCCGTGGTGTACTGGCCCAGCGCGTCCCGATAGGCATCCAGCGTCCAGACCTTGTGCGGAAAGCGCATGTAGCGGGTGTTGGCGAGCGAGGCGAGCACGACCGAGAGGATCGGCACGTAGAGCAGCACCAGGACCAGCACGGTCCAGAGCGCCAGCAGCGAGGTGACGAGGCGGTCGCGTGCGCTCGACATCTCAGCGCCGGATCAGCCGGTCGAGGTCGAGCCGGCGCAGGACGGGGAAGATGACGGCGGCGGTCACCAGGATGACGAGCACGGTGAGCGCCGCCCCGGACGGCCAGTCCTGGGCATAGCCGAAGCGCTGCTCGATGGCCTTGGTGATGACGATCACCGCTTGCCCGCCGAGGATCGCGGCCTCGGCATTGGCGCCGAGCGAGAGCACGAAGGTGAGCAGCGTGCCGACCGTGATGCCCGGCAGCGCCAGCGGCAGCTCGACCTCGCGCAGGACCTGGAAGGGCCTGGCGCCGAGATCCCGCGCCGCCTCGATCTGGTCCTGCGGCACCAGCGAGAGGCCGAGCACCATGGGAAAGAGCATGAAGGGGAAGTGGATGTAGACCATCCCCAAGAGCGTCGCGGTCCGCGTGTAGAGGATGCTGCCGATCTTGAGCCCGAAGAGCGCGTTCAGGCTGCCGGCGAAGATGCCGCCGCCCGGCATCATGAAGAGCGCCGTGCCGAAGAGGCGGACACTCTCGGAGATGAAGATCGGCAGGGCTATCAGGATGGTCGCCAGCGTGGCGAAGCGGCCGGCGAAGCGCACCAGCGCCTTGGCGGTCGGCCAGGCGAGCAGGAGGCAGATCAGCGTGGTGAGTGCCGCCAGCCACAGCGACCAGCCCAGCGGCCAGAGATAGCCCTCGGTCACCGCGGCCCGGTAGTTGGCGAGCGTCGGGTCGCCGGCTAGCGAGAAGGTTCGGGGCGGCATGACGCTGTAGAGGAAGACGAGCAGGATGGGCAGGGCGAAGCCCAGCAGGATGAGCGCCATGACCGGCAGCATGGCAAGAAAGCCCGGGCTGACTCGCTGCCGCACCGGGTCTACTCCGGCACCCGCACGGCGTCACCGAGATCGAAGCCCAGCCGCACGGGCTCGCCCGGCCCCGGCACGCCTCCCGCCCCGACGGCGATCTCGCCGATCAGCATCCGGTCGTCGGCCCGGGCGTGGAACTGCTTCCTCGAACCCAAGAGGTAGTCGTTGACGATCCGCCCCTCGAAGACGACATCGGCCGCCTCGTCCGGGGCCAGCGGCCGGAGCTGCTCGGGCCGCACCACGAGCCAGCCGCCGCCATCGACCCCGACCTCGCCTGCCGAAAGGACGTTCACCTCGCCCATGAACTCGGCGACGAAGCGCGAACGCGGCCGCTGGTAGATCTCGAGCGGCGGCCCGATCTGCACGAGGCTGCCGGCCCGCATGATGCCGATCCGGTCCGACATCACCATCGCCTCCTCGAG
>CAZGUW010000492.1:0-2314 GCA_964528705.1 uncultured Geminicoccaceae bacterium
GGCTCGGCCCCCTTCGGCCGCCGGTCGGTCACCACCTCGACCACCTGCGGGATCTCGGCGCCGGCCCGCTGGATGACCACGGTGTCGCCGACGCGGATGTCCTTCTCCTCGATATAGTCCTGGTTGTGCAGCGTGGCGCGGCCGACCACGACCCCGCCGACGGTGATCGGCTCGAGCCGGGCCACCGGCGTCAGCGCCCCGGTGCGGCCGACCTGGATGACGATGTCGTTGACCACCGTCACCGCCTGCTGGGCCGGAAACTTGTGGGCGATGGCCCAGCGCGGCGCCCGGCCGACGAATCCCAGCCGCTGCTGCAGCCGGAGGTCGTCCACCTTGTAGACCACGCCGTCGATGTCGTAGCCGAGCCCGGCCCGCCGCTCGCCGATCTCGCGGTGATAGGCGATCAGCTCCTCGGCACTCCGGCAGATGCGGTTCAATGGATTGACCCTGAACCCCATGGCGGCGAGCCGCTCGAGGAAGCCGTGATAGCTGCCGGTGATCGGCGGCTCGGCAGCCCCCCAGGCATAGGCGAAGAAGCGCAGCCGGCGCGACGCCGTGATGGCGCTGTCGAGCTGGCGGACCGAGCCCGCCGCGGCGTTGCGCGGGTTGGCGAACACCGGCAGCTCCTCGCTCGCCCGCCGCTCGTTGAGCTTCTGGAACTCGTCGAGCTCCATGAAGACCTCGCCGCGCACCTCGAGCACGGGCGGCGGGTCATCCGTGGCGAGGCGCTGCGGAATGTCGCGGATCGTCCGCACGTTGGCGGTGATGTCCTCGCCGGTGGTGCCATCGCCCCGCGTGGCGCCGGTGACCAGGAGCCCCGCCTCGTAGCGGATCGCGCAGGAGAGCCCGTCGATCTTGGGCTCGGCCAGGAGTTCCACCGGGGCATCGGCGGCGAGGTTGAGAAAGCGGCGGATGCGCGCCAGGAACTCGACCACCGCCGCCTCTTCCATGGCGTTGTCGAGCGACAGCATCGGCACCGGGTGCACCACCTTGCCGAACGCCTCGGCCGGCGCCGCCCCGACCCGCAGGCTCGGGCTGTCGGGCCGCACCAGCGCCGGGAAACGCGCCTCGATCGCCCGGTTGCGGCGGACCAGCGCGTCGTAGTCGGCATCGCTGATCGCCGGCGCGTCCGCCTGATGATAGAGCCGGTCGTGCCGGGCGATCACGGCGGCGAGCCGGGCGAGCTCGGCCGCAGCCGCCGCCCTGTCCAGCGCCTCGACCGCCAATTCCTCCGCCTGGCTCACCGCACGCTCCCCGCATCGAGCAGGCTCGTCGCCGCGGCGCGCGCAGCGGCGGTGATCTCGGCACCGGCCAGCATGCGGGCGATCTCGTCGCGCCGCTCGGCGGCATCCAGCGCCCGCACCACCACCCTCGCCTCCGCCTGCTCGGACAGCTTCTCGACCTTCAGGTGATGGTCGGCGCGCGCCGCCACCTGCGGCGCGTGGGTCACCACCAGCACCTGGCGCTCGCGCGCCAGCCGGGCCAGCCGCTCGCCCACCGCGTCGGCCGTCGCACCACCGATCCCGGCATCGACCTCGTCGAAGATCAGGGTACCGCTCGCCGCATCCCGGGCGAGGACGACCTTGAGCGCCAGCATCAGCCGCGACAGCTCGCCGCCCGAGGCGATCTTGGCGATCGGCCCGAGCGGCTGGCCCGGGTTGGTGGCGACCAGGAAGGCGACCCGGTCGAGCCCGTCCGGCCCGGCATCGTCCTCGTCCAGGGGCTCGAGCCGGATGGCGAGCCGGGCCTTGTCGAGCTTCAGGGGCGGCAGCTCCGCCGCCACCAGCTTCTCCAGCCGGCCGGCCGCCGCAGCACGGCTCTGGCCGAGCGCGCGCGCCACCTCGAGATAGCGCTCGCGCGCCGCCCGGGCCGCCCGCTCCAGCCCCTCGAGCGCTTCCGCCCCGGCATCGAGCGCCTGCAGCTCTTCCGCGGTCCGGGCGAGCAGCGCCGGCAGTTCGTCCACCGCCGTCCGGTGCTTGCGCGCCGCGTCGCGCAGCGCGAAGAGCCGGTCCTCGACCGCCTCCAGCGAGCGCTCCTCCGCCGCGGTCTCGCGCAGCGCCTCCTCGATCTGCGCCTCGGCCTCGCCGGCCTCGATCAGCGCCCGCTCGAGGGCGGCGAGCGCCGGCTCGACCAGCGCCGTCGCCACCTCCGGGGCGCGGGCGAGGCGCCGCTCGGCGGCGCTCAGCCTGGCCGACGCCGCTTCGGGTCCGGCGACCAGCGCCAGCGCCTCCTCGAGGGCGCTCACCAGCTTCTCCTTGTGCAGGAGCCGGCTGCGCTCCTCGGCAAGCCGCTCCTCCTCGCCCGCCTCGGGTGC
>CAZGUW010000493.1:0-2305 GCA_964528705.1 uncultured Geminicoccaceae bacterium
AAGTCATCTGGCCGTACATCATGAGGCCCTGGCGATCGAGGGCGTTGAAGTGGTCCCAGGTGGCCCAGTGGGGGACGAGGTTGGAGTTGGCGATGAGGACGCGGGGCGCGTCGGCGTGGGTTTTGAAGACGCCGACGGGCTTGCCGGACTGGACGAGGAGGGTCTCGTCGGCCTCGAGGGCTTCGAGGCTCGCGACGATGCGGTCGAAGGCCTGCCAGTCGCGGGCGGCGCGGCCGATGCCGCCATAGACGACGAGGGATTCGGGGTGCTCAGCCACCTCGGCGTCGAGGTTATTCATGAGCATGCGCAGCGGCGCCTCGGTGAGCCAGGACTTGGCGCGGAGCTCGGTGCCGTGCGGGGCCTTGATGCGGCGGGCATTGTCGAGGCGCGGGTTCATTTTTGCTCTCCTTTGGCCCTGAGCATGGTTTCGAGCAGGCGGCGGAGGGTCGGCTCGAGCTTTGCCGCGAGGTCGGCGCGGTACGGCCAGGGGGGTGCTTCGTCCATGTAGGCGGCCTGGGCGAGCTCCATCTGCACGGCCTCGACGCCGTTCGCGGGGTCGCCGTAGTGGCGGGTGATCCAGCCGCCCTTGAAGCGGCCGTCGGCGACGTGGGTCAGGCCGCTTTCGGCCATGACGGCGACGAGCTTGGCGCGCAGGGCGGGCGAGCAGGAGCGGCCTTCGTTGGTGCCGAGATTGAGGACCGGCAGCGTGCCAGGGAAGAGGCGGGGGACGACCGAGCGGATCGAGTGGCAGTCATAGAGGAGGACGATGCCGAAGCGCGCCTTCAGGCGGTCGATCTGGGCGGCGAGGGCCTCGTGGTAGGCGTCGAACCAGTCCCGGCGGCGGGCTTCTATTTCTGCCGCGTCGGGGATCTCGGCGTCGCGATAGAGCGGCTCGCCGTCGAAGGTGGTGGTGGGGCAGAGTTCGGTCGTGGCCTGGCCCGGGTAGAGCGACTGGCCGGAGGGGTCGCGGTTGACGTCGATGAGGTAGCGGGAGAAGCCGGCCTTGACGGTGGTGGCACCCATTTCGTCGGCGAAGGCGTAGAGGCGGTCGACATGCCAGTCCGTGTCGACGAGGGACCGGCCGGCATCGGTCAGGCGCTCGGCGAGGGTTTCGGGCAGGCCCGTGCCGGTGTGCGGCAGGCTGAGCAGGAGGGGGGTGCCGCGCTCCTCGACGTCCACGGTGATCATGGGGCTTCGAGCCCGGGGAGGATGTCGAGGCTGTCCCTGGTGACGGCACCTTCGGCGACGAGGCGGCGGGCGGCTTCGATGTCGGGGGCGAAGAAGCGGTCCCGGTCCCAGGTGGCGACATGGGTGCGGAGTGTCTGGTGCGGGGCGAGCAGGCGCTTGGAGGTGGTGAGTGGCAAATGGACGTCGAGCCCCTGCCCTGCGGCCAGGAATTCGATGGCGATGATGGCCTCGAGGTCGTCGGCCATGGCGTGCAGCCGGCGGGCGGCGTGGGTCGCCATGGAGACGTGGTCCTCCTGGTTGGCGGAGGTCGGCAGGCTGTCGACGGAAGCCGGGTGGGTGCGCTGCTTGATCTCGCAGGCGAGGGCCGCGGCCGTGACGTGGGCGATCATGAAGCCCGAGTTGAGGCCGGGATCGGCGACGAGGAACGGCGGCAGGCCGGAGATCGAGCCGTCGGTGAGCATGGCGATGCGGCGCTCGGCGAGGGCGGCGATCTCGGCCGTGGCGATGGCGATCTGGTCGGCTGCGAGGGCCACGGGCTCGGCGTGGAAGTTGCCGCCGGAGAGGACGTCACCCGTCTCGGCGAAGACGAGCGGGTTGTCGCTCACGGCGTTGGCCTCGGTGACGAGGACGCCGGCCGCCATGCGGAGCTGGTCGAGGACGGCACCCATGACCTGCGGCTGGCAGCGGAGCGAGTACGGGTCCTGGACCTTGCCGCAGTCGACGTGGCTGGCGCGGATCGGGCTTTCGTGGAGGAAGGCGCGGAAGGCGGCGGCGACGGCGATCTGGCCCTTGTGGCCGCGGATGGCGTGGATGCGCTCGTCGAAGGGCGCGTCCGAGCCCCTTGCGGCGTCGACGCTCATGGCGCCGGTGACGAGGGCGGTCTGGAAGAGGGTCTCGATGCGGAGGAGGGCGGCGAGGGCCAGGGCCGTCGACACCTGGGTGCCGTTAAGGAGGGCGAGGCCCTCCTTGGGGCCGAGGGTGACGGGGGCGAGGCCCGCCTGGGCGAGCGCGTCGGTGGCCGGGAGGGTGCGGCCGTCGAGCCTCGCTTCGCCGACGCCGAGGAGGGCGGCGGTCATGTGGGCGAGCGGGGCGAGGTCGCCCGAGGCGCCGACGGAGC
>CAZGUW010000494.1:0-2301 GCA_964528705.1 uncultured Geminicoccaceae bacterium
CAGCCGGACCACCTGCTCGACCTTCTCGAGCAGCGCCTTGGGCGAATTGTCGAAGAGCAGATGCGCCTCGTCGAAGAAGAAGACGAGCACCGGCTTCTCCGGGTCGCCGAGCTCCGGCAGGGTCTCGAAGAGCTCGGAGAGCAGCCAGAGGAGGAACGTGCCATAGAGCCGGGGCGAGCGCATCAGCCGGTCGGCCATCAGGAGATTGACGATGCCCCTTCCGGCATCGTCGGTGCGCATGAGGTCGTCTAGCGTCAGCGCCGGCTCGCCGAAGAACTTGTCCGCACCTTCCTCCTCGAGCACGAGCAGGCGCCGCTGGATGGCGCCGATCGAGGACTTGCTGACATTGCCGTAGGTCTTCGCCACGGCGTCGGCATTGTCGGCGAGGAAGACGAGGATGCTGCGCAGGTCCTCGAGGTCGAGCAGCAGCAGGCCCTCGTCGTCGGCGACCCGAAAGGCGATGGTAAGGACACCCTCCTGCACCTCGTTCAGCTCCATCAGCCGGGCGAGGAGCAGCGGGCCCATCTCGCTGATGGTGGCGCGCACCGGGTGGCCCTGCTCGCCGAAGAGGTCCCAGAAGACGGCAGGCGTGGGTGCGCAGGCGTAGTCCGCATCGCCGAGCTCCGCCGCGCGTGCCGCGAGCTTCGGGTTCGGCTCGCCGGCCATGGCGATGCCCGAGAGGTCGCCCTTCACGTCGGCGCAGAAGACCGGCACGCCGGCGCGGCTGAAGGCCTCGGCCAGAATCTGCAGGGTGATGGTCTTGCCGGTGCCGGTCGCCCCGGTGATCAGCCCGTGGCGGTTGGCGAGGCGGAGCAGCAGGCGCTGCGGGGTCTCGCCCTTGCCGATCAGCAGCGCCGGATCGTTTTCCACAGGTCGAGCCTCCCCGCCTCTTGCCATTTCCGCAGGCTTCTCCTTTCTAGCGGCGGGCCGACAGGTGACAAGGGTCGGCCGGATGGCGGCTCGAGGAGTGGCGGTTGGACGTCAAGAGCATGGCGCTCAGGGCTCTGCGGCCGAAGCGCCCGGCCGATCAGATCTACCCGATCCGGGGCACGGCGCAGGTCACCGAGTCGCGCCTGCGGCTGCCTGACGGCCGCCATGTCGGCGTGGCGCGGGCCGGCCCGGCCTGCGCCGAGCCCATCGTCTACCTGCACGGCATTCTCGGCAGCCGCCTCGAGGCCTTCGTCGGCGGCGAGCCGCGGCACGGCGTCGTCGCCCTCGACCGGCCGGGCTACGGGCTGAGCGATCCCCTGCCACGGCCATCGCTCGCGCAATATGGCCGCGACGTGGAGGCGGTCCTCGACGACCTCGGTATCGAGCGCTGCTGCCTCTTCGGTGTCTCGGCCGGCGCCCCGTACACGCTGGCGGCAGCCCTGCGGCTCGGGCCCCGGGTGCGCGAGCTCTTCCTGGTGGCCGGTGTCGCGCATGCCGGCCTCGTCCGCACGGCCGGCCTGCCGATGCGGCTCCTGGTCGACTTCGCCGAGCAGCCGGTGCTGCGCGAGAAGGTGGTGCCGAACCTGCGCGAGTTCCTGAGCCGGCCGCTCGTCGCCAATGGCTGGCTGAGGATGACGCTGGCCGCCGAGCGCGAACTCCTGCCGTCCACGGCGGTGATGCAGCTCCTCGCCCGGCGGCTGTCGCGGTCGATCGTGACCGGCAACGAGCGCGGGCCCGAGGGTGTGCAGACCGACCTGCGGATCCTGACCACGCCCTGGGACATCGACCACACGGCGCTCGACTGCCCGGTGCGCATCGTCCACGGGCTCGCCGATGGCGTGGTGGCGCCCAATCACGGGCGCTGGTACGCCCGCCACCTGCCCGGCGCACGGCTCAAGCTCGTGCCGCGCTACCGGCATGTCTCGACCATCCTCTTCACCCGCCCGAAGATCGTCGCCATGGCGCGCTGGCTCGAGCGGCGGGGGCGGGCGGGCGGCTGAGGCCTGGATCAGCAGGTCGCGGGTTCTTCCTCGGGCTCGCAGGCGCGGAAATCGAAGGCGGCGAAGCTGTCCTCGCGCGTCGCATCGAAGGTGCGGCCGTCCTCGCAATGCACCTTGGCCATGATGAGCGACCGGCCGTCGATCTGGCGCTCGACGATCTGGCTGAGAAAGCTGACCGTGCAGTCCTCCATGATCAGGATCTCGGCGGCGAGATCCTCCTCCCAGCTCGACTGGGCGAGGAGCGGCGTGCCCGGCGCACCGGCAAGTGCCATGGCGACGAGGAAGGGCAGGAAGTGGTGACGGATCGACATGGCCGCGGCTCCAGCTGATCGGACTTTCCCCTGCACAACTAACATCCGCTGTGGGCGGC
>CAZGUW010000495.1:0-2289 GCA_964528705.1 uncultured Geminicoccaceae bacterium
ATACGCATATGCATTTCTACGGTCCTTATGATCGCTGGCCCCTGCCGGCGACCAGCTGGAACAGCCCGCCCGAGGCGACGCTGGCCCAGTACCGCGAGGTGCAGAAGCGGCTCGGCCTCGAACGGGTGGTGGTCGTCCAGGCCGCCGGTTACGGTTACGACAATACCGTCACCATGGACAATGTCGGGGCGATTGGCGAGACGGCGCGGGCCGTCGTGGTGGTGCCGAAGGGCACGGATGAGGCCGAACTCGACCGGCTGAACCGGGCCGGGGCCAGGGGCCTTCGCGTCTTCATGCTCAAGGGCGGGGTCTATGACTGGGCCGACCTGCCGGCGCTCGCCGCCATGGTGAAGCCCTTCGGCTGGCACCTGCAGGTGCAGCTCGACGGCCGCCTGCTGCCCGAGCACATGGAAGCCCTCCTCGGTCTCGACGTGCAGCTCGTCATCGACCACACCGGCAAGTACCTGGAGCCGGTCGACACCGACGATCCGGCCTTCGCCTGCCTGCGCCGGCTGGTCGAGGCGGGGTGCTACGTCAAGCTCTCGGCACCTTACGAGACCTCGAAGGTCGGCCCGCCGACCTATGACGATGTCGGCCGGCTGGCCCGCGTGCTGGTCGAGGATGCGCCCGAGCGCATGCTCTGGGCAAGCAACTGGCCGCATCCGGGCCAGGCGCCCAAGGACGACGCCATGCTGCTCGACACGCTCTTGAGCTGGGCGCCGGACGAGGCCGTCCGCAAGCGGATCCTCGTCGACAATCCCGCCAGGCTCTACGGCTTCTAGGAGGACCCAGCATGGCAACGGTCGAGACCCTGGTGCTGGAGCCCGGCGCGGACGTGCCGAACTCGACCCTGCCGGTCGTCCTCTACCGGAACGCCTTCCCGGCCGAGGCGGGGTTGGCCGACCGGCTGGAGGGACTGTTCCGGGGTAATGGCTGGGGCGGCACCTGGCAGAACGGGATCTTCCCCTACCAGCATTTCCACGATGACGCGCATGAGGTCCTGGGCATCGCCCGGGGCGAGGCGGTCGTGCAGCTCGGCGGGGCGCGCGGGCCGGACGTGACGGTCCGGGCCGGCGACGTGGTGGTGCTGCCGGCGGGAACGGGGCACAAGCGCCTCTCGGCCAGCCCCGATCTCCTGGTGGTCGGCGGGTATCCGCCGGGCCAGGAGGGGCCGGGTGTGCTGCGCCCCGCCGGCGAGGACATGGCCGCGCTGGTGGCGCGCTGTGCTGCCGTGGCGCTGCCCGGCACCGACCCGGTCGAGGGGGCGGACGGCACCCTCGTCCGCCTGTGGCGAGGTGGCGCATGATGCGGGGTACATGGGTCCTTGCCGGCTTGTGCGCGGCGCTCCTGGCCACGAGCCCGGCGCGGGCGCAGGACGGGGCCGAGGGCGAGACGCTGGAGCAGCTCGAGGGGCTCGAGGAGGAGGCGGCCGGGGCGAGCGATGCGCCGGCGGCGGAGCCCTTGACGGAGAGCGAGGCGGCGGCGGTGGATCCCGAAGGCGTGGCGCCGCTCGAGGACCCGCTCACCTGCCTCGCCCGGACCATCTACTGGGAAGCCAAGGGCGAGGACGTGGCCGCCATGGAGGGCGTCGCCAACGTGGTCATGAACCGCCTTGCCGCCGAGCCCTTCCCGGACACGATCTGCGGCGTCGTGACCGAAGGCAAGGACGGCGGGCCCTGCCAGTTCGCCTGGTGGTGCGACGGCAGCTCCGACGCTGTCGAGGAGCCGGACCGCTATGCGATCACCACCGAGGTGGCGCGCCGGGCGCTGAACCAGGAGCTGCCCGATCGCACCGACGGGGCGCTCTTCTTCCACGGCATCAACGACACGCCGGACTGGGCCGACGACTATGTCAAGACGGTGCGGCTCGGCGACCATGTCTTCTACCGGCTGCCGGACGAGGGTGGCGGCTGACGATCCTGTCGGAGATGGCGGCCGGCCATCACGGCGCTTGTTGGAAGGAATAATAGCCTATTTCGGGCTGCCGCGCAAGCCGCTTCGGGTCCGTTCGGCAAATCGTGCCCGGCCGGGGCCCGGCGCACCGGCCGAGACGCCGGGAAGCGCCGGATTATTACGTTATTACAACGACTTGACCGGTGCCGGGTTCGTTTGCGGATGGTCGGGTTCGTTCGTCGAATCCCCGGGTTCGATCGTCGATTCGGCGGGTTCGATCGTCGAATCCGCGGGTTCGTTCGTCGCTGCCTGTCGCATATAGCGCGACAGTTCGGGCCAATTGTCGCGCTATACGCGACATCACGATCGCTTATGTCGCGTTATACGCGACAATTG
>CAZGUW010000496.1:0-2287 GCA_964528705.1 uncultured Geminicoccaceae bacterium
CTCTGGTCGGTTGCGGCACGCAAGGAGCTTCTCGAAATCGTTCGTTTCATCGCAGAGGCGAACCCTGTGGCGGCGGCGAATGTCGCCGAACGGGTGGATACCGTGGCATCAGGGCTCGGGCAGCTCGCCATCGGGCGGCGCGGGCGGGTCGCCGGCACGTTCGAGAAGGTGGTCCTTGGGCTGCCCTATATCATCGCCTATGCCATCGACGGTGCCGACACCCACGGGCGCGGCGGATCCGTCGTCATCCTGCACATCATCCATGGCGCCCGCGACTGGCCGGAAGGCGACTGGCCGCGCGACTGATCCCCTCAAACCTCCCCTGCCCGGCTCCGGGCCGCGTAGTGGAGCGCCAGTAGTCCAATAATGCCCGCCGCGACGAAGCCGGTCGCGAGGGGGAAGACGGTGGCGTTGTAGAAGCGGCCGAAGCCGGTGGACCAGAGGAAGGCGACGAGGCTGGAGATGGCGGAGATGAGGGAGGCGCCGAGGCCGGCGACGCGGGCGAGGTGGCGCATGGCCATGGCGTTGAGGTTGCCGAAGAGCAGGCCGAAGGCGGTGAAGCAGAGGAAGCTCAGGGTCATGAAGAGCCAGAGCGGTGGCCGGCCGGCGGTGACGAGGCCGACGAGGACGAAGAGGGTGCCGAGCGTGACGAGGGCGGTGAGGCCGAAGCGCGAGATGGCCGCCATGCCGAGGCGGACGACGATGCGGCTGTTGATGAAGGAGGAGAGGCCGAGGCCGAAGGCCAGCATGGCGAAGCAGGCGGGAAAGAGGGCGTCGATGGCGTAGAGGTCGAGGAAGACGGCCTGGGAGGTGCCGACGAAGAGGAGGATGGCGCCGAAGACGCCGCCGGCGGCAATGGTGAGCGCCATGACCTGGCCGTGGCGGACGATGAGGGCGGCGTTTCGCAGCAGCGGCACGAGGTGCATCGGGATGCGGCGCTCGGGCGGCAGGGTCTCCGGCTGGCGGATGGCGAGCCAGAGGGCGGTGAGTGCTGCCCAGCCGAGATATGCCGTGAAGATCGTCCGCCAGCCGGCGGTGGCGGTGATGAGCTGGCCGATGGCCGGGGCGATCATCGGCACGAGGATGAAGACCATGAAGACGAGCGAGAGGACGCGCGCCATGGCCTCGCCGGCGAAGCGGTCGCGGATGAGGGCGCGGGACGCGATCTTCGGGCCGGCGGCACCGATGCCCTGGATGATGCGGGCGGCGATCAGGGTCTCGAAGGAGGTGGCGAAGCTGGCGACGAGGCTGCCGACCACGTAGATGGCGAGGCCCGTGAGGATCGCCTTCTTGCGGCCGACGGCGTCGGCCAGCGGGCCGAAGACCAGCTCGCCCAGCATCATGCCGAGGATGAAGGTGGTGACGACCAGCTGGGTGTCGAGCGGATTGGCGACCGCCAGGTCCCGGCCGATCTGGCGCAGCGCCGGCAGCACCGTGTCGATGCTGGCGGCGGTGAGCGAGGTGACCAGGGCGAAGAGGGCGACGAACTCGGTCTGGCCGGGCCCGGTTCGAGCCGCGGTTTGGGTCTCCCCGGACGTGGCTATTTCCCCCAGCGGATGGCGAGCGGCCCGGTGCGGCGGGCGAGCTGCAGGAGGCCGTCACGGGTGGCGGGGTGCAGCGGCTCGAAGGGATGGCGAACGGCGTCCGACTTGATGACGCCGCCGGCCATCATGACCGTCTTGGTGGCGCGGAGTCCGCACTGCCGGTTCTCGTAATTGATGAGCGGCAGGATCTTCGCGTACTGCGCCGCCGCCTCCTCGGTCTGGCCGGCGAGGTGGAAGGTGACGACCGGCTTGATCAGGTCGGGGAGCAAAGCGGAGGGCATGGTGCCGGTCGCCCCGGCGTCGAGGTCGGCCATCAGCGTGATGGATTCCTCGCCGTCGAAGGGGCCCTTGATGGCGTCGCCGCCGGCGGCGATCAGCGCCCGGAGCTTGGCCGCGGCCATCGGCGTCTCGATCTTGAACCAGGCGACGGTCGGCAGCTCCCGCGCGAGGCGGGCGAGGAACGGCACGGAGAGGGTGACGCCGGAGAGGGGGGCGTCCTGGACCATGATGGGGATGGAGACCGCACTGGCGATCGCCTCGAAATGCTCGAAGGTACCCTTCTCGTCGGCCTTGAGGAGAGCGCCGTGATAGGGCGGCATGAGCATCAGCATGGCGGCACCGGCGGCCTCGGCGGCCTTCGCCCGCTCGACGGCGACGCGGGTCGAGTAGTGCGAGGTGGTGGCGATGACGGGGACCTTGCCGGCGATGTGGTCGAGGCAGAGGGTGAGCAGGATGTTGCGCTC
>CAZGUW010000497.1:0-2276 GCA_964528705.1 uncultured Geminicoccaceae bacterium
CCTATGGCGAGGCGGCGAAGGCGATCGGCCTTCGGCCCTGGCAGCGGCAGCGCTACGTCGTGCTGCCGGTGATGTTCCGCATCACTTTGCCGGCGGTCTCGAACAACCTGATCTCGCTCTTCAAGGACACCTCGCTCGCCGCCGCCATCGCCGTGCCGGAGCTGACCTTCACGGCCCGGCAGATCAACGCCAACACCTACCGGGTGATCGAATGCTGGCTCACTGCAAGTGCCCTCTACCTGGCGACCGCCTACCTGATCGCCATCGCACTCCGGCAGGTCGAGAAGCGCTACGCGGTGGTTCGCTGACGATGGTCCGGCGCTGATGGAGCTGGAGCGCGGCACCTTCCTCTACGAGGCCTGGACGGCCCGCTGGTCGCTGCTCGACGGGCTGCTCGTCACGATCTCGAGCTCGGTCATGACGATCATCATCGGCACGATCCTGGGCTTCGCGCTCGGCCTCGTCCTGACCTACGGCATGCTGCCCTTCCGCATCCTGGCCCGGCTCTATGTCGACGTCATGCGCGGCATCCCGGTGCTGGTGCTGATCCTCTTCACCTATTACGGGCTCGCCATCCTCAAGATCGGGGTGAAGCCCTACTGGGCCGGTGTCGTCGCGCTCTCGCTCTTCTGCATCTCGCACGTGGCGGAGAACGTGCGGGGGGCGGTGCAGTCGATCCCGCAGGGCCAGCACGAGGCCGGCATGGCGATCGGCATGCGCTTCGCCCAGCGGCTGCGCTACATCATCCTGCCGCAGGCGGTGCGCCGGGCGCTGCCACCCTGGGTCAACACGGCGCTCGAGATCGTCAAGGGGACGACGCTGCTCTCGGTGATCGGCGTGGTCGAGCTGCTGCTCGCCAACCAGCAGGCGATCGCCCGCAACTACATGATCCTGCAGTTCTACATGGCGGCGACCATCGTCTACATCATCATCAATTTCTCGATCGCCCAGGCCGCGGCGGCACTGGAGCGGCGCTATGCGTATCTGCGCTACTGAACCGACCCCTGCCGCCGTGCCTGCCCGACGGAGCCACCGATGGTCCTGCTGAGCGCCCGCGACATCCACAAGAAGTACGACGAGACGGAGGTCCTCAAGGGCATCGACCTCGACATCGAGCAGGGCCAGGTGGTGGCGCTGATCGGTGCCTCGGGCTCCGGCAAGACGACCTTTTTGCGCTGCATCAACCTGCTCGAGGAGTATCACCAGGGGCGGATCGAGCTCGAGGGCGAGTCGATCGGCTACAGCGCCAACGGCCGGCGGCGCAAGCTCGGCGAGCGGCGGATCTCGGCGCAGCGGGCGAAGATCGGCATGGTCTTCCAGAGCTTCAACCTCTTCCCGCACATGACGGCCGAGGCCAACGTCATGCTTGGCCTCACCAAGGTGCGCGGCATGTCGAACGCCGAGGCGCAGGACCGGGCTCGGCACTGGCTCGACCGGGTGGGGCTCGCCGAGCGGCGGCAGCACTATCCCTACCAGCTCTCGGGCGGCCAGCAGCAGCGCGTCGCGATCGCCCGGGCGGTGGCGATGGAGCCGAAGCTGATGCTCTTCGACGAGGTCACCTCGGCGCTCGACCCGGAGCTCGTCGCCGAGGTGCTGGCGGTGATGCAGGATCTTGCGAGGAGCGGCATGACCATGGTGGTGGTCAGCCACGAGATGCTCTTCGTGCGCGACGTGGCGACCCGCGTGGTCTTCATGGATGGCGGGCTCGTCGCCCAGTCCGGCACGCCCGACGAGGTGCTGCACAACCCCCAGACCGAGCGCCTGCGCAGCTTCCTCGGCCGCTTCCACGGGATCTTCGGCGAGGTTTGAGCGCCGGATCGCCGCGGGCTAGGACGGCGGCGTGCTGCTCGAGGCAGCCCCAGCCGTCACGGGTGCTGTGGTGGCCGTCGGCAGCGGCGTGGCGGGCGGTTTCGGGTTCTCGCGCAGGGCCGCCCGGCGATCGAGCAGCGCTTCGGCCCTGTCGGTGGCATCGTCGGCAAGGGGTGTCACCCACTTCCCGGCGTCCTGCCGGGCGAGATGGACGCGAAGCCGGGTGGTCTCGGCATTCTCGGCGTCCGCCGCCGCCCGGTCGTCCTCGTGGATCAGGAGCTGGGGATCGGTCCAGACCTCGTATCCGTTGCCCAGCAGCGTCTGCTCCAGCTCCGCCGCGACGCGCGCGTTGGTCGCCTCGATGTGGTCGACCTGGGCCTGCTTGTCGCCCGCCGCGCCGGTCGAGGGGAAAGCGGCCGCCATGCGGTCGTAGGCCGCCTTGCGCTGCCGGTAGCGCTCGCGCGTGC
>CAZGUW010000498.1:0-2259 GCA_964528705.1 uncultured Geminicoccaceae bacterium
GTCTCGCGCAGCGTCTTCCAGGACGCGCAGGGCGCCGGGCTCGGGGTCGGCGAGTTCGAGCCGGGCGGCAAGGCGGCCATGGAGATCGAGGAGCTCTGGGCGTGGCTCGTGAAGAAGATGGAGAAGATGCAGGATGGCACGCAAAAGAACATCGCTTGAGGCCCTGCTCGAGGTCGCCGAGCCGACCCCGCCGACCCAGCTCCGGCCGAAGGCGCCGAAGGCCGCCCCCAAGCGGACCATCGCCAACAAGCCGATCAAGCAGCAGACCGTCTACCTGCCGATCCCCGTCTACGAGCAGCTCCGCCGCCTCGCCTTCGACGAGCGCGAGAAGATGCACACGCTGATCATGGAAGGCCTCGACCGTGTCTTCCAGGACCGCGGCCTGCAGTCCCTCGCCGAGCTCGACGCCAAGTCCTGAAAGCCGCCACGCGCATCGATCATGCACTAGGATTTATAGCCTAGTTAGCGCCGCTTGTCGAGGGCCTTCGGGTTCGATGGTGCATATCCGCTTTTCCCGGGGTTCGTTGGTCGTGTGAAGCCGAAAATGCTGGATTTCCCCGGGTTCGTTGGTCGAATCCGCGGGTTCGATCGTCGCTTCCGCGGGTTCGTTCGCTCCCGACTGTCGCGTATAGTGCGACAACCCAAGGAGTTTCGTCGCAGATTCTGCGACATGGTGAGTCTTGCCGTGCCATCGATACCGACGGCGTCGGGGACCGTTGAAGGTTCTTGCTAACCGACCCAGTTGTCGAGGCGCAACTCCGGCGAGATCGCTTCGAGAGTAGCAAAGACGGCGTCGTTGGAGACGAGGATGTGTCCCGCAACAATTGCGGAAGCGGCGATCATGCAGTCGATGCTCGCTCGGCGCATGGTGGCAGCGCCGACATGGTCACGCAGGCGGCGGGCCAGCCGACCGAAAACGGTCGCACCTTCACCGGTTAGCGGCTCGATGGCGAAATCGGTGAGCAGCGCATCGAGCGGAGCCTGCCGGGCCTCGTCGAAGGCCAGCCAATGCTGCAGCTCGTAGCAGCTCAGGATCGAAACCGAGACCGTATCGTCATCAGCCAGCCGGGCCAGCCGATCATGCACAGCACGATGAGCCATTGCCCGCGTGTCGATCAGATAGGAGACGATGTTGGTATCGAGCAGATAGCCGGCCATACCGGTCAGGGCTGCGGCGGCTCGTCGAGCGCGAAGTCATCGCGGAAGGCCCGCACATGGCGCACGAGGCCATCGCTGCGTCCTTCCAGCACGTCCAGCGCTGCCAGCCGGTCGGCCACCTGCGCCCAACGGCCCCTGCGGGGACGGCTCGACTGCCTGGCGCGACGGACCTCGTCCACCAGCATGGCCTCGATCCGCGCCCGCTCGGCTTCCGGGAGATGGTCGAGGTCGCGCAATGCCTGTCTCAGTATTTCGCTCATGGGGTGCATCGTAACACGGTTCTGAGCGGGGATGCCAATGGCGAACCAAGGGCAGCGGCTCCAATCAGCCGCCGAACAGGCTCTTGAGAGCGGCGACAAGTTCGGCATTGCCAATCAATCGGGCAACCCGATCCGGGCGTGTTGGGTGACTTTGCACAGCCAGGCAAGAGCCTGACCGGCGACCGCGATGACGATGTTGCGCCAGGATTCGCTCGGCCAAAGCTGCGTCCGACGGCCCGACTCGCGCTGGTCTGCGAGGTTTCACGAGCGTTGCGCAGCTCTTCGGGCAGAGCCTCCTCGGCGAGATTGGCAGCGCCAAGGTCGGCCTTTGCCGTTGCTGCTTCGTGGCGCGGGAAGGCCGGCAGCGCTTCGGGATCCACGAGACGACGTTGCTGTTCGTCGAGTCAAGGGTCGGCGGAAATTTAGAGATTGGCAGCAGCCACGGCTTCCCGGGGGGTTGCGGCAGTGTCACGCGGCGCAGGAAGACGCGGCGTTGGCGCAGCCGCACGCAACTGTTAAAAATGGACTTGCTGAAAAAGGAGCCACCGATGCCGCTGACGATGACCATTTCGCTTGCCCCCGAGGTCGAGGCCGAGCTGGAACGGCTGGCGAGTGAACGGCAGTGCGGGTCGGCGGATCTGGCTGCGGTGGCGGTGGCGGATTACGTGGCGCGCGAGGCCGCTACCGTGGCTGCCATCCGGCGGGGCCTGTCGGACATGGCGGCGGGGCGGGTTGTGCCGCATGAAGCGGTGATGGCCGAGGTGCGGGCAATCATCGAGGCGGCCCGGCGTTGACCGGGACGCGGTGACGAGGACGCGCCGACTTGCGGCCGGTTCTCTGG
>CAZGUW010000499.1:0-2225 GCA_964528705.1 uncultured Geminicoccaceae bacterium
GCACGCCAAGGTTGGAGCACAGAGCAGCGACCCGATTTTTCAGCGACCTGCTAGGCGTTTGAAGAAATGACCTTCTGCGCCGCCGCGTGCAGGGAGCGCACGGTCGGGTAGGCCGGGGCGTAGGCTTCGCGCACAAGGCGGTCGTAGAGTTCGGCCGTCGCCGCGTCGGGGGCGACCTTGTGCTCGGGCGGCCGCATCGCCTCGAGGCTCGCGGCGAGGCTCGGGTAGAGCCCGGCGCCGAGGCCGGCGAGCAGGTCGACGACGCTGAGCGGCCGGCCGGCGACGGCACTCCTGATCGCCATGTAAAGCGCGTTGCGGGTCAACCCGCCGATGATCCGGACCTCGTGCGGCGGCTCGGCCGGCAGGAGCCGGAGCATGCCTTCCACGCAGAGCCGTGAGTCGGCGGCGATGCCCTCGAGCACGGCGCGGAAGAGGCAGCCGCGGGTCACGTCCGTGCTGAGGCCGAGGAAGGCGCCACGGGCGTGGCCGTCGATATGCGGCGGCGTGCCGAGGCGGAGCTGCGGCAGGAAGAGAGCACCGAGGCTGCCGGCGGGGACGGCGTCCGCCTCGGCGACGAGGGTGGCGTAGTCGGCACCCTCGGCGCCAGCCCCGGCGCCCAGGGTGCGGCGGAACCACTCGATCGAGCCGCCGGCGGTGAAGACCCCGCCCATGACGTAGTAGACGGGCTCGTCGACCCACATCAGGCCCTGGGCATAGCCGGCCCGGCCGAGGGCGGGGTCCCTGCCCGGCCGGTCGCGGCCCATCAGGATTGCCTCGGTGGTGCCGGTCGAGAGCAGCATGACGCCGGGCCGCATGGCATCGGCGGCGACGGAGCCGACCATGTGGTCGTGACCGCCGGCCGCCACCACGCAGTGGCGCGGCAGGCCGGTGGCGGCGGCGGCGTCCGCCTGCACCGTGCCGACCTTCTGGCCGCTTCGTACCAGCGGCGCCATGAGGGCGGGATCGACGCCGACCGCCTCCAGCACCTCCGACGACCACTGCCGCGTGCCGAGATCGAAGGCGAAGGTGCGGCTGGCGAGGCTGTAGTCGGTCGCCATCTCGCCCGAGAGGCGCCAGGCGATGTAGTCGGCGGCGTTCAGCCATTTGACCGTACGGGCGAAGCTCTCCGGGCGGTGGCGCTTGTGCCAGAGGAGCTTGCAGAGGCCGAAGATGGGCTCGGGGGCGAGGCCCGAGATCTCGAAGAGACGGTCCCGGCCGACGCGCTCCTCGATCAGCGCCAGCTCGGCGCGGGTGCGCTTGTCGAACCAGGCGATGGCGGGGCCGGTGGCTTCACCTTCGCGATCGAGCGGCACGGCGGTCTCGGCCATGCTGGCGACGGCAACGCCCTGGATGCGGTTCGGATCGTCGAGCTGGCCGACGGCGCGGCGAATGGCGCTGGCCGCCACCTGCCAGAGCGTCTCGGCCGCATACTCGGCCCATTCGGGCATCGGATACTCGATCCGCGTCGGCTCGCTCGCCTCGGCGACCACGCGCCCGGCGAGGTCGACGATGATCGCCTTGGTATTCGTCGTGCCGGCATCGACGCCGACCAAGAGCGGACCGGTGCTGTCCGAATCCAGATCCTTCAACTATCCCCCCCGATGCGTGACACGCCGTCGCAAAGGCTAGCGGACGGCCCCGGGCTTGCCCACCATGGAGAGGGGGCGATCGCGACGAATTCGCTTCGTCCGGTCGCCCCCTTGGCCAGAAAAATCATGCGACCCGGAAAGGCGAGACCATGAGCAAGAACACGAAGGCGATCGAGAATCTCCAGAAGGCGCTCTCGATGGAGCTGACCGCGGTGCACCAGTACCTCATGCACGCCCATGTGCTGGACGACTGGGGCCTCGACCGGCTGGCGGCGAAGATGCGCGAGGAGATGCAGGAGGAGCTCGGCCATGCCGGGGCCTTCATCGATCGGATCATGTTCCTCAAGGGCGAGCCGAAGCTCGAGGCGAGCAAGACGCCGCGCCGCGCCACGTCGCTCGAGGAGATGTTCAAGGCCGATCTCGCGGAAGAGCAGGGTGCCATCGCCTTCTACACCGAGGCAGCCGAGGCGGCGACCAGGGAGAGCGATGTCGGCACGCGCACGCTCTTCGAGCAGACCCTGCTGGACGAGGAGGGTCACTCGGCCTGGCTCGAGCTGCAGCTCGACCTGCTCGAGCGAATGGGCCAGGGCGCCGACATGAGCAAGCACATGACCGCACCCGGCGACTGACCACGGG
>CAZGUW010000500.1:0-2224 GCA_964528705.1 uncultured Geminicoccaceae bacterium
CCGGCGACATCGCCCCGCTTGCCGGGATCCACGCCTGGTCGGCCGGCGCGATGGTGATGAACTCGGCGGTCGCGGTCAGCGTCGTGCCCTCGCCGTACTCGGCCGGGCCGTGCTCGCGCCGGCCATGCACGCCGATGGCGCAGCCCATGGCCGCCAGCCGCTCGGCGAAGGCACGCCCGAGCCCCCTGCCCGCGCCAGTCACCAGCGCCACCTGTCCTTCGAGCAGCCGTTCGGCCATCCCGCCTGTCCTCCCTTGCCTGAACACGTTGGTGGCGCCGCTATGGCAGGCCCCGGCCGCTTGCGCCAGCCCCGGCTTAGGGCGAGGCCAGGGCCCCGTTGCCGAGGAACCGACGGTCGGTCAGCGATTCGAGGAAGGCGACAAGCGCCGCAACCTCCCCGGCATCGAGCGCCGCCCCGGTGGCCAGACGATAGGCGGCGAGCAACTCCTCGAGCGTCGCGTGGCGGGCATCGTGCATGTAGGGCGGCGTCGCCTCGACATTGCGCAGGCTCGGCGTGCGCAGGCGGCGCCCGTCTGCATCGTACGTCCGGGCGTGGCCGAAGGCCGGTCGCGACCCGTCCCCGGCAGGCACGTCGCGCGGCACGCCCGGCAGGAGTGCCTCGGTGAAGAGCGGCGGCGGGTGACAGCCCGCACAGCCGATCGCCGGGTCGTTGAAGTGCGCCCACCCGCGCCGCGCCTCGGCATCGATGGCCTCGGACTCGCCATCCCCGTACCAGCGATCGAAGGGGCTGTCGAAGCTCAGGAGGCTGCGCTGGAAGGCGGCGACCGCCCGCTGGATGGCGAGGAGGTCGATCCTGCCGCCGGTCTCCGGAAAGGCCGCCTCGAAATGCTCGCGCGTCACCCGGTCAGCCTCGAGCCGGCGAACGATGTCGTCCGCCATGCCCTTCGCCATCATCTCCACGGGGCGCGTGTTGAAGAGCGGCACGAGCACCTGGCTCTCGAGGTCCCGGACATCCGGGTCGACCCACCCCAAAGGACTGAGATAGCCGACATTGGCGAGACCCGGCGTGTTCCGCGGGTGGCGCTCGCCGCTCATGCCGAAGGAGAACGGGCGGCTGTCGGAAAAACCCAGCTCGGGCTTGTGGCAATGGCCGCAGGTCAGGTAGTTCGGTGCCGAGAGCCGGCTGTCGAAGAAGAGCCGCCGGCCGAGCTCGACCTTCGCCGCCGACATCGGGTTCGCCACCGGCACCGGCGGCGGCGGCATCCAGTCCGGCAGCTGCCATTCATAGTCCGTCGCTCCGGCGAAGCCGGACAGCAGGAGCCAGAGCAACGCGGCGAGACCGAAGCGCCTCATGGTCCGGTTCCCGGTAGCGGTTGCCGATCTGCCATTCTTCGCCATGCGCCGCACCGGGGCAAGCCTCAGGTGCCCTCCGCCGCCTCGCGCACCATCCGGTACTGCACCCGCATCAGCGAGAGCCGCCGGTAGAAGTTGAGAAGCTCGCGGGCCGGGTCGGTCATGCGCTGGTAGCCCGACGCGAAGGCGACGATGGTGCCGACCGTGGTCGAGCCCTCGAGCACCAGCCAGCCGCCGAAGGCGAGGATGCTGAGCGGCCCGAGATGGCCGAGCAGGTTGTTGAAGGCCTTGAGCGCATACTTGACCACGGCGAAACGGATCCGCAGGCCGTAGATCGTCTCGACCAGCCGGTCGAGCCGCGTTTCGGCGGCCTCGCCTTCGCGCTCGCCGAGCGCCGCGTCGCCGAGCTTCCGTGTCACCTCGGTCTTGCGCTCCGAGAGCCGGTCGAGCCGCGGCTGCATGACGGCGACGGCAATGATCGAGGGCACGAAGAGCCCGAGCGCCACGATGGCGACCGCCGGGTCGACGGCCAGCATGTAGCCGGCGACGCTGACCACGATGCCGGCCTGCAGCAGGGGGAAGGCCACCGCCTCGCTGACGAAGCCGCCGAGCTTCTCCGCCTCGGCCATGAGGATCGACTGGGCCGTGCCGTCGGCGAGCCCGTCGCCATCGGCGAGGATGCGCCGGCGCAGGCGCCGGGTGATGCCCTGCGCCACCCGCTCCTGGTAGATGTTGCGCACCAGCTTGAGTCCGGCCTGCAGCAGCACGGCGGCGAAATAGAGGCCGGCGAGGACGAGCAGCAGCCGCGCATTGCGGCCACCGATGGCATCGTCGATCAGCCGCCGCTGCAGGTCGATCGGCGCCAGGGTCAGGGGGAAGATGACCAGCGTCAGCAACACGAGCGGCACCTG
>CAZGUW010000501.1:0-2167 GCA_964528705.1 uncultured Geminicoccaceae bacterium
GCAGCGCGACACCGGCATGGCGCTGGTGCTGATCACCCACGACATGGGCGTGGTGGCGGAGACGGCCGATGCCATCGTTGTCATGCGCCACGGCAAGCTGGTCGAGCGCGGCTCGGTCGAGGAGATCTTCTATGCGCCGCAGCACGACTACACGAAGATGCTGCTGCAGGCGGTGCGCGACCTCGATCGCCCGTCCGAGCGGCGCCTCGCCCGCCGCGCCGTGCAGGCGATCGGCGGCCCGGTCGTCGAGATCCGCGGCCTCGTCAAGGAATTCGACCTTCGCCACGGCTTCCGGCGACGCAAGGGCCATCTCCTGAAGGCGCTCGACGACATCGAGCTGACGCTGCACGAGGGCGAGAACCTGGGTGTCGTCGGCGAGAGCGGCAGCGGCAAGACCACGCTCGGCCGCTGCCTGCTCCGGGTCCACGACCCGAGCCGCGGCGAGATGCTCTACCGGGCCGGCGACGGTGCGGTCGCCGATGTCGCCGCCGCCAGCGGCCAGGGCCTCGAGCGCATCCGCCGCGATATCCGCATGATCTTCCAGGACCCGTTCGCCTCCCTGAACCCGCGCATGAACGTGGCCCAGATCATCGGCGAGCCGCTCCTGGTCAACGGCGTCGCCAGGGGTGCCGAGCTGCGCGCCCGCGTCGCCGAGCTTCTCGATGTCGTCGGCCTGCCGGCCACGGCCATGGAGCGTTATCCGCACGCCTTCTCGGGCGGGCAGCGCCAGCGCATCGGCATCGCCCGGGCTATCGCCCTCGAGCCCCGGGTCATCGTCGCCGACGAGGCGACCTCCGCCCTCGACGTCTCGCTGCGCACCCAGGTCCTCGACCTGCTGCTCGAGCTGCAGGAGCGGCTCGGCCTCTCCTTCATCTTCATCAGCCACGACATCAGCGTGATCCGCTATTTCTGCGACCGGGTGGCGGTCATGTTCCGCGGCAAGGTGGTCGAGATCGGCGAGACCGAGGAAGTCTGCACGAACCCGCAGCACGGCTACACGAAGGCCCTCCTCTCCGCCGTCCCCCATCCCGACCCGCGCCATCGTGGCATGCTCGGTCGCCATCGCTACGAGGCAAATGCATGAGAGAAGTTCTCGACCCCGACATGGCCGAGGCCATGGCCTTCGAGGCCGCCCGCGACGCAGCAATGCCGCCACCTCGCGATCTCGACGAGGAGCGGGCACGGGGCCGGGCGGGCGCCGCCTTCTGGAACGAGGGCCTGCCCGAGATGGCGGCGGTCGAGGACCATGTCGCCCCCGGACCCGGTGGCCCTGTGCCGGTGCGCGTGTTCCGCCCGGTCGCCGAGCGGCCGCTCCCCGTCCTGCTCTACGTCTATGGCGGCGGTTGGGTCGTCGGCAGCGTCGTGCAGAACGAGCCCCTGATTCGCACGCTCGCCGCCCGCACCGGCTGGGCGATCGCGGCCCCGACCTATCGCCTCGCCCCGGAGCACCCCTTCCCCGCCGGCCTCGAGGACGTCATCGCCGCCGGCCAGTGGCTGCAGAACGACGGTGCGGCGCACGGGCTGGACGCGGGGCGGATGGCGATCTCCGGCACCTCGGCCGGCGGCAACCTGGCGCTCGCCGCGGCGGTCTCGGGGAAGCTCGAGCGACTCGCCGGCCTCGTCCTCTTCTATGGGGTCTTCGGCGCCGATCTGGAGACCGCCAGCTATCGCCGCTTCGCCGACGGCCGCTTCGGCCTCTCGCGCGAGCGCATGGCGTATTTCATCGAGCAGTACGATCCGACCGGCCAGTACCGGGCAGACCCGCTGCTCCAGCCGCTCCTCGCGGATGTCGCCGGCCTGCCGCCGACCTGGCTCCTGGCCGCCGGGCTCGACGTCCTCTGCTCCGACACGCTCGCACTGCACGGCCGGCTGACCGAGGCGGGCGTGCGCACGACCCTGCACTTCGAGCCGGGCGTCGTGCACGGCTTCATCAACCGCGGCCGCATGGTAAAGGCGGCCCGGCGGTCGCTCGACGGCGCCGCCCAGTTCCTTCGTTCGCTCACATCGGAAACCCTATGAAGATTACCGCCATCGAGACCCACCTCATGCAGGTGGGCGCCCGCCCGGTCAGTGGCACGAGCCGGGGCTCCGACGGCCACGGCGGGTCGCGCAACTGGCTCTTCGTCAAGGTCCTGACCGACGAGGGGATCTACGGCGTCGGCGAGGG
>CAZGUW010000502.1:0-947 GCA_964528705.1 uncultured Geminicoccaceae bacterium
ATCACTCTCGATCTGGAGGGCGGGAGCTCCGGCACGGGCCAAGAACTTGAGCTGGCAAGCCGCCGCGGTATCCCGGTTCTGAGGCTTTCCGTCGCCGGCGAACGAATCAGCCGTCAGATCGCCGGCAACCCGATGGTGACCGCGGCGACGTACGACCTACCCGACGAGCTCGCTGCCACCGTGACCCGCTTCCTGGCTGACAACGCCACCCCGATCGAGGATGGACCTCGCACTCGTCGCAACCTCGCGATTCTGTACTCCGCGCTGCAGGGCGACCTCCTAACGGCCTGGAACGCGCTGAACTCCCGCGAGCGAGGGCGCGTCGCCTCTGAGGCGCGGGTACGACCTGCGTATCTGGACCACTACCTCTCCCACCCAGTGATGGTCGCGACTCTTCCGAACCACCAGCTGGTGCAGCTCGGGCACGCGCTCGGTGTCGAGGCGGCCAACTACCTGACGACACAGCCAGTCGAGCTCACGATCCGCCAGCACAGCGCGAAGATCTCGGCGCAGGACGAGTACCGCTGGTCCGACGAGCAAACCGAGTGGGTTCGATCCGCAGCGCAGCGGGAACTGAACGCGCCGGGCATCCGACGATTGCTTCTCAACAGCCCGGCCGATTGGCGGCGGCTCATGGAGACGATCAGCCGTGACACCCATCGCTAGCAGCGCGGCCGAGGCCGTAGCGCATGTCTTCCGGGTAGGACCGCCACCTGTCGATGTCGAGAGGTTGGCGCGCCAGCTCGGGGTCGACGAGATCGTTCGTGCACCGTTGGTGGAGGACGGTCGCCTCGAGCGCCAGCGCGGATCCACCCGAATCAGGTTGCGCGACGACATCTCGGATCAGCGCATGCGGTTCACAATCGCTCACGAACTCGGGCACCTTCTCCTGAGCGACTCTGCTTCGGACTTGGTGGCGCGGCGCGATGTCATCGGCGAGGACCAAG
>CAZGUW010000502.1:957-2161 GCA_964528705.1 uncultured Geminicoccaceae bacterium
TGTGAGGACTTTGCCGCTGCGCTCCTGCTTCCAGCCGGCTGGGTACGCAGCACGGCCAGTGGCCGCCCGCGCTCGCTGCACACCATCAGGGTGGTAGCCGGCCGCTCAAACACTTCGCTCGCAGCTGCATGCGTTCGGCTCAACGAAGTCGGCGACTGGCGACGTACTCTGCTCCATTGGTCACAGTCCGACCGCTCTTGGGGGTTCAACTGGGCGGCCGGACTCCCAGCGGGATTCGGCGGACGGATCGGCTCTGCCACCACAACCGGCGAGTCGCTTGATCACGCCGGCCGCCAGGGCGGAGACCAACGGATCAAGCTCCCGGTGCGGATCAACTCCCGCCAATACGGCATGGTCGCTGAGGTCTCGGTGCGACGCGGTTCTGCGCTCGCGCTCGTCCCTCACGGTGAGCTCGAACGTTCGGTGCCCTCGAAGCGCTGACAGCAGAGGCTCGTCCGAGGCGGGCGAGAAGAACCGCCGCAAAGGAGCTGTCAACCAAGCCGATCACCCTCGTCGTGCCGGAAATCAAACTCGGCATCGCGCCGCGACCGGCACGACTACCGTGCCTGGGGCAGGCATTCGCGAAGGAAGGGGCGGCTGTGAGCAAGTCCTCCAGACAAGATCGGTTGACGAGGCCCGAGCGGTTCGTGGCCGGCGCGATCGGTCTCGCATGCCTCGCCGGGGTCATCTGGCTGACGTGGTTCCCTCCGGCTCGATCGGTTGCGATCGAGGGCTGCACTCCCTCACCACAGATCGAGTGCACGACGGACATCGACGGCGACGTCACAGCGCTAGCGACCGTCGTGCTTGCCCTTGCAGGGATCGCAGCGCTCGTGGCCGTGCTCGGTGTGCGCTTCACAAGCGTCAAGGTCGCTGGAGTGGAGGTGGATGCTCGCGAGAAGCTGGACGAGAAGACGAAGGGACTGGAACCCGTCTTTGCGGATGGCTCGACGGGCTCAAACGGCGATGTCGCCGAGGCGCGGACCATCGGCACTGAAGCGACCGACGCGTCAGCCCGAGTTGCGGCGCTCCCGACGCGGATCGCCGACCTGGACGCAGCTACCAGAGCCGAGCATCGACAAGCGATCTACAAGGCGCATCGTGGATTGTTTCTCTCGCACCTGCTCGCTCCGGCGACCAGCCGGGGCCAGCGCTATGAGGTGTTTCTGTTTCTCGTACGCCACAAAGGTCGTCTGGATCGATC
>CAZGUW010000503.1:0-2145 GCA_964528705.1 uncultured Geminicoccaceae bacterium
GATAGAGCGCCTGGCCGCGGCGCAGCTCGACGCGGGCGAACACGGAAGCGCCGTCGGCGACGAGGAGGCGGCCGGGCTCGCACTGCAGGCCGCAGGTGAGGCCGTGCTCGGCGACCGCGCGGAGGATGGCCGCGACAAAGGCCTCGAAGGGCGGCTCGTCACCGGTATAGGCGGCCGGGAAGCCGCCGCCGACGTCGAGATGATCGACCCCGCCCACTTCGTCGATGATGCCGGCGACGATGCCGATCGCCCGCTCGAAGGCCTGGGGGGCGAGGCACTGCGAGCCCACATGGAACGTCACGCCCGTGGTGCGGGCCGCAGCCTTGCACTGCCGGAGCAGGGCGATCGATTCCTCGACCGAGGCGCCGAACTTGCCGGTGAGCGTCAGGAGCGCACCGTCGCCCGGGACGGCGACGCGCACGAAGAGCTCGAGATCGTCTGCGGCGCCGGTGGCGGCCACGATCTTGTCGAGCTCGCGCGGGTGGTCGAGCACGAAGCGGCGCACGCCGTGTGCGAAATACGCCTCGGCGATCGCCTCGAGGCTCTTGACCGGATGCATGAAGTGGCAGATCGCCTCCGGAAAGAGTCCGCGCACGAGGCGGATCTCCTTGATCGAGGCGGTGTCGAAGTGACGCACGCCGGCGTCGAAGAGGGCGCGCAGGACGACCGGATGGTCGTTGCACTTGACCGCGTAGAGCACGTCACCCGGAAACGCAGCGAGCACCTCGCTCGCGCGCCGTTCGATGAGATGTGGCCGGATGCCGACCACCGGAATCTCTGGAGTGGAGACGCGAATCATCGCGGCCACGCCGCCGTAGGACTGGATCATGCCGATCCCCCAACCCGTTAGAGTTAAGCAGACCAGTATGCCGCCGCCGCGCGTGCCGCTGTGCATTGGGCAAAACTGACGAAGTCCCTATATGCGGTATGGGGTCTGGAAAGTCCAGAATTCGATTCACCGAAATTTGGGAATTCAGCCCCGGAAGCGCCCATTTGCCGCCTTCGGGGCGGCGCCCTCGTGACGTACGCCGGTGCGTGAGAAAACAAGGAGAACACATTGATCGACCTCTATACCTGGAGCACCCCGAACGGCCGCAAGATCTCCATCATGCTGGAGGAGTGTGGCCTGCCCTACACGGTGCACGAGATCGACATCGGCAAGGACCAGCAGTTTGCGCCGGAGTTCCTGGCGATCAGCCCCAACAACAAGATCCCGGCGATCGTCGACCGGAAGAACGGCCGCTCGGTCTTCGAGAGCGGTGCGATCCTCATCTATCTCGCCGAGAAGACCGGCCGGTTCGGCGGCGCCGACGAGGCCGAGCGGCTCACCGTGCTCGAGTGGCTGATGTGGCAGATGGGCGGCGTCGGGCCGATGCTCGGCCAGGCGCATCATTTCCTCCGCTTCAATCGCGGCAAGGCGCCCTATGCCGAGGAGCGCTACGGCAACGAGGCGAAGCGCCTCTACGGCGTCGCCGACAAGCGGCTCGCCACGCATGCCTATCTCGCCGGCGACAATCTGAGCATCGCCGACTTCGCCACCTGGCCCTGGTTCTCGCGCTTCGAGTGGCAGGACATCGACCTTGGCGAGTTCCCGAATGTCCGCCGCTGGTATCTGGACCTCGCCGGCCGGCCGGGCGTGCAGCGCGGCTATGACGTGCCGGCCAGGGGCAACGCCATTCCGTTGCCGGGCTGAGCGCCCTTGAGTGCGCTCGATCGCCCGTCCGTGCAGCGGGTCGTCCGGGCGCGCGCCGGGGCCGGCCTCGGCGAGCGGGTGATCGAGCTCGACGCCACGGCGCGGACCGCGGCCGATGCCGCGCTCGCCTGCGGTGTGCCGGTCGGTGCCATCGTCAAGTCGCTCGTCTTCCTCGTCGGCGAGACGCCGGTCATGGCACTCGTTGCAGGTGACCGGCGCTGCCGCATGGAGGGCCTTGCCGACAGCCTCGACCTCACCGGCGAGGTGCGCCGCGCCGACGCGGCGCGGGTGCGGGACCTCACCGGCTTCGCCATCGGCGGGGTGGCGCCGGTCGGCCACCCGTCTCCGCTGGCCACCGTCATCGACGCCAGCCTCGGCCGGTTCGAGCGGCTGTTCGCTGCGGCCGGCCACCCGCACTGCTTATTCGACACCGACCTCGCCGAGCTCGTCCG
>CAZGUW010000504.1:0-2139 GCA_964528705.1 uncultured Geminicoccaceae bacterium
TCGCGGCCGGCGTGGTGGACGCGCTCGGACCCCCGCCGGTTCAGCGCCCGTAGCGTTCGCCCACATGTGCCAGGAAGGCCTCGGTGCCGAGCTCGGCACCGGTGGCGTTCCGGATGAGGTCCTGCATGGAGAGGCTCGAGGCCGCGCCGTGGATGTGTTCGCGGAGCCATGCCAGGAGCGGGGCGAAGTCGCCCTCGGCGATGTAGCCCTGGAGGCCCGGTATCGCGGCCTCGGCCGCCTGGAAGAGCTGGGCGGCGAGGAGCGCGCCCAGGGTGTAGTTCGGGAAGTAGCCGAAGGCGCCGACCGGCCAGTGGATGTCCTGCAGGCAGCCCAGGCGGTCGTCGGGGGGCGTGATGCCGAGGAGCTCGGCCATGCCGTCGTTCCAGGCCGCCGGCAGGTCGCGGAGGTCGAGGTCGCCCGCGACCAGCGCCTTCTCGAGCCGGTAGCGCAGGACGATGTGCAGCGGATAGGTGAGCTCGTCGGCGTCGACGCGGATGTAGCCCTTCGCCACGGTGCCGTAGAGGCGGACGAGATTTTCGGGTGCGAGGGCCGGCTGGGCGCCGAAGGTCTCGGCGAGGCGGCCTGAGAGAAAGCCGAGGAAGGCGGGCGAGCGGCAGGCCTGCATCTCGATCAAGAGCGACTGGCTCTCGTGGATCGCCATGCCGTGCGCCTCGCCGACCGGCTGGTGGCGCCAGGGCTCGGGCAGGCCGGCTTCGTAGAGGGCGTGGCCGGTCTCGTGCATGACGCCCATGATGGCGGAGACGATCTCGGCCTCGTCGTAGCGGGTGGTGATGCGGATGTCGGTGGGCGTGCCGCCGCAGAAGGGGTGCGTGCTCTCGTCGAGCCGGCCGTGGGCGAAGTCGAAGCCGAGTTTCGCCATCAGCTCTTGCGCTAGCTTTTTCTGCAGGGCCACGAGGAACGGCCCTTCGGGGCGGGCGGCCGGCTGCTGGCGGGCGAGCGCGTCGTCGATCAGGCCGGGCAGGCGCTCCTGCAGCGGGGTGAAGAGGCGGTCGATGGTGGGCTCGTCGAGGCCGGGCTGGAAGCCGTCGAGGAGGGCGGCGTAGGGCTCGAGGCCGAGCTTCTGGCCCTGCAGGGACGCGGCCTCGCGGGTCAGGCGCAGGACCTCCTCGAGCTTCGGCCGAAGGGCGGCGTAGTCGCTCGCGGCCCGCGCCTCGCGCCAGGCCATCTCGCAGGCATTGGTGGCGCGGGCCGTGGCCTCCACCAGCTCCTGCGGCAGGGCGGTGGCACGGTCGAAGCGGCGGCGGATAAGGGCAAGATTGGCGCCCTGCCAGCGGTCCAGGGGCTCGGCCGCGGCCGCCTCGATCAGCTCGCCGGTCTGCGGTGCCGTCAGGATCTCGTGCGCGAGGCCGCCGAGCGCCGCCAGCTGCTCGCCGCGCGCCGCGTTGCCGCCCTTCGGCATCATCACCGCCTGGTCCCAGTTCAGGACGGCGGCAGCGCCGCCCAGGTCAGCGAGGCGCTTGAAGCGGTGCTCGAGGGTCACGTAGGCCGACATGCGGCTTTTCCCTTTCAGGCTCGTCGGTAGGGGTCAGCAGGACCGTGGCGAGGGCAGCCGCAATCCCGGTGAAGAGGAGCACGCCCACGGCCTGATGCGCCACGGCGAGGCTCGTCGGGACGAGGTGGACGATGACCAGGGCGCCCAGGCTGATCTGGGCCAGGACGAGGAGCGTGGCGATGGCGGCGATGCCGCGCAGGATCGGGTTGTCGCCGCGAAAGGCGAGGACGACGAAAGCGAGGATGCCGAGCCCGGTGAGGGCCGCCAGCGTGCGGTGCAGGAAGTGGATGCGGATCTGCGGGTCGGCGAGGTCCGGCAGCCAGCTCTCCGTGCAGGCGGGCCACTCGTAGCAGGCGAGCGAGGCGCCGCTCTTCGCGGTCATGGCGGCGGTCACCATGGTGGCGAGCACGAGGAGCCAGAGGGTGACCAGGAACGGGCGCCAGAAGGCCGGCTCCGGGGCGGCGAAATGCGTGGCCGGCAGGAGGCGCAGGGTGAAGAGGACGAGGAGCGAGAGCAGCAGCAGCGCGTTGCCGAGATGCAGCGCCACGGACCAGGGGCTGTTGGCGTCGAGCACGGTGATGCCGCCGAGCTTCGCCTGGATCAGCAGGACGAAGAGGATGAGCAAC
>CAZGUW010000505.1:0-2126 GCA_964528705.1 uncultured Geminicoccaceae bacterium
GTGAGGAGCAGTAGAACGAGCAGGCGCATGCGCCAGACCTACCGCATCCGCGTTAACGAAGCGTTGCCGTGGCGCCGGGCCTGACCCGCCGCACCGTGGTGCTGGCCGGCGCCCTCTTGCCGCTCGGGGTGGCCCATGCTGCCGAGCTGCCGCTGCCGGCCTGCGCCGGAGCGACGCCCCGCCCCGCCCCGCCGCGCCTCGGCCAGCCGCCGGCCGTGCTCGCCTGCACCGATGCCGACCGGCTCGCCGCCTGGCAGCCGCCGGCCTGCCTCGGCTGGGAAGCGAAGCCCGCGGACGTCGTCCTGGCGCTGGCCGCCCGCTTCCGGCTCGACGACATCGAGGCGCTGCTCGCCCGGTTCACCACGATCTCGGCGCTCACCCGGCTGCGCTACTGGTCGGTGACCCGCGATGCCTGGCGCCCGCTCTTCCTCGAGGCCGTGCCCCTCGCCCGGGCCGATCCGGCGGCGACGCGCGGCGACTTCCACCGCGACGAGATCGTGCTCGGCGAGCCGATCCACGTGCTCCTCGAGGACGACCTGATCGGCGCCGTCGTGCATTCGATCACGGTCGAGACCTTCTCGCCGGAGCTGATCCGCGTGGCGATGCGCAACGTCCTGCCGGGCCGGGTGCTGGGCATGGAGGTGCTGCCGGTCGACGGGCTGCAGACCGTGCTGATGCTGGAGCCGGAGGCGCCCGGGGTCTGGCGCTACTGGTCGATCATGCGCGCCACCATCGAAGCACCCGCCCTCATGCTGCCGTCCGCCGCATCTTATGCCAACCGGGCGGCGGCGATCTTTCGCCATGTGGCGAACCTGCGCACCGACGCCGAGCCGCCGCTGGCGCGGCGCGCCGGTGATCTGCCGAGTTGAGATCGCTGCCGGAAGCGGGCAAACCCTGACCTTGGCTTGGAACCGGGGGAGACGACGTTGACGAAGGTGGATTGCGTGCTCGACGCCAGGGCGCATACCGGCGAAGGGGCGATGTGGGACGAGATCGGGGGCCGGCTCTGGTGGGTCGACATCAGCGCGCCCACGCTCAATCGCTTCGACCCGGCGACGGGCGAGAACCGGGTGTGGACCATGCCGTCCAGGATCGGCTGCTTCGGCTTTCGGTCCGAGGGCGGTCTCGTGCTGGCGCTCGAGAACGGCTTTTCCACGTTCGACCCCGAGACCGGGGCGATCGAGGCGATCGTCGATCCCGAGCCGGACCTGCCGGAGAACCGCTTCAACGACGGCACGCCCGATCCGGCCGGCCGGCTGATCGCCGGCACCATGCCGATGGGCGAACGGCGGCCGGTCGGCTCCATCTGGCGGCTCGACCCGGATCGTCGGGCGAGCCGGCTGGTCGACGGGCTCAAGGTCTCGAACGGCATGGCCTTCAGCCCCGACGGCAAGATCTTCTACTGGTCCGATTCGGACCCCGGCGTGCGGACCATCTGGGCCGCCGACTACGACGCCCTGGACGGCACGCTCGGCCCGCAGCGGGTCTTCGCTGGCACGGACGATCTCGCCGGGCGGCCGGACGGCGGCACAATCGACGCGGACGGCTGCTACTGGATGGCCGGCGTTGGCGGCTGGCAGCTCGTCCGCTTCACGCCCGCGGGCAAGATCGACCGGATCGTCGACATGCCGATCGAGCGGCCGACCAAGATCGCCTTCGGCGGGGCCGACCTGAAGACCATCTACGTCACCTCGATCAGCGGCGGTCAGACGCCCGGCACCGAGGCCCGGCAGCCGCATGCCGGCGGGCTCTTCGCCCTCACCGTGCCCGGCGTCCAGGGGCTGCCCGCATGGCGTCTCGCCGTCTAGCCAGACCCACGAAGCGGCCGACGCCCGAGCGGCTGCGGCGACGCGCCCTCCATTATCTGGAGCGCTTCTCGGCCAGCCGGGCGCATCTCGGCTCCGTGCTGCGCCGCCGGGCCCTGCGCGAGGCCGAGGCGCTCGAACTGGAGACGGCCCCGGTCGAGGAAGCCATCGAGGCGCTGCTCGATGACCTCGTCCGCCTCGGCCTCGTCGACGACCGGGCCTTCGCCGAGGGCCGCGCCCGCCGGCTGGTCGAGAAAGGCCGGCCGACGCGGCGCATCGTCCAGGAACTGGCCGCCAAGGGGGTCGATCGCGACCTCGCCA
>CAZGUW010000506.1:0-1599 GCA_964528705.1 uncultured Geminicoccaceae bacterium
CCCGTGGGGCAAGCCGACCAAGGGCAAGAAGACGCGCAACAACAAGGCGACCGATAAGCTCATCGTTCGCCGGCGCCGGAAGTAAGGAGAAGTTCGGTGGCTCGATCCGTTTGGAAGGGACCGTTCGTCGACGGCTACCTGCTCAAGAAGGCCGAGAAGTCGCGCGAGTCCGGTCGCAACGAGGTCATCAAGACCTGGTCGCGCCGCTCGACGATCATGCCGCAGTTCGTCGGTCTGACCTTCGGCGTGCATAACGGCCAGAAGTTCGTGCCCGTTCTCGTCAGCGAGAACATGGTCGGGCACAAGTTCGGCGAGTTCGCGCCGACGCGTACCTATTACGGCCACATGGCCGACAAGAAGTCGCGCCGCTGAGGCTAGAGGAGCAGGCAATGGGCAAGCAGGCTGCCGAACGGCGACTGGACGATACCGAAGCGAAGGCTGAGTTGCGCAATCTGCGCATCAGCCCGCAGAAGCTGAACCTGGTCGCGCAGATGATCCGCGGGCAGCGGGCGGAGAAGGCGCTGGCCACTCTGACCTTCTCCAAGCGCCGCATCGCGCGGGACGTGAAGAAGGTGCTTGAGTCGGCGATCGCCAATGCCGAGAACAACCACCAGCTCGACGTCGACCAGCTGGTCGTCGCCGAGGCCTCGGTGGGCAAGGACCTGGTGATGAAGCGGTTCAGGGCGCGGGCACGCGGCCGCATGGGGCGCATCAAGAAGCCGTTCGCGCAGCTCACCATCGTGGTGCGCGAAGTGGAAGAGGAGGCGGCCTGATGGGCCAGAAGGTCAACCCGACGGGGCTGCGTGTCGGCATCAACCGGACGTGGGATTCGCGCTGGTACGCGGACGACGGCTACGCCGACCTGCTGCACGAGGACCTGCGCATCCGGAACTATCTGGAAAAGACGCTGTCGCAGGCGGGCTTCTGCCAGATCGTCATCGAGCGGCCGGCTAAGAAGGCGCGGATCTCCATCCACACCGCGCGTCCGGGAATCGTGATCGGCAAGAAGGGCGCCGAAATCGACAAGCTCAAGAGCGAGCTGACCAAGCTCATGAAGCGTGAGGCCTACATCAACATCATCGAGGTCCGGCGTCCGGACATCGACGCGCAGCTCGTCGCCGAGAACGTTGCTCTACAGCTCGAGCGTCGTGTCGCCTTCCGGCGCGCGATGAAGGAAGCCGTGGCCCGCGCCATGCGCATGGGTGCTCAGGGCGTCCGGGTTCAGAGCTCCGGGCGGCTCGGTGGCGCCGAGATCGCGCGTCGCGAGTGGTATCGCGAGGGGCGCGTCCCGCTCCACACGCTTCGTGCCGACATCAGCTACGGCTTCGCCGAAGCAAAGACGACGTACGGAGTCATCGGCATCAAGGCTTGGGTCATGCGTGGTGACGTTCTGTCCCGCGAAGAGGAGCAGCGCCAGGCCGTCGGCGCCTGAGCGAGCTCGTCCCCTGAATACGATCGAGTAAGTCATGCTTTCTCCGAAGCGAGTCAAACATCGCAAACAGCAGAAGGGCCGGCGGCGCGGCACCGCGTACCGCGGCTCGTCGCTCGCTTACGGCGACTACGGACTGAAGTCGCTCGGCCGCGGCTGGGTGACGGCCC
>CAZGUW010000506.1:1609-2102 GCA_964528705.1 uncultured Geminicoccaceae bacterium
AGATCGTGGCTGCTCGTATCGCGATGACCCGTCACATCAAGCGTGGCGGGCGCGTGTGGATCCGCGTGTTCCCCGACAAGCCGCTCACGAAGAAGCCGGCCGAGACCCGGATGGGTAAGGGCAAAGGATCGCCCGAGCTGTGGGTCGCCGTCGTGAAGCCCGGCCGGATTCTCTTCGAGATGGAAGGCGTCGAGCGCGACGTGGCGGCCGAGGCGTTTCGCCTCGCGGCGATGAAGCTCGCGATCCCGACGACGGTCTGTGAGCGAGGTCATCATGCAGGCAACTGAGATTCGCAACATGAGCCCCGAGGAGCTCGAGACGAAGGAGAAGGATCTCCGCGAGGAGATCTTTCGGCTCCGTCTCCGTGGTGCCACCGGGCAGATCGAGAACAAGATGAAGGCGCGCTTGGTGCGCCGGGACCTGGCGCGGGTGCTCACCATCAAGCAGCAGCGCTCGGCTGGAGCCTGATCGATGGCCGGTTTGAGAAAATTCC
>CAZGUW010000507.1:0-2101 GCA_964528705.1 uncultured Geminicoccaceae bacterium
CGCGATCTCCAACCCGCTGCTCGACGAGGTCTCGATGCGCGGTGCGCGCGGCGTGCTCATCAACATCACCGGCGGCACCGACATCACGCTCTTCGAGATCGACGCCGCCGCCAACCGGATCCGCGAGGAGGTGGACCCCGAGGCCAACATCATCTTCGGCTCGACCTTCGACGAATCGCTGCAGGGGGCGCTCAGGGTCTCCGTCGTCGCCACCGGCATCGAGAC
Source organism: uncultured Geminicoccaceae bacterium (assembly GCA_964528705.1). Classification (GTDB taxonomy): domain Bacteria; phylum Pseudomonadota; class Alphaproteobacteria; order Geminicoccales; family Geminicoccaceae; genus SLRI01. Next base: position 226 of record CAZGUW010000507.1, read on the forward strand.
GCCGGCCGAGCGGGCCAAGCAGGCGGCGGCCGAGAACGGCCAGCCGAGCGAGACCTCGAACCAGGGCCAGAGCGGCGGCTGGTTCCCGCAGGCCACCTACCGGGCGCAGCCTTATCCGGCCGTGCAGAAGCCGGCGCAGCGGACCCAGGAGGCCAACCCGACGCTGCAGCTCAGGGCGGCCGCCGAGGGCCGGCGCGAGGCGGCACCGGCAAGCGACAGCCAGTACCCGAACTTCGTGCCGCCGCCGGCGCAGAGCGCCCCGGTCCGCGCCGAGGCGGCGACCGACGGCTACGACGCCGTGGCACGGCGGGTCGGCCCGCGGCAGGAGGACCGGTCGATCGGCCGGGGCATCTTCGAGCGGGTCAAGGGCATCGCGTTCCCGCGCGGCTTCACCGGCCACGGCCCCGAGACGGGCGACGGCCAGCCGCTGGCACCCTCGCAGTTCCGGCGCGAGCCGGCCCTTGCGGCGGCGCACGGGGCCTCCGAGCCCGCCCATGAGGCGCCGGCTCCGGCCGAAAGCGGCGCAGAGCGTGGCAGAAACGCTACGCCAAGCCAGGACGAGCTCGGTGACTTCCCGGCGTTCTTGCGCAAGGAGCGCGTGGAGAGCTAAAACGACGCCTGTTGAGAGGCAACTTTGATCTCTCCTCCTAAACAGGCAGTTTGAAATAACTATTTGGTTTCCCCGTTTTTCTGGTATGGTTGCCGGAAGGCGGGGAAACCAACCTTTTTTGGTGAGTGCCGTCCGCACCCTCAGAAAAGGGCGGTTTCGAGGGACGAGCACCGCCTGGCCAGCACCGGCCACGTCGCGAAGGACGTGATCGGGACATGCGAGGAGCGGGGCCATGAGCAAGAATAGAGACGACCGAATGGTGGTGCTGGCGAGCGAGCCCGTGCCTGCCGTCCAGCGCACGCTGCGCCATGCCATCGGCTGTGTCGGCGTCGGCCGGCATTCGGGGGCCAGGGTGGCGCTGACGCTGCATCCGGCCCCGGCCGGCAGCGGCATTTCCTTCCGCCGCACCGACCGGGCGGGCGCCCAGCCGGTGCCGGCCGCCGCCCGGCACCTGGTGCCGAGCGAGCACGCCTTCGTCCTGGTCGGCGAGGACGGCAGCCGCATCGCTTCGGTCGAGCACGTGCTGGCCGCCCTGGCGCTCACCGGCATCGACAACGCGCTGATCGAGCTCAACGGGCCCGAGGTGCCGGCCATGGACGGCAGCGCCCAGCCCTTCGTCTTCCTGATCGAGTGCGCCGGCGTCGCCAGCGAGGACGGTGGCCGCACCTGCGGGCCGGCCATCCTGGACGCCGTCGAAGTCCGGCGCGGCACCGCCCGGGCCCGGCTGGCGCCGGCCGACCAGCCGGAGCTGGCCAGCACCGTCACCCTGCCGGAGCTCGGCAGCGTGGCGCACCGCGTGGCGCTGCAGCCGGATACGCTCCGTCACGAGCTGGCAGGGGCGCGCCACTCGGCCAGCCTCGCCGACATCACGGCCGGCCAGGAGCGGGGCCTCTGGCGCGGCGTCTCGGTGCGCAACACGGTGCTGTTCGACGGTGCTGTCCCGGCCAACGAGGAGGGGCTGCGCTTCGCCGACGAGCCGGCCCGGCACGGCAATCTCCTCGCCCTCGCGGCGCTCACCCTGCTGGGCGGACCCGCGGGCAGCCCGCCGGCCGTCGAGCTGGTCACCGAGGAGGCGGATTGCGGGCTGCTCGCGGAATTGCTGCGCAGCGCCCTGGCCCTGCCGGCGGCGACGGCCGAGGCGCCGGGGGTCGGACGGTATCTGGTGTGCGGGACGCGACCCCGCGCGCTGCCCGTCGAGGGGACGCTGGCGCGCGCGCTGCGGCGTCTGGGCGTGGGCGCCGAGCTGGTGATCGACGACCGCCCCGA
>CAZGUW010000508.1:0-2093 GCA_964528705.1 uncultured Geminicoccaceae bacterium
CCCAGTACGGCATCCGCCACGTCGTCTTCTCGTCGACCGCCGCGGTCTACGGCCAGCCCGATGTCGAGCTGATCGACGAGGACCAGCCCTTGCGGCCGATCAACCCCTATGGTGCCAGCAAGCTCATGGCCGAGCGGGCGCTGCAGGACATCGCGGCAGCCGCCGGGCTCGGCTACGCCATCCTGCGCTACTTCAATGTCGCCGGTGCCGACTCCGCGGCGCGGATCGGCGAGGCCACGCCGGACAACAGCCATCTGGTGAAGGTGGCGCTCGAGACGGCGATCGGCCTGCGGCCGATGATGCACGTCAACGGGACGGACTACCCGACCCCGGACGGCACCTGCATTCGCGATTACGTGCATGTCGACGACCTGGCGGCGGCGCATGTGCTGGCCCTGCATCATCTCGTGCAGGGCGGCGAGTCGCTGATCGCCAATTGCGGCTATGGCCGCGGCTTCAGCGTGCGTGAGGTGCTGGACGCGGTGCAGCGGGTGACCGGCGTCGACATTCCCGTCCAGAACGGGCCGCGCCGGCCGGGCGACCCGGCGGTGCTGGTGGCGGACAACCAGCGGATCCGCCGGACCCTCGGCTGGCAGCCGGCCGGCGACAACCTCGATGCCATCGTCGGCTCGGCCTGGCGGTTCGAGCAGGCATTGCAGGGGCTGCGCGGCGGGCTTGCTAAAACCGGCTGACGCTCTACGCTTCGAGCGGACTTGCAGAAGCGGCGGCGCGACGTAGGTTCGCGCTCCGGTTGTATCGATTTGGCAGCCGCTCCTGGCGATCGCCCGGGGCGCGTCGTCGTCTGGAAGCCCGGTCATCCGATCACCCTTCGGTTTCTTCATGCCTTTCCGACGCATCAGGCCCTGGATCGCAACGCTCCTCGGTGCGCTGGCGCTTTGGGGGCTGGCCGGTGCGCTGCATGCCCAGATGATGCCGACGGCGCCGACGGAACCGGCAACGACCGAATCTTCGGTGGTCGACGACATCGAGGCGGTGATTCGCGCCCTCGAGGACCCGGAGCGCCGCGCCGCCCTGCTGGAGCGGTTGCGGGCCGCGCAGGAAAGCGAGGAGGCGCCACTGGCCAGTCCGCCCGGCGACACGGTGGCGGTCACGGTGGTCGAGGACCTGACGTCCGAGCTGCGCCGGCGCAGCGCCAATCTTGCCGACATCCTGACCGATGCCATCGATTCGACGGAGCAGCTGCCGGCGCTCTACGACTGGGTCGAGGATCAGGTCACCGACCCGGAGCAGCGGGTTCTCTGGCTCGGCGTCCTCGGTGCCCTCACGGTGATCATCGCGGTGGGCCTCGCCGCCCGGTCGATGGTGCTGCGGCTGCGCCCCCACCCGGACCCCGGGCATCCGAAGGCGACGCTGTTCGGCCGTTTCGCGGTCGAGATCGTGGCGGCCGTCGCCTTCGCCGGGCTCACCCTCGGCATGCTCTGGATCGGCAGCCTTGTGGTCAACGCCTACCAGCTGCGGCTTCAGCAGGTGGCCGGGGCGGCGCTCAGCGTTGGCGGCCTGCTCTTCGCCGCCATGCTCTGGGGTGCCAGTGTCAGGTTGCTCTTCGGCGAAGCCGGCATCGGCCTGCATCTCGCGTCCATAGGCGACCACACCGCCGCCATCTGCCGGCGCAGCCTGCTGGGTATCGGCCGGCTCGGTCTGATCGGCTTCGGCGTGCTCTATGCACTCATGGTCCTGGGGCTGCCGGTGCCCCTTTTCACCTTTCTGGTCCATCTCCTCTATCTCGTGGTGGCCGGCATCGCGATCGTGCTCATCATCCGCGTGCGGGAACCGGTCGAGACGGCCATTCGCGACTGGAACGAGAGCAGCCAGAGCCCATTGGTCCGTTTCGTGCCGGCTGGCTTCCTCGCACGGACCTGGTCCCATTTCGCCATCGGCCTCGTGCTGCTGCACTACCTGGTCTGGGCGCTCAAGGTGCCGAACGGCATCATCTTCCTCAGCCGGGCGACGGTCTCGACCTTCGCCATCCTGGTCGTGGCGCGGCTGGCGACGCAGGGCATCAGGCGCCTGCTCCCGGAAGGCACGTCGACTGCCGGCGATAGCGAGGAGGCCCTGCCGGGCGTGCAGGAGCG
>CAZGUW010000509.1:0-1693 GCA_964528705.1 uncultured Geminicoccaceae bacterium
AGGCCGGAGGCCGAGCGGACCTCCCGCCCCAACGGATCCAGCGTCCGCACGAGCTGGCCCGTCAGCCTCGGGCTCATCCGCGACAACGTCTCCCACATGGGGGAGGACAACCAGCGCCTCGTCTGCGACGCCTACCGCTTCTGCCACGCCCACCGCGTGACCCTCGGCGAGTTTGCCGAGGGGATCGGCCTCGCCCAAAACACCGTCTACAAGATCGTCACCGGCAAGCACCAGCACCCGGACAGCAAGGCGCGCCTCGACCTCACCCCCAAGGTCGCCCGCTCGATCGACCGCTGGCTCGCCGACCGCCGCACCCGCGCACGCCTGCGGGGGGACTTCGTCGAGACCGCAACCGCCGGCCGCGTCTTCACCGCCTGCGACCTCGCCGCCGAGTCCCGCACGCCCGTCTTCCTCTACGGACCGAGCCACGTCGGCAAAACCTGGGCGCTGGAGCGCTACCGCGAGCTCCATAACCACGGGCGCACCGTCTACGCCAGGATGAGCGTCGGCGGCGGCCTCCGCGGCGTCCTCCGGTCGATCGCGAGGTGCCTCGGCGAGGGGCAGTCCTCCTCATCCAACTCCGACGTCCTCACCGACAGGGTGACCCGCGCTCTCGCCTCGGACATGCTCCTCATCCTCGACGAGGTCCACCTCCTCCTCCACAACTACCGCAAGACCGCGTTCTTCTCCTCCATCGAGGCCATCCGCGAGATCCACGACGTCACCGGCTGCGGCCTCGTCATGTGTGTGACCAAGGTCAAGTGGGATCAGATCGCCCAGGAGCGCGCCGGCGAGCTGGAGCAGATGTTCAGGCGCGGCGTCCACCGCGTCGCCCTCGGGACCGTCGCCGGCCAGCCCCTCCAGGCCGACGTCCGCGCCGTCCTCTCCCACCACGGCCTCCCCTGGCCCAAAAAGGCCGAACTCGTCACCGTCGGCGACGTCGTCGAGAGCCCCCACGAGGTGCTCGGCCAGCTCTCCCGCAACTTCGGCCTCAAGGCCATCACCGAGCGCGTCCGCTACGCCGCCAAGATCGCCGGCGAGGGCAACGCCCCCACCTGGGAGACATTCATCCGCGCCCACCTCACGATCGAGGCCAACGCGACGCAGGCCCCCGCCTGGAGGTGACATGAGCGACGACAAAAAAGGGGGCGAAACCCTCTCCGAAATCCTGCGCCCGGCCTTTTCAATCCGGAGCGTCCTCGCCGCACTCGTCAACCGCCGCGCCGTCCCCGTCCCCGGGGACCTGGAGCAGGTCGAGAGCGACCTCGACCGCCTCGTATCCGACACCGAGGCGCTCCACGAGAGAGCCCGCCGCGGCGCCGCCCTCGCGGCCGAGCCCGACATCGCCTGCCGCATCGTCAAGAACGACCGCGGCGGCTTCTCCCTCTCCATCCCGGCGATGGAGATCGGCAACTACGCCACCGCGGCCGACGCCCACACCGTCGCCGCGATGAACTTCTGGCGCGTCGAATAGCGCCCAATCATCACCACGCACACACAAGGAAATCACCCAATGAGCACACGCACCAAAACCCAACTCATCGGCTCCCGCGCCGCCTTCGAAATCGCGGTGGACACCATCGCCCAGCTCCAGCTCGAAAAGGCCGCCGCCGTCGTCGCCCGCGACGAGGCCAAAGAGGCCGTACTGAAACAGCACGAGCCCATCATCAAGGGCCTCGACGGCGAGATCAAG
>CAZGUW010000509.1:1703-2078 GCA_964528705.1 uncultured Geminicoccaceae bacterium
ATACGCCCAGGTCAACTGGGAGCACCTCGCCCCCCGCCCGAAGGCCAAGACCTCGACCACCGAACTCGCCCGCTATGGCTTCCGGACCGGCCAGCCCACCGTCAAGCTCATCGGCAAGGGCAAGGAGTCCGACGTCGCCCGCGACCTCCACGGCGCCGGCCACATCGACCTCGTCCACGTCACCTACAAACTCGACAAAAAGCGGGTTCTCCAGGCGCTCGCCGAGGGTGTGGACGCCGTCCTCCGCCTATTCCGCCGCGTCCAGGGCGAGACCTTCTACGTCGAGGCCAAGGCCCAAAAAAAAAAATAAAACAAATAAAAGAGAAGCTCCGGATCCCTCTCGCGAAGGCGAGGGCGCTGGCCGACAAAGTCGCC
>CAZGUW010000510.1:0-2073 GCA_964528705.1 uncultured Geminicoccaceae bacterium
CGGTTGCGATGAACCTCTTTGTCCCAGCACCAGCGGCAGCCGAAGACACCATCTTCACCGGGTGCCTGACCACGTCCGGCAAGGTGACGCGTGTCAAGGTGGGAGATCTGCCTCGAGGCGGCCGATGCTCCCGAAAGGCACTCCAGGTCCGTCTGGCCGAGATCGACCGCGGCGGGATCATCGTCCCGTGGAAGGCCAAGCTCAGGCTCGGCGAGTCGTTCAAGACGCCGGGCGGCGAGGTCGACATCAGGTGCTACGAGGTTGTGGAAGACTTTTCGACGCAATTGACGATCTACATTTTCGGCCTCTGGCAGGGCGATATGAACACGCAGTCGTTGGGCCGGATTTACCATATAGAGGAAGAGATACCGGGCGTGATGAAGGCGGTCGGCGATGCCTACACGGGCTCGATCGAGGAGAGGTACCCCTGCGGGAGCGAGGGCTATGTCGTGGTGTTCAACCAGGAGGACAACTGAGGGATGACGATGATGTGGCTTCCTGCGCCCGAGAGAGAGCTTTGCATAACCTCCGGCTTGTGATTCGATGAACGAGGCAAAGCGTTGAGGGGGATGGGAATGCGGCGGGAGCTTGGTCAGCTGAGCTTGGCGGACGGGCTGGTCGAGGGCGGAGCGGGGCGCAACCGGCAGCTGGAGAAGATTGCGGCGCTGGTCGACTGGGCCGCGTTCGAGCGGCTGCTGGGCGGGATCTATGCGGCGCCGACGGGGCGGCCGTCCTATGGGCCGCTGGTGCTGTTGCGGTGCGCGTTGTTGCAGCAGTGGTACGGGCTGTCGGACCCGGGGTTCGAGGAAGCGCTGAGCGACCGGCTGTCGTTTCGCCGGTTCGTGGGCCTGGCGCTGGCCGATCCGGTGCCCGACCACTCGACCCTGTCGCGGTTTCGCAGCGAGCTGGTGCGGCGCGGGCTCGACGCGGCGCTGTTGGCCGAGCTCAACCGCCAGCTCGATGCCAAGGGGCTGATGGTCAAGACCGGCACCTTGATCGATGCGAGCCTGGTGGCCGCCGACAGCCGCAGGCCGAGGAAGGGCGAGCCGCGCGAGGAGCGCAGCGACCGCGATGCGACCTGGAACGCGATGCCGGAGAAGCCGCTGTTCGGCGACAAGGCGCATGTCGCGGTCGACCAGGGCTCGGGCCTGGTGCGGCAGGCGGTCCTGACGCCCGCGAACGTGTCGGACAAGACGCCGTTCCTGGCTTTGGTGCAGGGCGACGAGCAGGCGGTGTATGCCGACAAGGGCTACGAGGGCTGGTGGTACCGGGCGGAGCTGGCCCGGCGCAGGATCGAGGACGGCATCATGCGCAGCGCCGCCCGCCATGTGCGGCTCTCGGCGCGCGACCAGGCCCGCAACCGGGCGATCGGCAGGGTCCGGGCGCCGGTCGAGCGGATCTTCGCGACCCTCAAGCGCTGGTACGGCTACCGCCGGGTGCGCTACCGCTCCCTGGCCAGGAACACGCTCCAGCTGCAGCTGCTGGCCTGCGCGATGAACCTGCGTCGTGCCCTGGTGCTGACTGCCTGAGGGCGGATTCCGCCCCGGCTGCCCCCCATCGCCACGGGCCGGCGCTCTCCGGCCGCTCTTCCCGCCGGTCCCAGACTCGCGGATCGACCCTTCCGGCCATCTCCCAAGCCCGTTCCTAGCACACAAGGAACATACGCCCGCCTAGTTCAGAGCTCTCCGGATTTTGTGGAAAATATTCCTATTTTGAGCTAGATTGGTGGTTGCGGGCGACCCTAAGCGGATGGCCGTACCGCAAGCCGCATCCAGCCGAGCTACCAAACGAACCCGAAGAATCGGCCTATATCAAACACTTAGATTTTGGCGATGGCGCCACCGCGCGTGGCTTTGCGGCCACCGGCGTTTGCAGTACCCTTCGCTCGCAACAACGGGCACGCCGCCGGCGAGGGATGGAAACATGAGCGATCTGGACGATTTTGGCTTCGAGACCCTGGCGATTCATGCCGGCGCGGCGCCCGATCCCACCACCGGCGCGCGCGCCACGCCGATCTACCAGACCACATCCTTCGTGTTCGACGACGTCGATCATGCCGCGTCCCTGTTCAAC
>CAZGUW010000511.1:0-2050 GCA_964528705.1 uncultured Geminicoccaceae bacterium
TCGCCGCCGTGCTCGGCCTCTTCGCCTGCTCCTTCCTCGCCGAGTGGGCGATCGGCCGGCCGCTCACCCACCTCACCCACGATTTCGGCATCCTGCGCATCCTGCCGGAATTCGTCCTCGGCATCGCCCTCTACCACGCGGTCCGCGCCTGGGACCTCGAGACCCGCCACGCCGGCACCGTCCTCGCCCTGACGCTCGGCGCCCTCCTCGCCATCACCCACTGGGACCTCGACGGGCTCTACGCCGTCCTCCTCCTCGCCTTCCTGATCTTCGCCGTGGCGAGCCTCGCCCGGCAGGGCCGGCTCCGCTGGCTCGCCCGGCCCGCCCTCGTCTATCTCGGCGAGATCTCCTATGCGATCTACATGACCCACGCGATCGTCTTCATCGTCTTCTTCCGTGGCGTCGGCATGCTGCTCGGCAGCTCCGCCTCGCCGCATCTCTGGTGGCTCGGCCCGATCGCCCTGGCGCTCACCCTCGTCGCCTCGGTGCTCGCCCACCACCTGGTCGAACGGCCGGCCCGCCAGTGGCTGAACCGCCTCTTCGCCAGCCGCCGGCGCCACGGCCGGGCGCCGCGGGTCGCCCCCCAAACCCATGCCGCCCCGCCCCATGCCGCCCCGAGAGGCCCGCGCGGCGTCGTCTTCTGAGCCTGTCGCCGCCCCGGTCTGGCACCCCCTCGCCCTCGCCGGCACCACCTGTTAGAAGCCGGGCGACGAGCGCAGCGCCAGCAGCAGCCGGGACCACGAGCCATGCCCGCCTCCCCCTACCCCCGCGACATGCGGGGCTACGGCAGCCATCCCCCCGACCCGCAATGGCCGGAGGGTGCCAGGATCGCCGTCCAGTTCGTCATCAACTACGAGGAAGGCGGCGAGAACTGCATCCTGCACGGCGATGCCGCGTCGGAGGCCTTCCTCTCCGAGATCGTCGGCGCCGCGGCCCTCCCCGGCGTGCGCCACATGAACATGGAATCGATCTACGAGTACGGCAGCCGCGCCGGCTTCTGGCGCCTGCACCGCCTGTTCACCGAGCGCCGCCTGCCGGTCACCGTCTTCGCCATCGCCATGGCGCTCGAGCGCAACCCCGGGGCCGCCGCCGCCATGGTCGAGGCCGGCTGGGAGATCGCCAGCCACGGCTATCGCTGGATCGACTACCAGCACGTCGATGAGGCGGTGGAGCGCGCGCACATCCAGAAAGCCGTCGAGATCCAGACGCGCCTCACCGGCGAACGGCCGCTGGGCTTCTACCAGGGCCGCACCAGCCCCCGGACCCGCAAGCTCGTCATTGAGGAGGGCGGCTTCCTCTACGACGCCGACTCCTACGCCGACGACCTGCCCTACTGGGTCGCGAAACCCGCCGGGCAGGATAACGTTGCCGCCGGCCATCACCTCGTCGTCCCCTACACCCTCGACGCCAACGACATGCGCTTCGCCACCTCCCAGGGCTTCAACTCCGGCGACCAGTTCTTCGCCTATCTCAGGGACAGCTTCGACGTGCTCTGGAACGAGGGCCGGACCAGCCCGAAGATGCTCTCCATCGGCCTCCACTGCCGCCTCGTCGGCCGCCCCGGGCGCCTCGCTGGCCTCGCCCGCTTCCTCGACCACATCGAGCGCCACGAGCATGTCTGGGTCTGCCGCCGCCTCGACATCGCCCGCCACTGGCACGCCCACCACGCCCCCGCCTGACGCCGGCCAGCCTGACCTTGCAGACCATCGGGAAACCGCCGCGCACCTGGCTCATGCTGGGCGGCAAGGCCGGCGACAACACCCAGATCACCGCCCTCGCCGAAGGCCTCGGCTGGCCCTTCGAAACCCGGCGCATGACCTACCGCCGGACCGAGCTCCTTTCCAACCTGCTCGCCGGCCCGACCACGGCCGGCCTCGTCCCCGAGCGCTCCGACCCGCTCGAGCCCCCCTGGCCCGAGCTCGTCATCTCCGCCGGCCGCCGCAACGAGCCGCTCGTCCGCTGGATCCAGCAACAGGCCGCCCGCGACCCGAAGAACCCGCGCGTCCGCCTCGTCCATGTCGGCCGCCCCTGGGCGCTGCACGAGTGCTTC
>CAZGUW010000512.1:0-2025 GCA_964528705.1 uncultured Geminicoccaceae bacterium
AAGGGCTGCACCGTCCACGCCATCGCCGAGCCGGCGCTCGTCGAGGCCGCCGAGCACATCGCCCCGCTCGTCATGGCCGACATGGCCGCGTTTCATCGCCATCGCCTTGCCCAGGACGCCGACCGCATCGGCAGCGCCATCCACGAGCGCGCCGCCCGCGGCCTCGCCATGAAGGCCACCGAATATGCCGGCCATCTGCGCTGGCGCGAGACCAAGGGTGCCGCCGTCAAGGGGCTCTTCGCTGATGTCGATGCCATAATCTCGCCGACCGTGCCGGTCACCGCCCCGACCCTGGCGGAAGCCGCCGACGCAGTCGGCAGCACCGCTCTCCTCAGCCGCAATTGCTGGGCGGCACCCGCGGCCGGCATCCCCGCTTTGACCGTGCCGTGCGGCCGGGACCGTCACCACATCCCGATCGGCCTGCAGATCATGGGCCCGGCCTGGTCGGAGCCCTTCCTCCTCGACCTCGCGAGCAGCTTCCTCGGCCCGGATGGCCGTGTCCCGTTGTCGGACCGGCCCTGAGCACACACCGGAGTGTGGCAAACCGACAACAACGGCGGAATCGCGCTGGCCGTTAGTGGCATTTGAACCATGGAAAGCACATCATAGCAGCCGGACCAGCTTGGGGCTTTCGCGACCATGGAACAGATCGGCTCCTCTACCGAGGAACAACCGCAGCAGCCGATGCAGGGCATGCCCGCAGCGGCAAGGCCGGCGGCACCGCCGCCATGCAGCTATCGCGTGAGCCACTCGTCGGGCGAGACCATCTGCGCCGACCTCGCCTCGGCCCGCATCGTCCTCAGCCAGAAGCCCGGCGCCAAGATCTTCCTGCAGCGCGGCTGAGTTCCCGGCGGCTTGCGCGGGCGGCCCGCCCGCGGCCGGTCAGGCGCCGTTTGCCGTTCCCCCGGCGGCCGGCTTCGCCTTCTCGTCGAACCTGATCGCGATGCCGCGCACCGTCGTGCAGGTGTTGGCGAAGACGTTGTAGATGGGGATGAAGCCGTAGAGCGACGTCTCGACCGAGACGTTGATCAGCGCGTCGCCGCCGACCTTGTCGAGGGCGTTGGCCATGGCCGTCGAGGCGCTCGAATCGCCCCAGGGAATGATGCCGAGCGCGAAATACCGGCAGGCCTCGCCCTCGACCGCCCCAAGCTCCTCGTAGACCCGCGCCTCCCGGACCATCGCCCCGACATCCGCACCGGGCCGGGCCATCAGGCCCACCTGCCCGACCGAGGTGCAGCCGGCGAGCACGATACCGACGAGGCCGAAGGTCCAGAAACGAGCCACGAACACTCCCCCCAGGCACATCGAGCCGCACCCGCACGGATCTCGCTCGACGCGCGATCAGCCAACGTCCGGGCCGTGCAGTTCGGCAATCGCGATGCCCGACTCACCGGCCACCGCGTAGAGCAGCCAGGACCGCCCGCCCTCGCGAAAGATCGCGGGGTCCCGCAGCTGCCGGACCGGCCCCCGGACGATGCCCTCGCGCGACGGCTCGAGCGGCCGGTCGCCGCCCTCCCAGGCCTGCTCCGGTGCCAGCACCGTGACCGGCTCGCTCGGCTGCCAGTCCGTCCAGTTCGGGCGGAGGTCCATGGCGGCGAGCAGGATGCGCTCGGGCCGGTCACCGATCCGCGTGTAGTAGACGAAGGCCGTGTCGCCATCGACCACCACGGCCGAATGGCGCATGCCGGGCGCGAACACCACCGGCCCCGCCTCGAACCCGGCAACGCCGTCCCTCGAGCGATAGAGCCGACCCGGCATGCCGAGCCCGTAATGCCAGCCGCCATGCCGGAAGACCCGCCAGTAGGGCACGCCCAGCGTTTCCGGCCGCACCGCGAAGCGCCGCCCGTCGGCCGAAACCGCGAGCCGCGTCAGCTGCTCGCCCCCCCCGCCCGTGGCCGTGTCCGAGCCATGGAAGAAGAGCCGGATGCGCCGCTCCGCCTCGTCCACATGCACGTCCGGCGAGGCCAGATGGCCGGCAAAGCCGGACTCCGCCAGCGGCAGCACGCCCGGCTCGTGCATGCGCCA
>CAZGUW010000513.1:0-2018 GCA_964528705.1 uncultured Geminicoccaceae bacterium
TCTGATCACTCTCGAGCACATGATGCGTGGCGAGTATGCCGAGATGCTGGCGACCGCACAGCTGGGCGCTGCCAGCGGAGGATCCATGGCGCACTCTTTTGTGGCGGTAGCGGAGGCAAATCTCGGCAGGCCGGAAGCGGCGCGCGCGGCACTCCTGCGCATGGCCGAGGCCTCGCCGGCCTGGGCAGCCGATCCCGCCGCCAACTTCCGGATACATGGGGCGACGGACGAGATCGTCGAGGCGCTGATGTCGGGGTTGCGGCGCGCCGGCTGGCACGGTGCGAAGGCGGCGGCCATGCCGGAGGGAGCCGTGGCGCCGGTCGTTCGTTGAGCAGGCCTGCCCCCGGCGGCGGCCAATGACCGCCTTCCCTTCGCGCTCGACTGATGCCATTGCGGCGGCATGATTTCGCGTCTTCGCTCCGCCGCCGGCAAGCTGCTGCGGCTCCTGGCCAAGCCCGTGCGCCGCACGGACAGCCAGGGTCCGATCGTCATCGACACGTTTCGCGGCTACGCCTCGACCGGGGCCCTCTTCATGATGGGCCGCGTCATGCACCAGCCGGAGGGCGACGGTCCAGGTGACTACTCCGATGCGGCCAGCCTCTGGAACGTCGTCCGGCGCATGCGGCGGCGGGGGGTGAGCGGGGCCAGGCTGATCGCGACATTCGGCGACCAGCGGCAGGGGCTGATCACCGATCGGGACGGCTATTTCAGCCTGCGCATGCGCTTTCGGGAGCCGCTGCCGCCGGACCGGGCCCTGACCAGGGTACACCTGCAGCTGATCAAGCCGGCCATTGCGGAGGCAACGGGCGAGGTGCTGGTGGCGCCGGCCTCCGCCCGCTTCATGGTGATCAGCGACTTCGACGACACCGTGGTGGCGACCGGCGTCGCCAACAAGATCCGGATGATCTCGCGCATGCTGATGAAGAGTGCCGAGAGCCGGGTCGCCTTCGCCGGGGTGGCCGAGCTCTACCGGCAGCTCGGCGACGGCGTCGGCGGCCGCGAGCGGAACCCGCTGCTCTACGTCTCGCGCGGGCCATGGGTGATCTACGAGACGCTCGAGGCGTTCTTCAAGCTGCACCGCTTTCCCGAGCGTCCGGTGCTGTTCCTGCGCGAATGGGGCCTGCGCTTCCGCCCGCCCTTCGTCCGCAAGGACCACGACCACAAGATCGAGATCATCAACGAGCTCATGGCGGTGTCGCCCGACCTGCCGGTCGTGCTCATCGGCGACAGCGGCCAGCACGACCCCGAGATGTACGATGACGTCATCCGCAGCTGGCCCGGCCGGGTGCGGCTCGTCCTGATCCGCGACGTCACCGACGGCGCCCGCGACGAGGCGGTGGCCGAGCTGGCACAGCACCCGGACGTGCCCTTCGTGCTGGCCGCAACGTCAGCCGAGATGGCTGCGGCGGCCGAGGCGGCGGGGCTGATCGACAGGGATCGTCGGCACTGAGCAGGGTGGCGGCGAGTCGGCTTCGTGCGGTGCTCACTCCGACAGGCGGATGACGAGAGCGTCGCCGCCGAGGGCAAGCTGCAGGCCGTCTTGCCGGGGCAACAGGTGGATGATGACCTTCCGCTCGTTCTCCAGCCAGATGTCGCCGGCGCCGGCATCGCCGACGACGACCCCGTACTGGCCGGCAACGTAGGCGCCCGGAAAGTCCGCGAGCCGCTGAAGGTTGTAGACCTCACCGGCGGTGTCGAGGGGGGCGACGAAGCTGCCGTCGACGCCGAGGCCGGTGATGGCGAAGGGGTGGGTCGCGCCGCGATAGGCGAGGGTGCCGCTGCCGCCGCCCGGCTGGCCGGGACGGGCGACCTCGACCGCGAGGAGCTCGACCGTGCCGGCGGGGGCCCGGCCCTCGGGGGCCTTCTCGGCCGGCGCCTCCGGGACCGGCCTTGCGTCCGCGCAGGCGGTCAGCATCAGGACGATGCCGAGCGCGCCGAGGCGGCCGCGCGGCCGCGCGCGGGGTTCCGTACCCAACATGCGCCTAGAGCTGGTTCAAGAGCGCCTGGCGGCGGGCGTT
>CAZGUW010000514.1:0-1982 GCA_964528705.1 uncultured Geminicoccaceae bacterium
GCAACGATGGGCATCAGGCGCCTGCTCCCGGAGGGCGCGCCGGCCGCTGCCGACGGTGAGGAGGCCCTGCCGGGCGTGCAGGAGCGGGCCGACCGCTATGCCAGCCCGGCGCGCCTGCTGTTGCGCGGCGCGGTAGTCCTCGCGGCGATCGTCGCCATCCTCTCCGTGTGGAACACGGGCGTCCTGGACTGGCTGAACTCGTCGACCGGCCGGGACTTCCTCGCCCTCGTCGGCACGCTCATGCTGATCGTCGCCTCGACGATCGCGGCCTTCGAGCTGACCGGCTATCTCGCCGACCGGTTTGCCAACGCCAAGGATAGCTCCGGCCGGCCGCGGCACAGCAACCGCTCCCGGACGCTGGCCAGCATCCTCAAGAACGTCGCGTTCTTCTTCTTCGGCATGGCCGGCCTCTTCACGGTGCTCCGCCATATCGGCGTGGAGCCGGCGCCGCTGCTCGCCGGTGCCGGCGTCGTCGGCCTCGCCATCGGCTTCGGCTCGCAGGCGCTGGTCAAGGACCTGATCACCGGCCTCTTCATCCTGCTCGGCGACACCATCCGGGTGGGCGACGTCATCGACATCGCCGGCAAGGCCGGGGTGGTCGAGAGCATGTCGATGCGCGCGATCACCCTGCGCAGCTACGACGGCAACACCCACACGATCCCTTACGGCTCGATCGATGTGGTCACCAACATGACCAAGGAGTTCTCCTTCGCGGTCATGGATATCGGCGTGGCCTATCGCGAGAACACGGACGAGGTGATCCGGGTGTTGCGCGAGATCGACGACCGGATGCGCAAGGAATGGCCCTATCGGCGCATCATCATCGAGCCGCTGGACATCGCCGGCGTCGACGCGCTCGGCGACTCCGCGGTCGTGATCCGCATGCGCTCGAAGACCCGCCCGGGCGAGCAGTGGGGCATCAGGCGCGAGTTTTTGAGGCGCATCAAGCTGCGTTTCGACGAGCTCGGCATCGAGATCCCGTTCCCGCACCAGACCGTCTATTTCGGCGCCGGCAAGGATGGCCAGGCGCCGCCTCTGTTCATCGAGCGGGCGCATCACCAGCTCGCGGCCGAGGAAGCCGCGGCCGAGCCGCCGGCGGAAGGCGACACCGAGAGCCCGCCGGCCCCGGATGCGACGGCCGCTGCCCGCCCGTCCCTGAGCATCGCTGCGGAACCCGCCCAGCGACGACGCGGCGGCAGCTGATGGCGGCGCCGATCGGAGTCCTGGCCCGGAGCGTGGTCCGGGGCCGCCGGGCCGGCGCCGCCTGCCGCCGGCTCCTGGCGCTCGTCCTCCTCCTGGCGCTCGCCGCCTGCAGCACCGGCAACGATGGCGGGCTCGGCGACGACGAGAGCCAGAGCGGGCCGCGCATCCTCTATGACGTGCGCATCGAAGGGTCGGCCGACAGCGCGCTCACGGGCGAGCTCCGCGCCGCATCGGCCGCCGCCCAGGAAACGGGCCGGCCACCGCCGAGCCTCGCGATCCTCCGCAACCGCGCCCGCAGCGACGTGCCCCGCCTCGAGGCGACATTGCGCTCCGAAGGCTATTATGACGGAACGGTCGGCTTCCGTATCGACGAGGATGCGGCGCCGCCCACCCTGGCGACGGGTGTCGGCATGGTCGACCAGGCGATCGGTGCGGTGGCGACGCATGTCGTGTTCGAGGTCGAGCCCGGCCCCCGATACCATTTCCAGCAGCGCAACATCGACGTCATTGGCGATCCCGATGGCTACGAGAAGCCGTCGCTCGGAAAGCTCGGCCTGCAGGAGGGCGAGCCCGCCCGGGCCGATACGGTGATCGCGGCGGAGGCCGCCCTCCTGCGCAATGCCCGGGTGCAGGGTTTCGCCATGGCCCGGGTCGGCGACCGGCGCACGATCATCGACCCCGAAGACAAGACGATGGACGTCGATCTCGCGATCGAGCCCGGGCGGGTCTTTCAGTTTGCCACGCCGGTGGTGTTCGGCCAGACCGACATCGACGACGCC
>CAZGUW010000515.1:0-1947 GCA_964528705.1 uncultured Geminicoccaceae bacterium
GATCAAACAGGCCGAGGTGATCGTGAAGCAATCCGAGATGATCGCCGCCGGCTGCCGCCGCCTGCCCGAGGGCTTCCGCCTGACCCATCGGGGTGCCTCGGTCGAGGTCCTGGTCCGCCGCCGCCGCGCCCACGAGCTGGCGCAGCTGATGCCGGAGAAGGTGCCCGCCGACACCTCGAAGATGCTGCTCTCGCCCATGCCCGGCATGATCGTGATGGTCGACGTCGTCGAGGGCGACCTCGTCAAGGCGGGGCAGACGCTCTGCGTGCTCGAGGCCATGAAGATGGAGAACGTCTTGAAGGCCGAGCGCGACGGCATTATTGCCTCGGTGGCAGTCGCCGAGCGCGATACGGTGAGTGCTGATCAGGTACTTATGACATTCGAATGAAAGGGCGGCCGCACCGCCGTCCGAAACATCAACAGAACCGGAGCCGCCTCATGTTCGCCCGTTGCCTCGCGACCCTCATGCTGCTCGCCGTGCCGGCCGTCGCCGCCGCCGACACGCTCGACGAGATCAAGGAGCGCGGCACGATCCGCCTCGGCGTGCGCGCCGACGCCATCCCCTTCTCCTTCACCGACACGCTCGGCGAGCGCGGCGGCTACACCGTGCAGCTCTGCCGCGCGGTGTCGGCCGACCTGAAGAAGGAGCTGGGCCTTGAGGAGCTCAAAGTAGAATACGTCGAGGTCACCACCGAGGAGCGCTTCGCCGCCCTGAACGACGGCCGCGTCGACATCCTCTGCGGTGCCACCTCGGTGACCCTCTCCAGAATGAGTGAGGTCGACTTCTCGTCGGCCACCTTCGTCACCGGCATGGGCGTGCTCTACCGCAATGACGGGCCGAAGTCCTTCGCCGAGCTCGCCGGCAAGAAGATCGGCGTGCGCGGCGGCACGACCACCGAGGAGACCCTGAACCGCGAGCTCGACCAGGCCGGGCTGACCGTCGAGATCGTGTCGATCGACGACCACGAGGCAGCCCTCGACGAGCTCGCCGGTGGCGCCATCGACGCCTATTTCGCCGACCGCGCCATCCTCATCTACCTGCTGCAGTCGAGCGACAAGACCGGGGCGCTCACCGTCGGCGAGCGGCTCTACACCATCGAGAGCTATGCGCTGGCCCTGCCGCTCGACGATCACGCCTTCCGGATCGCCGTGGATGCGGCGCTCAGCCGGATCTACCGCTCGCCGATGATCGACCAGATCTATGCCGCGAGCTTCGGCGACCAGCAGCCGGGCGACATCCTGCGCGCCCTCTACGTGCTCGGCGCCATCCCCGACTGAGCCCTACTCCTCCAGCTCCAGCGCCCAGACCGCCAGCGCATCGCGGAGGTCGCGGGCGCGGAGCGTGAAGTCGTCGATGGCCCGGCGCATGGCCGGCGGCGGCACCTCGACGGCGTCGCGGGCCGCCCGGCCCGCCGCGTCGACGATCAGCACGGCGATCCGCCGCGGCCCGCCCGTATCCGGCAGCACGTACCCGAGGAGCGCGCTGGCGAAGTCGAGCGAGCCGGTCTTGGCCCAGACCCGAAGGGCCGTCGCCGGCGCGTCGAAGCGGCGCTCCAGGCTGCCCGACCAGGCGGCTGCCGGCAGCAGCGAGATGATGTCGTGCCGCTCTTCGGCGAGCGCCAGGATCGCGAGCAGTTGGTCTGGTGACGCCCTCGCCGCGGGGTCGAGGCCCGAGTGATTGGTGAGCACGAAGCCCTGCCAGTCGACCGCCGGCAGGGCCGCCCGGACGTGGGCCGCAAGCTCGCCGGCCGAGCCGGCCAGCGTATCCGCCCCGGTCGCCGCGAGCCCCAGGATCTCGGCGATCTGGTTGTTGCTGTAGAGCAGCATCGCCTGGACGATGTCGCGCAAGGTCCGGCTCTCGACCACCGCCACCGGCGCGGCCCCGGCCGGCACGGCGGCCCGTACCGGCTCGGGCAGCGTGATTCCGAGCGAGCGGGCGAGGTCGCG
>CAZGUW010000516.1:0-1945 GCA_964528705.1 uncultured Geminicoccaceae bacterium
CACGGCATGTCCTCGAGCGGGGCGATCTTCGAGATCACGCCCTTGTTGCCGTGCCTGCCGGCCATCTTGTCGCCCGGCTGCAGCTTGCGCTTCACCGCAACGAACACCTTGACCATCTTGAGCACGCCGGGCGGCATCTCGTCGCCGCGCTGCAGCTTCTCGACCTTGTTCTCGAAGCGCTCGGTCAGCCGCTTGATGCCGTCGTCGAGCTGCCGCTTGAGGGCCTGCAGCTCGGTCATCCGCTCGACATCGTCGATCGCGAGGTCCCACCACTGGCGGCGGGGCGTCGCATCGAGCAGCGCCGGGTCGATGATGGTCCCCGCCTTCACGCCCTTGGGGCCGGCGGTGACCTTCTGCTCGTCGAGCAGCTCGCGCAGGCGGCCGAAGATGTTGCGCTCGAGGATGGAGCGCTCGTCGTCGCGGTCCTTGGCGAGACGCTCGATCTCGGCCCGCTCGATGGCGATGGCACGCTCGTCCTTGTCGACGCCGCGCCGGTTGAAGACGCGAACCTCGACCACCGTGCCCTGGACGCCCGGCGGCACCTTGAGCGAGGTGTCGCGCACGTCCGCCGCCTTCTCGCCGAAGATGGCGCGCAGCAGCTTCTCCTCCGGCGTCATCGGCGTCTCGCCCTTGGGCGTGACCTTGCCGACCATGATGTCGCCGGCCTTCACCTCGGCACCGATATAGACGATGCCGGCCTCGTCGAGGTTCCGCAGCGCCTCCTCGGAGACGTTCGGGATGTCGCGGGTGATGCTCTCCGGCCCGAGCTTGGTGTCGCGGGCCATCACCTCGAACTCCTCGATGTGGATCGAGGTGAAGATGTCCTCGCGCACGATCCGCTCGGAGATCAGGATCGAGTCCTCGAAGTTGTAGCCGTTCCACGGCATGAACGCGACGAGGGTGTTGCGGCCGAGCGCCAGCTCGCCGAGCTCGGTGGACGGGCCGTCGGCGATGATGTCGCCCTTGTTGACCCGGTCACCGACCTTCACGAGCGGCCGCTGGGTGATGCAGGTGTTCTGGTTGGAGCGCTGGAACTTCCGGAGGTTGTAGATGTCGACCACGCTGTCGGCCCGCTCCACCTCGTCGGTGACGCGGATGACGATGCGCGAGCCGTCCACCTGGTCGACGATGCCGGAGCGCTTGGCCCCGACCGCCGCACCGGAGTCCCGGGCGACCACGTCCTCCATGCCGGTGCCGACGAACGGCGCCTCGGGCTGCAGCAGCGGCACCGCCTGGCGCTGCATGTTGGAGCCCATCAGCGCGCGGTTGGCGTCATCGTTCTCGAGGAACGGAATGAGCGCCGCAGCGACCGAGACGAGCTGCTTGGGCGAGACGTCGATCAGATCGATCGTCTCGGGCCGGGCGAGCATGAACTCGTTGCTCTCGCGGCAGCTCACGAGGTCGGCAGCGAAAGTGCGCTCGGGCGTCAGCTCCGAGTTCGCCTGCGCGATGGTGTAGCGGTTCTCCTCCATGGCCGAGAGGTAGATCACCTCGTCGGTCACCTTGCCGTCGACGACCCGGCGGTACGGGCTCTCGATGAAGCCGTACTTGTTGATCCGGGCATAGGTGGCGAGGCTGTTGATCAGCCCGATGTTCGGGCCTTCCGGCGTCTCGATCGGGCAGATGCGGCCATAGTGCGTCGGGTGCACGTCGCGCACCTCGAAGCCCGCCCGCTCGCGCGTCAGGCCACCCGGGCCGAGCGCCGAGAGGCGGCGCTTGTGGGTGATCTCCGAAAGCGGGTTGGTCTGGTCCATGAACTGCGACAGCTGCGAGCTGCCGAAGAACTCGCGGACCGAGGCGGCCACCGGCTTGGCGTTGACCAGGTCGTGCGGCATGGCGGCATCGATCTCGACCGAGCTCATCCGCTCGCGGACAGCGCGCTCCATGCGGAGCAGGCCGACGCGGTACTGGTTCTCCATGAGCTCGCCGACCGAGCGCACCCGGC
>CAZGUW010000517.1:0-1943 GCA_964528705.1 uncultured Geminicoccaceae bacterium
AGCTACGGCGGCGGTGTGCTTGAGCTCGAGCCAACCGAGGCGACGCGGCTGCTCCTACCCGCCGACCCCGAGGCCGCGGGTGGCCTGCCGCTAATCGAGTGCGACCGACTCGTCCGCGCCGGCCGCGTGGCGGATGCGCTGGCGGAGAACGACCGCCTCGTCCTGCGCGGGCACCTTGGCCTGAGCGAGCGCCAGTGCACCACGCTCCGCGGCGTCTGGGAGCTGCTGCGGAACCGCCGCCACGCCCGCCGGCCGTCGGCACGCCGGGCGGCGAAAAAGCGGAGGAGAAGCGGTGGCTGAGGCGAGGCCGGCCGACCACATGACGCGGGAGCTAGGCCGGGCGCGGGTTACGGCGCTGGTCGAACGTTACCGCACCATCGCGGCGGACGCCGAGCGTGGCGGCTCGACATTCAGTGAAACGGACGCCCGCACCGGGTTCATTACGCCGCTACTCGAAGCGCTCGGGTGGGACGTGCGGAACGACCGCGGGCTGCCGCTGGACCTGCGCGAGGTCGTCGAGGAGCCGAGCCTGGACGTGGAGGACGACGGGAGGACGGTCGCGAAGAAGCCGGACTACGAGCTGCGGGCTGGCCGGCGTCGTGCCTATTTCGTCGAGGCGAAGCGGCCGAGCGTGCGGGTCTCGGAGTCGGCGGCCGCGGCGTTCCAAACGCGGCGGTACGGCTTCTCGGCGAACCTGCCCGTCTCCGTGCTGACAAACTTCGCCGAGTTGGCGATCTACGACAGCGCCGCGCCGCCCGACGAGGGACACGACGCCCGCTTCGCCCGGCGCAAGCTCTACCGCTACGACGAGTACGCCGCGCGCTTCGACGAGCTGTGGGACGACCTGTCGCGCGAGTCAGTCTACTCGGGCCAGTTCGAGGAGCGCTTTGCCGAGCCGGCCGTGCCGGGCGAGCCGTTCGACGCCCACTTCCTGCGGCAGGTGCGGTCATGGCGGAAGCTCCTGGCCGAGGACGCGCGGCGGCGCAACCCGGACCTGTCGCCAATCGACCTGACGTACGTCGTGCAGCTGTTCCTCTGCCGCCTCGTGTTCCTGCGGGCGTGCGAGGACCGGGCGATCGAGAAGTATGAGGGCCTGCTGTCGGCGGCGCAGGGTGATGGGACGTTCGAGAAACTTATGGAGGTGGTGGCGCGGGCCGACCGCTTCTACGACTCCGGGCTCTTCCGCCTGCTCGACGACGAACGGCTGGGCGTCACGCTCGGCGATGACGCGCTGGCGAAGGTGATCCGGGAGCTCTACTACCCGCACAGCCGCTACGACTTCGCCGTCGTTGACGCCGGCGTCCTCGGCGAGATCTACGACCAGTTTCTCGGCGAGCAGGTTGTCTTCGACGCCGACGGCAACGCCGAGTCGGTCCAGAAGCCGGAAGTGCGCGAGGGAGGCGGCGTCTTCCCGACGCCGCAATGGGTCGTCGACGCGATCCTCGACCGCGCGCTCGAGCCGCGGCTCGCGGCCGGCGGCGAGCACGCCGTTGCCGCCGACCTAAGCGGCTTCACGGTCGCCGACTTGTGCTGCGGTTCGGGCGTATTCCTGCTGGCCGCCTACGACCGGCTAGTCGCCCGCCGGCTACAGCGGCTGGTCGACGACGGCGACCACGTCGAGTTGCGGCGGCACGCGTACGAGGTGCCGGGCGGCTGGCGGCTGGGGTTCGCCGAGAAGCGCCGGCTCTTGGTCGAGTGCGTGCGGGGCGTGGACGTCGACGCGGCAGCGGTCGAGGTCGCCCGCTTCAGCCTGCTGCTCAAGCTGCTCGAGGACGAGACGGTGGAGGGCCTTAAAGCCCATGTCCACCGGACGAAGCAGCCCGCGCTGCCGTCGCTGGACGAGGCGATCCGCTGGGGCAACAGCCTCGTCAGCCGCGGGGAGCTCGAGGCCGGCTACGTCGGGGAGGATGGTGAACCCGCCGCCGTGCCGGAGGAAGTTGAGG
>CAZGUW010000518.1:0-1940 GCA_964528705.1 uncultured Geminicoccaceae bacterium
CACCGTGGCCGGTGTGGCGCTCGGCGACTTCACGGCGATGACGGCCTCGCTCCTTGGCCTCGGCGTGCTGCTCGCCACCTCGGCGACCCTCTTCACCATCCTCAAGGTCATAGGTGCTGCCTATCTCGTCTATCTCGGCATCAAGCTCTGGCGGGCGCCGGTGACGGCGGCGGATGCGGGCATCGCCACGGCCGAGGTGAGCGGCCGGCGGATGCTCGCCCATGCCTGGCTGGTGACGGCGCTCAACCCCAAGAGCATCGTCTTCTTCGTCGCCTTCCTGCCGCAGTTCCTGGATTCCACGCGGCCGCTCCTCGGCCAGATGGTCGTCATGGAGGTGACGTTCGTGCTCCTCGCCGCGCTCAATGCCGCCGCCTATGCCGGCCTCGCCAGCAGTGCCCGCCGTCTGATCCGCCAGCCGGCGGCGCAGCGCCTTGTCAACCGCGTCGGCGGCTCCTTCCTGATCGCCGCGGGCGTGGCGACGGTCGCCTGGCGACGCGCGGCGAGCTGATCAGATCACCGCCAGCAGGCCGCCGTCGACATAGAGGATGTGGCCGTTGACGAAGCGCGACGCGTCGGATGCCAGGAAGATGGCGGCGCCCTGCAGCTCCTCGAGCTCGCCCCAGCGGCCGGCCGGGGTGCGCTGCTCGACCCAGGCGTTGAACTTCGGGTCCTCGATCAGCGCCTTGTTGAGGGGCGTCTTGAAGTAGCCGGGGCCAATGCCGTTGATCTGCAGGCCGAAGCGGGCCCAGTCGGCGCACATTCCCTTGGTCAGCATGCGCACCGCACCCTTGGCAGTCGTGTAGGGGGCGATGGTCTGCCGGCCGGCCTCGCTGGTGAGCGAGCAGATGTTGATGATCTTGCCACGCTCGCGTGGGATCATCTTCCGGGCCACGGCCTGGCCGACATAGAAGACCGAGTCGATGTTGGTCTTCATGACCTCGTGCCAGGTCTCGGCCGGCATGTCCTGGAGCGGGGCGCGGCGCTGGATGCCGGCATTGTTGACGAGGATGTCGATCGGCCCTTCGTCGCGCTCGATCCGGTCGATCGCCTCGGTGACGGCCGCCTGGTCGGTGACGTCGAAGACATGCGCCGTGGCACTCGGGATCTTTGCTTTGGCGGCCTCGAGCTTGGCGCCGTCGCGGCCGTTCAAGACAACGCTGGCGCCGGCCGCGGCGAGCCCCTGGGCGATGGAATTGCCGATCCCCTGGCCGGAGCCGGTGATCAGTGCCCGGCGTCCGCCGAGATCGAACAGTGCCAGCGACATTCTGGTCCCTCCCTGATGACGTGAGGCAGGTAGTGCCTATCTGGCAGGGAAGGCAAGGCCGGTGTGGCAGGAGGAGCGGGCCATGGACAGGAAGCAGCAGATCAATCTGGGCTACGCGCTGCTGGCCTTCCTCCTGCTGATGATGTTCCAGAGCTGGTGGGTGGCGTCGCGCCAGATCGAGACCATCCAGTACAGCGAGTTCCAGGCGCTCCTCGACGAGGGGGCGATCGACGAGATCCGGGTCTCGACCGACTACATCGAGGGCAAGCTGAAGACGCCCGCCGAGTCGGGTGCCCAGTATTTCCGCACCACGCGCGTCGAGCTCGACCTCGCCGAGCTCCTGGCGCAGCAGAACGTGCGCTTCGCCGGGGTGATCGAGAGCACCTTCCCGCGCGACCTGCTCTCCTGGGTCATCCCGATCGTGATCCTGATCGCCTTCTGGATGTTCATGATCCGCCGCTTCGCGGAGAAGCAGGGCTTCGGCGGGCTGATGCAGGTCGGCAAGTCCCGGGCCAAGGTGTATGTGGAGAAGGACACGAAGGTGACCTTCGCCGATGTCGCCGGGGTCGACGAGGCGAAGGACGAACTGAAGGAGATCGTGAGCTTCCTCAAGGATCCGCAGACCTATGGCCGGCTGGGTGCCAGGATCCCCAAGGGCATTCTCCTCGTCGGCCCG
>CAZGUW010000519.1:0-1931 GCA_964528705.1 uncultured Geminicoccaceae bacterium
GGCAGGGGCGACCGGACGCGCCGGAGAGTTGGATCGAGATGTTCGAGCCGTTGGCGCCGGCACGTGGTGGGCTGGGCGAGTACGAAACCCTGGAGCTCCTCTCCTGGATCGACTGCTCGCGCCGCATCCTCGTGCGAGAGGATTCGCGGCATGACGACTTGACATATGGCACCTTGGCGCTGTGCTCGCCGGTGCGGCCAAACCGGATCTGCACGCGATGCGGTGCCTCGTGCGACCCGACGGCCGGACGCCGGTGCGGCATGGGCTCGACGGCTTCGACGGAACCCCGCTCCTCGACATCAAGCCGACCGATGCGCCAGCCCGAAGGCGCCGATCAGGGGCGTGGGCGAGTCGGCGGGAGCCTTGCGTCAATTGGGAGGTGGAATGATGAGGTTTGCGCTGTGCATGGCTGTCGCAGCGATTGCCGCGGCGCCCGTGGCGTCTGACGCCGAGCCGCTCTCGCTCTACGCGGCCGGCAGCCTGCGGACGGCTCTGGAAGAGATCGCCGGGGACTTTTCGGACACCTACGCGGTCGACGTCTCGCCGTCATTCGGTCCCTCCGGCCTGATGCGTGAGCGCATCGAGGCGGGCGAGGTCGCACATGTCTTCGCCTCGGCCAATATGGGCCATCCCCGGACGCTCGAGGAGGCCGGGCGCGGCGGGCCGGTCGTGCTCTTCGCGCGCAACCGGCTCTGCGCGCTCGCGCAGCCGGACCTTGACGTGACGAGCGCGGCCCTGCTCGAGACGATGCTCGCCGACGACACCCGGCTCGGCACGTCGACACCTGGCGCCGATCCCTCCGGCGATTATGCCTGGCAGCTCTTCGACCGCGCGGAAGAAACACGGTCGGGCGCCGCCACGGCGCTGAAGGCGAAGGCCATGCAGCTCACCGGCGGTCCCGACAGCCCTGCGCCGCCCGAGGGTCGCAACGCCTATGGCTGGATCATGGAAGAGGGACAGGCGGACATCTTCCTGACCTATTGCACGAATGCCGTCCTCGCGCAGAGCGAAGTTCCGGACCTTCAGATCATCGCCATCCCGGCAGAGCTCGCAGTCGGCGCCGATTACGGCCTCACTGTTCTTTGGGATGCTCCGCCGGAAGCGTGGCGGCTCGCGCTCTACATCCTGTCGCCGGAGGGGCAGACGATTCTCGCCAGCTACGGCTTCGAGGCTGCCGGCGTGCCGGAGAAGGAATGATGCTGCCTCTGATCCTGGGCCTCGCCCTGACCGTCGCCGCGCCCGCCTGGGCACGCACCGTCATCGACAGCGCCGGTCGCGTCGTCGAGGTTCCGGACGAGGTGGAGACCGTCTTCGCCGCCGGCCCGCCCGCCTCGGTCCTCGTCTACGTGATGAAGCCCGAAACGCTGTCCGGCTGGCCCCGCGCGCTCTACCCGGAGGAAGAAGCCTACATCGCAGAGCCCTACCGCGATCTGCCCGAGACCGGACGCCTCACCGGCCGCG
This sequence comes from uncultured Geminicoccaceae bacterium, assembly GCA_964528705.1. Taxonomy (GTDB): domain Bacteria; phylum Pseudomonadota; class Alphaproteobacteria; order Geminicoccales; family Geminicoccaceae; genus SLRI01. The sequence continues at coordinate 1,462 of CAZGUW010000519.1, forward strand.
GCGGAGAGGCGAACCTCGAGCGGGTGCTCGAGATCGCGCCCGACCTCATCATCGACTTCGGCTCGATCCGCGACACCTATGCCGACCTCGCCAATCGCGTGCAGGAGCAGACCGGAATTCCCTATATCCTGGTCGACGGCCGATTCGAGAACACGCCTGAGGCGCTGCGCCTGATCGGCGAGGTGCTGGGCACGCCCGAGCGCGGGGCGGCGCTGGCGCGGAACGTTGAGGAAATCTTCGCCCGCATCGACGCGATCCTCGCGGAGGTGCCGGAGGAGGAGCGGCCGCGCACCTACCTCGCCCGCGGGCCGGACGGGCTCGAGACCGGCATGAAGGGGTCGATCAACACCGAGATCATCGAGCGCGCCGGCGGCGTGAATGTCGCCGACGACGGCGGCGCGACCCGCGGCCTCGTGCAGGCATCGCCCGAACAGCTCATCGTGGCCGATCCCGAGGTGATCGTCACCTGG
>CAZGUW010000520.1:0-1929 GCA_964528705.1 uncultured Geminicoccaceae bacterium
CTGCCACTTGGTTCTCATGCTGGTCCCAGCACCCGCATGGAACCAGAAGCCCGCGCGCAAGGCCATCGTGCATGCGAACGCAAGTCCGTGAGGTCTTACAGACTCCTGTTGAGTGGCCGGGAGGCTGATCAGGGCAGCCTCAGGCCCGAAGTGCCAGATTCTCCGGATCGTAAGGGCTCTCGGCGATGATCCGGGCCGGGCGGAGCTGGTCGAGGACGCGGACCTGGCACTCGTTGCCGACCGTGGCGAAGTCGCTCTTCACGTAGCCGAGCATCAGCGACTTCTTCACATGGTGGCCGTAGCCACCGGCGGTGCCACGGCCGACCACCTGGCCGTCCATGAGGACCGGCTCGTTGCCGAACGGATCGGCATCGTCTGCGTCGATCTCGATGGTGCAGAAACGGTTGGGGATGCCCTGCTCGATCTGGCGGATCAGGGCGTCCCTGCCGGTGAACTCCCCCTTCTGCAGGCGGACAAAGCGGTCGAGACCGGCCTCCAGCACCGAGTTCTCGGCGTTCAAGTCCGTCCCCCACAGGCGATAGCTCTTCTCAAGCCGCATCGAGTCCATGGCCCTGAGGCCCACATGCGCGATGCCCTCGTCCCTGCCCGCCTCGAGGAGCGCTTCGAAGAGCTGGCGCTGATATTCGATGGGGTGATGCAGCTCCCACCCCAGCGAGCCCACGAAATTGACGCGCAGCGTGCGCACGTTGGGGCAGAAGCCGACCGGGATGTCCCGGGCGGTGAGCCAGGGGAAGGCCTCGTTCGAGACATCGGCATCGGCGAGCTTCGCCAGGACCTTGCGCGCCTCAGGTCCGGCGAGGACGAAGACGCCCATCTGCGTGGTCACGTCCTGGACGATGACCGAGCCGTCCCGCGGCATCGACTTCGTCAGGAAATCCCAGTCGTAGTCGTGCCCGGCCCCGGGGCCAACCAGGTAGAAGCGCTCGCCCCAGAGACCGTCGGGCAGCCTCGCGATGGTGAACTCGGAGCGCACCGAGCCCGAGGGATTGAGCGCGTGGCAAAGGTTGATGCGACCCGACGCCTTCGGGATGGCGTTCGCCACCAGCCGGTCGAGGAAGGCGCGGGCACCCGGGCCTTCGACCGTGTACTTGGCGAAGGAGCTGAGCTCCATGAGGCCGACCCGGTTGCGCATCGCCTCGACCTCGCGGCCGACATGCTCGAACCAGTTGGAGCGGCGAAAGGACCACACGTCCTTCGGCTCGACACCTTCCGGGGCGAACCACATGGGCCGCTCCCAGCCGAAGCGCTGGCCGAACACGGCACCGGCCGCCTTCAGCTGGTCGTAGACCGGTGGCGCCTTCGCCGGACGGCAGGCCGGCCGTTCCTCCATCGGGTAGTGGATGATGAAGACGTGCTCGTAGGCCTCCTCGTTCTTCAGCCGGGCGAAGTGCTTGGAGACGACGCCGAAACGCCGGGGGTCGACGCCGATCATGTCGACCGAGGGTTCACCCTCGACGATCCAGTTGGCGAGCTGCCAGCCGGCACCGCCGGCGGCGGTGACGCCGAAGCTGTGGCCCTCCGAGACCCAGAAGTTCGGCAGACCGAATGCCGGGCCGACCATCGGGTTGCCGTCCGGCGTGTAGGCGATCGGCCCATTGACGATGTCCTTGATCCCGGCCTGCTCGAAGGACGGCACGCGGCTCATGCAGGCCTCGACATGCGGCATCAACCGCTCGAGGTCGCCCGGGAAGAGGTCCTTCTCGAAGCTCGCGGGCACGCCGTCGACGAGGCAGGCCGGCGCGTGGCGCTCATAGGGGCCGAGGATCCAGCCCAGGCGCTCCTCGCGGAGATAGTAGGAGGCGTCGCTCTCGCGCAGGATCGGCAGCTCCTTTGCCCCGGTCGCCCGGTAGTCCCGGAGCGCCGGGTCGACGTCGGTGACGATGTACTGGTGCTCGACCGGCACGACCG
>CAZGUW010000521.1:0-1890 GCA_964528705.1 uncultured Geminicoccaceae bacterium
GTCCGAGAGCCCGCTCATCGGCTCGATCCGGCCGAACGGGCTCGAGGACGCGCCGCAGTACAAGCTCGACATCGACTGGCGCAAGGCCGGGGCGGTGGGCGTCACGGCGAGCGACGTGAGCGACCTTCTTACCATCGCCTGGGCCGGCCGGTACGTGAACGACTTCCTCGACCGCGGCCGGATCAAGCGGGTCTACGTGCAGGGCGATGCCGATGCGCGCAGCTCGCCCGAGGACATCGAGCGCTGGCGGGTGCGCAATGCCAGCGGCGGGCTCGTTCCGTTCTCGAACTTCGTCGAGGGCAACTGGCGCTTCGGCCCGCAGGGGCTCTACCGCTACAACGGCGTGCCGGCCATGCAGCTGCAGGGCTCGCCGGCGCCGGGTGTGTCGACCGGCGAGGCGATGGCCGAGATCGAGCGGCTGGTCGGGCAGCTGCCGCCGGGCTTCGACATCTCATGGACCGGGCTCTCGCTCGAGGAGCAGGAATCCGGTAGCCAGGCGCCGCTGCTCTACTTCCTCTCGGTCGCCGTGGTGTTCCTCAGCCTCGCCGCCCTCTACGAGAGCTGGGTGGTGCCGGCGGCCGTCATGTTCGCCATGCCGATCGGCGTCCTGGGTGCGCTCGTCGGCGCCTGGATCGGCGGGTTCGAGAACGGCGTCTTCTTCCAGGTGGGTCTGCTCACGACCATCGGCCTCACCGGCAAGAACGCCATCCTCATCGTCGAGTTCGCCCGTGCGCGCCTCGAGGAGGGCGAGGAGCTCCTGGCTGCCGTCGTCGAGGCAGCGCGGCAGCGTTTCCGGCCGATCATCATGACCTCGATGGCCTTCTCGCTCGGCGTGCTGCCGCTCGTGCTGAGCAGTGGTGCAGGCTCCGCCGGCCGGCGGGCGATCGGCTCGGGCGTGCTCGGCGGCACGATCTCGGGCACGGTGCTCGGCATCCTCTTCGTGCCGCTCTTCTTCGTCCTGATCCGACGCCTGGTGCCCCGGCGCGACCCGGTGAAGCCGGCGGCCAGGACCGGGGCGGCGCCCCTGCCGGCGGAGTAGCGCATCCCGCTTGCGCCGAATGGTGGTGCTATTGTCCGATAATCGATAGATTGGCTCGGGCAAGGACCACAGGCGAGCTCGAGGGGGAGGCTGGTGACGTCCGGACGCGACGAATCACGAGGATCCGGCCCCGTCGACGGCGCCGAGGGTGAAGCCGCCGTGCCGCGCCTGAAGGAGGTGCGGCGGACCCTGCTCGCCGAGAACGTCACCGAGCAGCTCATGGGCATGATCCGCAGCGGCCAGATCGGGCTCGGCGAGCGCGTGCCGCCCGAGCACGTGCTGATGGAGCAGTTGCGAGTCGGCCGCTCCAGCGTGCGCGAGGCGCTGCGCGGGCTCGCCCTGATCGGCCTCATCGAGCGCCGGCCGCGGCGCGGCACGGTGGTCGTCTCGACCCTGCCGAAGCTGCCGGGGCCGATGGCCGGCGACGCCATGGCGAAGTGGGCGCTCCGCGACCTCTTCGAGGCTCGGGCGCTGATCGAGGGCTTCGCCGCGGAACGGGCGGCGGAGCTGGCGACCGAGGCCGACCTTGCCGAGCTGCGTGACAAGGCCGCCCGGATCGAGCGGCTGATCGAGGCGGGCGAGCGCTATTTCGAGGAGAACAACGCCTTCCATGCCGCCATCGTGCGGTTCTCCCAGAACCGCGTGCTCGCGCATCTGCACGAGGAGGTGGTGAGTGCCTTGCCCGACCTGCGCAAGCGGTTCGAGACCAGGCGCGACATCGAGGAGCATCGGGGCATTCTCGAGGCGCTCGAGGCCCGCGACGGCGCCCTGGCCCGACGCCGCCTCGTGGCGCATGTCGAAGGTGTGCTGGAGCGGCCGGCCTAGGCGGATGGGCTCCGGGCTCAGGCGTC
>CAZGUW010000522.1:0-1887 GCA_964528705.1 uncultured Geminicoccaceae bacterium
AAGAAGGTTAAGTGGACACATTATGGGCTCTCACCGACATGCGGTGCGCGACAAGACGTTGCAGTCTCATTTCACGGCCGGTGCCGCCTCCTGCAGCACGAAGAGCTTCGCCCCCGGCAGGCTGGCGAGGCGATGGACCGCCTGGTCGCGGTCCTTGATGAAGTGCTCGCCGCTGGAATGCAGCAGGCGGTAGTACAGGGGCTGGCGCGACGCGGACGCCGGCGGCCGATGCGCCCCAGACCCCGCTTGAATGCGCAGGCTTTTGCTTCGAAGCACTAAGGTTGAGATCGACGTCGCAAATGCCAACGACGTTCCTGATTATCCGGTTGGGATATCGTAAGAAGCATCCTCCTCCGTCCGAACCACACCCCAACGCTCACCCCCGCCCGATGGGCGCCGTGACCAGCTTGTTGGCCAGTGCTACCAGGACCGACTGCTTGTTGGTCCCGGTCTTCGCGAAGATGCGGGCGAGATGCGTCTTCGCCGTGGTCCTGGCGATGCCGAGCGCCGCGCCGGCGCCCGTGATGTCGTCGCCGGCGAGGAGCCGCGCGTGCAGCGCCGTCTCGGCCGGGGTCAGGCCGTAGGCCTGGGCCACCGGTGCGAGGTCCGGCAGGGCGGCGGTCGTCGTCGCCCGGATGAACACGGCCGCGACCGCATTCCCGGCCTGCCGCGCGCGGCGCTGGCCGGGCGCCAGGGGCAGGATATGCGCCACGACCGTGCCCGCGTCGCCGCTCGCCAGCACGATCCCGGTTCCGGGATCGCCCGGCTCCACGCTCGCCGAGAGGCAGCGGGCGATCGCTGTCGCGAGCCGGCGCGAGCCCTCGCCATCCGCCGCCCGCAGTTTGCCATGGGCGAGCGAGACGCCGCCCGCCTGCGCCAGGAGCCGCTCCGCCGCGTGATTGCGATGCACCACGTTGGCCTCGGCGTCGGTGAGGACCATCGCGACACCGACCTTGTTCCAGGCCTCGGAGAAGAGGTTGGCCTCGACCGTCCGCATGTCGATGAGATCGGAGATGGCGACCGCCCGGCGCAGATGCGGGGCCAGGAGCGCCATCATCTCGACCTCGCGCGGCGTGATCAGGCCCACACTGTCGTGCCGGGTGATCCCGAACGCCGCGAACCGCCGCTCGGTCCGCGCCAGGGTCGCCTGCAGCGCGTCGCAAATGCCCTGCGGCCTCGCCCATTCGCGCATGTAGCGATTGCCATTGAACACCTCGTCCGACACATCCTGGCGCAGCACGTGAAACCGGTCGATCGGGCGCGTGAAGATGTCCCCGGCGGCGGCCCACAGCTCGCCGAGATCGTCAGTATGGTCGCCCATTTTCGCCAGCCACTCGGGCGCGATGCCCGAGAAGATGGCGAAGCGCAGCTCGTTGGTCGAGAAGTCGAAGCCGTGCAGCGACGCGCTCAAACCGTTCATCACGACCCGGATGGATTCGAGCGTCGCCTCCCAGCGCTCCGGCTCGATCGCGCAGTCGTAGATCCGGCCGACCAGGTCGAGAACCGACTTCAGCTCATCCGTCGTCAACGCACTCGAACTCATGGCCGACCTCCGGCCAGTATGGGACCGCGACGCAGGCGTCTGGTCCAGATGTCTGAAATCACCAGATTGGTGAACTCGAGAACAAAACAATCAATCGACAATAACTATTATACCGGTTCGTCGATTGCATGTCATCCATTTGGATGACGAGTCGCTTCGCGATCTGTATAAATATCGACCCTGCCGGCGTCGGGACAGGCACGAAAGAGGCACATCACCAGCCAGGCGGTAGACCCGACGCATATTTATCGAGGAAGCTGGGCGATTCGATCACTGCACCCGAACTCTGGAGCAAGAGTCATGAAGTCGATCGTAAAGCTTGTCGGAATCTCGTCCTGTTGCAT
>CAZGUW010000523.1:0-1887 GCA_964528705.1 uncultured Geminicoccaceae bacterium
CGTGGTGTAGGCCACCGCATGCGGCAGCGCGATGGCGTGCGTTGCGGCGTGCGGCAGGTCGAAGGCGCCGCCCAGCACGTGGCAGAGCTTGTGATGCAGCGCCATCCCGACCGAGGCGAGGCATAGGCCGCAGAGCCAGGCGCCGCGTAGCGCCGCCGAGCGGGCCTCGAGGTCGCGCGGCGTCGCCTGGAGCTCCGGCAATGCCCGGACGAGATGCTCGATCCCGGCCTCGGCCATCAGGTCGACGAGCGGGTTGCGGTCACTGGCGTAGAGCGCCTCGACCGCATGGGCGATGGCGTTCAGCCCGGAGGTCACGGAGACGGCGAACGGCAGGTCGAGGGTCAGCTCGGGGTCGTAGATGACGGTCTCGGGCAGCACGCTCGGCGAGCGCTGGGTGACCTTCCGGCCGGCTTCCGTCTGGCCCAGGATCGGTGTCATCTCCGAGCCCGCATAGGTCGTCGGCAGCACGATCTGCGGCAGGTCCGTGCGCAGGGCCAGCGCCTTGCCGAGCCCGGTGGTCGAGCCGCCGCCGACGGCGACCAGCGCATCGGCCCGGCGGTCCCGGATCACCGCGAGCGCCGCCTCCGTCGCCTCGACGGGCGTGTGCATCACGGCACCGGGATGAATGCCGACCGCCCGGTCGCCCAGGAGTGCCGCGATCTCCTGGGCAGGCGCCTCGCCGCGGCCCGGCGTGCAGAGCACCAGCGCCCGTTCGACGCCCAGCCGTTCCGCCTCCGCCCCGATCTCGCGCCTGGCGCCCGCGCCGAACCGCACGCGGATCGGCAGGCCTTCCCAGGTGAAGCCGTGCATGGCCATCCCTCCGGTCGGCAGCTCGCCAACGGCGTCGCAGCCTAGCGCAAGGCTCTCGCCTGGGGAATCAGCTCGGGGGCATCCGCCCGTCGAGGTCGAGGAGCGCCAGCCCGGTGCCGGGATCGGTCTTGCGCCGCAGTCGGACGGGCGCCTCGTTCAGGATCAGCTCCAGCGTCGGGCGCACATGCCCGTCCATGAGGTGGCCGCCCATGACCGACCCGTCGCGCTTGCCGACGACGATGTGGGCGTGGAGCTTGGGCTCGCCCTCGAACCGGGCGAGGTTGCCGATCAGCGACAGGACCTCGACCTGCTCGGCCACCTCGATTCTGTCGTACTCCTGCCGCTCGAGGTCGAAGAATCCCAGGGTGACGCCGGAGAGCGCCCCAATGCCGGTGATCTCGGCCGCCACCAGCCCCTCGCGCCGGGCGAGCTCAAGAAGTGGCGCCTCGATCGCCTCGCCCGCGGCGAAGCGCAGGGCGAGCGTCCGCTCGCCGTTAGCGGAGGATCTCGCAAGCTCGGACATCTCGACCATGACGCACCGTCCCCATGCAGATGACATGTCCATCCGCAACGGACGCGGTCGGCATACGTTCCCTGCCGGAAAGCCCGGCGCCTCAGGGCCGGAAGGAGATGGCGCCGCTCTCGATGATCAGCGCTATGCCGTATGTGGCGAGGCCGGCGAGCACCGTCGCCACCGCCGCCTTGATCAGCAGCCTCGGCTTCGCCGGAGCGCTGGTTGCATGGCCGGGCTCGGGGTTCTCCTCCGGCGTCGAGCCGAAGGGCAAGGCCATGAGGAAGAAGAGCCACCAGGTCATGCAGAAGGTGACGATGGCACCGACGGGACTCACGGGGGCGCTCCTCAGGCCTCTTCCAGCTCGACCAGCGTGCCGCAGAAATCCTTGGGATGGAGGAAGAGCACGGGCTTGCCGTGCGCCCCGATCTTCGGCTTCCCGTCGCCGAGGACACGCGCACCCTGGGCCATGAGGTGGTCGCGGGCCGCCTCGATGTCGGCCACCTCGTAGCAGACATGGTGGATGCCGCCGGCCGGGCTCTTCTCGAGGAAGGCCCGGATGGGCG
>CAZGUW010000524.1:0-1885 GCA_964528705.1 uncultured Geminicoccaceae bacterium
CCTCGGCGAGCAGCGCCGCCACCACCTTCGCACCGACTATCTCGTCGGCGTCGAAGAAGCGCCGCTCGGCCCGGTCGGCGACGAACTCGACTGCCATGAGCAGGCCCTCGCCCCGGATCTCGCCGACATGGGGATGGTCGCCCAGCCGGTCGCGCATGGCGCCGAGGAAGTAGGCACCGGTCTCGCCGGCGTTCCGCACGAGGCCGAGCGCGTCGACCAGCTCGAGATTGGCGATGCCGGCGGCGGCGCCGATGGGGTGCGCCGAATAGGTCCAGCCATGGCCGATCGGGCCGTTCTCGTCGGTGCCCCGGAGCAGGACCTCCCACATCCGCTCGCCGACGATCGAGCCGGACAGCGGCGCGTAGGCGGAGGTCAGGCCCTTGGCGATGGTGATGAGGTCGGGCCGCATGCCGTAGTGGTCCGAGCCGAACATCGAGCCGAGGCGGCCGAAGCCGGTCACCACCTCGTCGGCCACCAGCAGGATGTCGTGGCGGGCCAGGACCTCCTGGATGGCCGCCCAGTAGCCCTTCGGCGGCGGCACGAGCCCGCCGGTGCCGAGCGCCGGCTCGCCGATGAAGGCGGCGATGGTGTCCGCACCCTCGCGGGCGATGAGCGCCTCGAGCTCGGCCACACAATGGGCGACGAAGTACGCCTCGGACATGGCGAGGTCCGGCCGGCGGTAATAATAGGGGGCGGCGGTGTGCAGCACCCGGTCGAGCGGCAAATCGAACTTCCGGTGGAAGAGGCCGAGGCCGGTGAGCGAGCCGGTCATCAGGCCCGAGCCGTGATAGCCGCGCCAGCGCGAGATGATCTTCTTCTTCTCGGGGCGGCCCAGGATGTTGTTGTAGTACCAGATGAGCTTGACGTTGGTCTCGTTGGCATCGGAGCCGCCGAGGCCGAAATAGACCTTCGACATGCCTGCGGGCGCCCGGTCGAGGATCATCTTCGCGAGGCGGATCGAGGCCTCGGTGCCGTGGCCGACATAGGCGTGGTAGTAGGCGAGCTGCTTCGCCTGGGCCGCGATGGCGTCGGCGATCTCCATCCGGCCGTAGCCGACATTCACGCAATAGAGCCCGGCGAAGGCGTCGAGCAGGCGCTTGCCGTCGCGGTCCTCGATCCACACGCCCGAGCCGCCGGTGACCACGCGAAGCGCACTGTCGCCGCGCGCATGGGCGGCGAGATGGGTCGATGGATGGAAGAAGGTCTCGCGATCCCAGGCGGCGAGCTGGTCGTTGGCGAGCATTTTTACCCCTTTCTCGAAACTTGGGTTCAGACGGCGGCGGGGTCAGGCCCAGTCGCGGCAGACATATTTGACGTCGGTGAAGGCCTCGAGCCCCTGACGCGCCCCCTCGCGGGCGAGGCCGGACTGCTTCATCCCGCCGAACGGGATGGGGGCACCCGTCACCTTGGTCCGGTTGACCGCGACCATGCCGAACTGCAGCGCCCGGCTGAGGCGGTAGATGCGGCGCGGGTCCTGGGTGTGGAGATAGGCCACGAGCCCGTACTCGGTCGCATTGGCGATCCCGAGCGCCTCGGCCTCCGTGTCGAAGGGGGCGATGGCCGCGACCGGCCCGAAGGTCTCCTCCTCGAAGATCAGGGCATCGGTCGGCACGTCCACGAGCACGGTCGCCGGGTAGTAGAGGGGACCCAAGGGCGAGCGCTCGCCGCCGGTGAGGCAGCGGGCACCGCGGGCCAGCGCGTCGGCGACCTGCTCCTCCTGCTTCTGCACGGCAGCCTCGTTCATCAGCGGACCGAGATCCGGGTCGTCGAGGCCGGGGCCTAGCGTGAGGGCGGCGGCACGCTCGGCGAAGCGGGCGCAGAACGCGTCGTAGACCGGCCGCTCGACGAGCATCCGGTTGGCGCCGAGGCAGTCCTGGCCGGTGGT
>CAZGUW010000525.1:0-1877 GCA_964528705.1 uncultured Geminicoccaceae bacterium
GCGCCGTGATCCAGCGGCTATACACACCAGGGCAGGAGCTCAAGGCGGGCGATCCGATGTTCAAGCTCGACGATGCGAGCTATGCCGCGACCGTTGCCGCGGATCGGGCCGCCGTGGCGCAGGCCGAAGCCGATCTTCCACTGAAGCAGGCCGCCTATGACCGCGCAGTCAAGCTGCGCGGCTCGGGGTATACCGAGGCGGATGTCGAGAACTACGCGTCGGCGCTCGCGGCGGCCAAGGCCACGCTGGAATCGGCCAAGGCGGCCCTGACATACGCGCAGACACAGCTGGGCTGGACCACCATCCGGAGCCCGATCGACGGGGTGCCCGATGTGGCCGGGGTCACGATCGGGAACCTGGTTCTGGACGGGCAGAGCGAGGCGCTGACCCAGGTCACGACGCTGGATCCGATCTATGTGGACATGCTGGAGCCGAGCTCGACGATCCTCGCCATTCGCCAGCAGATCGCGGAGGGCACGCTGGCCGCCGCCGGGGATATTACCGCCAAGGTGACCTTCGCCAACGACACCGTCTACGGGGCCTCGGGCCACCTGGTCGCGCCGAGTGCCACGATTTCGGAGACCATGGGGACGCGGTCGTTCCGGTTCCAGTTCGACAATCCCGATCATCAGATCCTGCCCGGCATGTTCCTGCGTGGAGAGGTAGATCTGGGAACCGTCGAGGCGTTCCTGGTGCCGCAGCGCGCCGGATCGCATGGCGTCGACGGGGCGCTCAAGATCTTCGTCGTGGATGCCGACAGCAAGTCGAGACAGGTCAGTCTGGCGACCTCGGGCAGCTACGAGAACAGCTGGATCGTGACCGCGGGGCTCGATGAGGGCGACGAGGTCATCGTCGACAATCTGAAATCGATGCGCGCGGGCATCGCGGTGACGCCGGTGCCGGCCAGGATCGATGACAAGGGGCTGGTCGTCGACGCCGCCGCCGGTGCCGCCGGCGGCGCGGCCCAAACCGGCGCCGGCGCCGGCGCCGCCGCGGACGGCGATGGCACCGCGCAGGCCGAAAATGGCACGTCACGGGCCGGCGACGGCCCCCCGCAATCCGGCGATGGCGCCGGCGCGGCAGCCGACTGACCCATGGCGCAGTTCTTCATCCACAGGCCGGTCTTCGCGTGGGTCGTGGCGCTGATCATCATGCTGGCCGGCGGCATGGGACTGCGCAGCCTGCCCGTCGCGCAATATCCCCAGGTCGCGCCGACCACGGTGCAGATCTCGGCGACCTATTCCGGCGCCTCGGCCGAGACGGTCGCCAATTCGGTCACCCAGGTGATCGAGGACGGCATGACCGGGCTCGACGGGCTGCTCTACATGACCTCGAGCTCGATCGAGGGAACCGCGTCGATCTCGCTCATTTTCGATGCCACGCAGGACCCCGACATCGCCCAGGTGCAGGTCCAGAACAAGCTGCAGGACGTGGAATCGACGCTGCCGGCCTCGGTGATCCAGCAGGGTGTGACGGTCACGCGGTCGACCGACTCCATCCTGATCATCGGCGCCCTGATCTCCGACGACGGCAGCTACTCCTCGATCGAGCTCGGCGACATCTTCGGCACGCTGATGGAGGAGACGCTGGACCGGATCGACGGCGTCGGCTCGATCAGTGTGCTGGGCAGCGAATACGCGATGCGGATCTGGCTGGATCCCGACAGGCTCTATCAGTTCGGACTGACCGCGCAGGACGTGAACGAGGCGATCTCGGCGCAGAATTTCAATGTCCCGGTCGGCTCGCTCGGCGATCTGCCGCTGGTCGAGGGCCAGCAGGTGAACGTGACGCTGCGGTCGCAGTCGGAGCTCAGCAATGTCGGCGAGTTCGAGCGCATCGTCCTGAAGACCACCGAGGACGGGTCGTCGATCTTCCTG
>CAZGUW010000526.1:0-1874 GCA_964528705.1 uncultured Geminicoccaceae bacterium
GAGACCGTGCTGGAAATCTACGACAGCGCCGCGGCGCAGCTAAACGCAGACGGCTGGATCGTCGGCCGGGAAACCATGCAACACTATGTGCCAGCCGGAGAGCCAATGGTTGCCGACGCCGACTGTCGGCGAGACGACGTAGTCGCAGGCGGCGCGACCCTCCCGATTGCCGTGTGCTTCGACCGGCACGGGCGTCTTCAGCCTGAGACGGGCGACATCGATGGCGATCATCTCGTGCTGGTCGTGTCGGAGCAAGTCTCGGCAGAGCATGTCGAGAAACTCGCCCGACGCGGCGTTTCCGTTTTCTTCGCCGGACCGGACGGCGAGGACATCGCAGACGCGCTTGATCGGATCGGGTCAGCCTTCGGCGCCAATCGGCTTCTCCTCGAAGGAGGCGGCCAGATCAACGGCGCGTTCCTCGCGGCCAACCTCATCGACGAGACCAGCACGCTGGTTTTCCCGGTCGTCGACGGTCAGCGCGACACTCCCGCCATTTTCGGTCATCCGAAAACGGATGCCGCCACTGGGCTCGTGCTCATGTCCGCAGAGACACTTGCCGGCGGTACGGTTTGGTTGCGTCACCGCGTCGACCGGGGCGCCATATGACCGTCAGGCCCGTATCTTCCGCATCGGCTTTGCCGGAACGTGGAGCGATGACGATCATCGCTTTCGCGACGTTTCTTGCGCTGGTCGTCTTCACCGTGCCGCTGACGACGATCGGCGCGATCACGTCCGAATTCGATCTCTCCGCGTCGGCACAGGCGTGGATCATGAGCGGGATGCCTCTTGGGGCTGCGTGCGGGTTGCTGGCGGCCGGAGCCTTCGGCGACACGTTTGGGCGACGGCGCATCTTCACTTTCGGGCTCTGGCTAACGGGGCTTTCTTCCGTCGCCGCCGCGCTTGCGCCGACGGGGCTGTCTCTCATCGTGATGCGCGTTGTCCAGGGGCTTGGCAGCGCCGGCATCATGGCCTGCGGCCTCGGCCTCCTTGGACAGATTTACGAGGGAGATGAGCGACGTCGGGCCACTGCGATCTGGGCGGCTGCGCTCGGCGGCGGAGTGGCTGCGGGGCCAATTCTCGCAGCGGTTCTCCTGATCTTCGGCGGCTGGCCAGCCATTCACTGGTTGATCGTTGCGACGTCCCTGGCGCTGGCGGCTGCCTCACCCCGATTGCTCCCGGAAAGTGAGCCGAGTGGCGCGACTATCGACCTCCTTGGGTGCATTTGGCTCATGGCTGGGCTTGCGTGCTTGCTGGCCGCACTCACGGAGGTCCGCTTCGGGGTGAGTTGGCAGGTGGTCGCCCTCGGCGGCATCGGCGCCGGTCTCGTCTGGCTCTTCGCGCGCCATGAGCGCCGGGTCGCCAACCCGATCCTGCGTCTCGATCTCTTTTCACATGCAGACTTCTCCGGAGCGACTCTTGCAGCCTTCGCTTCAGGCGCCGGAGTGCTGGCACTGATGTCGATGGTGCCGGTCCTGCTTGTCAGAGGCACGGGCATCACCCCCCTCACGGCGGCATTCGTGCTTCTCGCCTGGTCCGGAGTGACGGTGGTCTCCGCCCTCGGCGGCCGCGCTCTGTTGGCCAGGCTCACACCACGAAGCCAGACAGTCGGCGCGCTCTTGGGCTGTGCCCTCGGCCAGCTCCTCATGCTCCTTGCGGGCGCCGGTTCGGGCTGGGCCAACGTCCTGCCCGGGCTTGCCGTGGCCGGTCTGGCGAACGGGCTATTGAACGCCTCGCTCGGCCATGCGGCGGTCCAGAGCGTCCCGCCTGAACGATCGGCGATGGGCTCGGCCGCGAACAATACCGCCCGATACCTCGGCTCTGCGCTCGGCATCGCGCTCGTCTCGGTCCTGCTGGCCGGCGCCGACGGCCAAAAC
>CAZGUW010000527.1:0-1868 GCA_964528705.1 uncultured Geminicoccaceae bacterium
CAAGTTCCAGAAACCCACGGTCTTCGAGAACCACACCGTGCGCGACAACCTCGAACTCGCCCTGGCCGGCAAGCGCAGCCCCTTCGCCACGCTCTTCCATCGCCTGAGCAGGAGCGACGCGGACCGGATCGACCAGCTGCTCGGCATCATCGGCCTCGCGAAGAACGCAGAGAGCCCGGCCGGCGGCCTCAGCCACGGCCAGAAGCAGTGGCTCGAGATCGGCATGCTGCTGGCGCAGGAGCCGAAGCTGCTGCTCGTCGACGAGCCGGCCGCCGGCATGACCGACGCCGAGACCGCCGCAACCTCGGAGCTCCTCAAGGCCATCGCCCGCGACCACTCGGTGGTGGTCGTCGAGCACGACATGGCCTTCGTTCGCGATCTCGACTGCCGGGTCACCGTGCTGCACGAGGGCTCGGTCCTCGCCGAAGGCACGCTCGATCAGGTCTCGGCCGAGCCGCGCGTCGTCGAAGTCTATCTGGGTCGGTAGTGCGGATGCTCGAAGTCAAGCAGATCGATCTCCACTACGGCGCCGCCCAGGCTTTGCGCGGCGTCTCGCTCAATGTCGAGATCGGCCAGATCACCTGCCTCATGGGCAGGAACGGCGTCGGCAAGACCTCGACGCTGCGCGCCATCGTCGGCCAGCAGGCGATCAGCGCCGGCGAGATCCGCTGGCAGAACGAGCGCATTGACCGTCTGCGGCCCTACGACCGGACAAGGCGGAACATCGCCTACGTGCCCCAGGGCCGCGAGGTCTTCCCGCTGCTGACGGTCGAGGAGAACCTGCAGACCGGCTTCGCGCCCCTGCCCCGGTCCATGCGGCACATCCCGGACGAGATCTACACCCTCTTCCCGGTGCTGAAGTCCATGCTCGGCCGCCGCGGCGGCGACCTCTCTGGCGGCCAGCAGCAGCAGCTCGCCATCGCCCGCGCCCTCGTCACCCGCCCCCAGCTCCTCATCCTCGACGAGCCCACCGAAGGCATCCAGCCCTCGATCATCAAGGACATCGAGCGCGTCATCGCCCACCTCCGCGACCAGGGCACCATGGCGATCCTGCTGGTCGAGCAATACTTCGAGTTCGCCCAGCGCCTCGCCGACCGCTTCACCGTCCTCGACCGCGGCGAGGTCATCCTCGACGGCCGCCCGGACGAGTTCGAGGAAGCCGAGGTAAGGCAGCATCTGACGATCTAAAGCATTAAGATAGAATGAAGAAGTCGGGAAGGCTCGCCTTCCCGCACCCATCCAGTATTTTTTGGATTGCCGGTCAACTGGACGTTGGTGCATTGCGGATGAATGACCGCGTTGCGTCTGCTCCGGTCATGCCAATTGCCGTTTGCAGCAACCCTCGCCATACCCTGTTCACCACACAGACGCGAGGAGACCACCCATGTCCGACCATCCAGCCATCGCCACCGGCCGGGTCGCCGTCGTCACCGGGGCGGCGAGCGGGATCGGGCTGGCGGCCGCCGAGCGGTTCGCCGGGCTGGGCATGAAGCTCGTGCTCGCGGATGTTGACGTCGGGGCGCTGGAAGCGGCGGCGGAGAGCTTGCGGCAGCGGACCGGGCGCCCCGGCGACATCCTCGCCGTGCCGACCGATGTCGGCGACCGTGCCGCCGTCGAGGCACTCCGGGACCGTGCTTATGGCGCCTTCGGCGAGGTGGCGGTGCTCATGAACAATGCCGGCCGCGAGGGCGGCGGGCAGCTCTTTGGCGACGCTGCCCGCTGGCAGGCGATTCTCCAGACCAATCTCTGGGGCGTGATCAACGGCATCCAGGTCTTCGCCCCGACCATGATCGAGCAGGGCACAGCCGGCGCCATCGTCTCGACCGGCTCGAAGCAGGGCATCACCTGCCCGCCCGGCGACACCGCCT
>CAZGUW010000528.1:0-1860 GCA_964528705.1 uncultured Geminicoccaceae bacterium
GGGCTGCTCGCGGAACTGCTGCGCAGCGCCCTGGCCTTGCCGGCGGGGCCGGCCGAGGCGCCGGCCCAGGCGATGCCCCGCGAGGCGCTCGCCGTCCGCGAGCCGATAGGCGCACGCACGAGCTGAATTCTCTTGGAACGCATTCTCTAGTTGGTTTACTAACGAGGCTGGCGCGCGAATTCATTGGACGTTGCTCGCGCGCCCTTGCAGTGTCTTGATGCGACACGGCGATGGCGGCCGGCAGGCTGCCCGACCGGCGTTTGGCCGAGGCGGCCGCGCGCCGGCTCGTGATGCGTCGACGCCAAGAAAGGATCGTTCGAGGAGAACCCGGCAGCATGCCCGATGCGCGCGCGCAAAACCGATGGCGTTTCAGGGATGATCCGGGTCCGCCTGAGCGTGGCGCCGGCCGCGGCCACGCGACCTTGCTGCTGCTCGGCGCCCTCTGCGTCGCCCTGATCGTCGCCCTGGGCTACGGCTACCGGCTCTACGAGGAGCAGGGTGCGCGCCTCGCGTCGCTGGAGCGCTCGAGCGGGCCGGCCGCGGCCCAGGCGCCGCGTCCCGCGGCCCCAGGCAGCGCCGGCGGCACGGCGGGCGCCTCGATGGAGGCGCTGGCCGACGAGGTGGCGCGGCTCGAGAGCGAGCTCGCCGCGGTCACCGGCCGGACGACCGCGACGAGCGAGCAGGCAGCGCGGGAGCTGGCGGCGGTGCAGCTCAAGCTCGCCCATGCGGAGGAGGCACGGGCCGAGGCGGAGGCGAAGCTGACGGCTGCCGGCTCCAGGATTTCCGCGCTCGAAGCCGAGCTCGGGGTCGGCGGCGCTGTCGAGACGATGATCGATCCGGCCGGCCAGCCGGTGGTCGCCCCCGAGGCGGTGACCCCGGACCAGCTCGCCCAGCTCGGCATGGAGCTGCGGCTGGTCGAGCGCGAGCGTGACGCGGCGCGCCTGCAGCTCGACCAGGCCCTGCAGCGCATGGCAACGCTCGAGGCGGCGGCCCCGATCGGTGCCGCGGGCCAGGCGGCCGCCGGCGATCCCGACGCATCGGCACGCGTCACGCAGCTCGAGGCGCAGAACCGGGACCTCCTTGCCGAGAAGGCCGTGCTCGAGGCGACGCTGCAGCGCGGCCGCACCCAGCAGGCCGAGGCCGTGGCCGCGCTCGAGGCGCGGACCCGGGAGCTGACGGCCGAGCTGACGGCGGCCGAGGCACGGCGCGCCGATCTGGAGCTGGAGACGTCGCGGCTCACCCGTGAGCTCGCCAGCGCCACGGATGCCGGGGCCGCGGCGACGCGGCAGGGCGAGAGCGCCGATGCCCAGCTGGCGGAGCTCACGGCCGAGCGGGACGCCCTGGCCGAGCAGGTGGCGCTCGCGACGGGCGAGGCCGAGGCGTTGCGCAGCGATGTGCTGGACGCCGAGAGCCGGGCGCAGGTGCTGGTCGAGGAGCGCGACGCGCTCCAGGCGGAGCTCGCGGTTGCCGCCGCTGCCGTGGTCGAGCGCGACCAGCTGGCGGACGAGCTGCGCAGCGGCCAGGCGTCGCTGACGGAACTGGCCGACCGGCTCACCCGGCTCGAGGTCCAGGCCACGGAGGCCGAGACCCGGACGGCAGCGCTCGCCGCGGAGCGCGACGCGCTGGCGGCCGAGCTCGCCGCCACACGCGAGGCGCAGCAGGCCGACGCCGCGGCGGCGGCCGAGGCCCGGGCGGCGGCGGCCGCGGAGCAGGACGCCCTGCGGGCCGAGCTCGCCGATGCCCGAGCGGCGGCCGAGACTGCCGCGGCACAACTCGCCGATGCCCGAGCGGCGGCCGAGACTGCCGCGGCACAACTCGCCGAGACCCGGGCGGCAGCCGAAGCCGGGGCCACGGCCGAGG
>CAZGUW010000529.1:0-1853 GCA_964528705.1 uncultured Geminicoccaceae bacterium
GCCTGCTGCTGCAGCGGGGCCTCGTGCGCGGCGAGGTCGGCCGCGGCACCTTCGTCCAGGAGCCCGGCCGGCGCGACGCCGACGTGCTCGGCCATGCTCCCACCGAGGCGGGTCGCCGGCACGACCTGACGGTCAACCGCCCCGTGGCCGTGCCCGCCCACACCCGGGTCTTCGATGTGCTGGGCTCGATCGCCGCTGATGGCCAGCGCCTCGGCCACCTCCTCACCTACCCGCCGCACAACGGCCATCTCGAGCATCGCCTGAGCCTCGCCCGCTGGCTCGCCAGCTTCGCCGGGCCGATCGATCCCGAGCAGATCCTGCCCACGCTCGGCACCCAGAACGGCATGGCGGTGGCGCTCGCCGCGACCACCCGGCCGGGCGACATCCTGCTCATGGAATCGGTGGCCTACCCGAGCAATCACGGGCTCGCCGGCCGACTAGGGCTCAAGGTGGAGCCGGTCGAGATGGACGGCGAAGGGGCCCTGCCCGAGAGCATCGACGCTCATTGTCGCCAGCATCGGCCGATGGCGATCGTGCTGAGCCCCGACCTCCACAACCCGACCTTCGCGACCGCCTCGGCAGCCCGGCGCGAGGCCATCGTCGCCGTCGCCCGCCGCCACGACCTGCAGATCGTCGAGGACGCGGTCTACGCCCCGGTCGCCGGCACCGGGCTTCCGACCCTGCGCAGCCTGGCGCCGGAGCGCACGCATCTCGTCACCAGCATCTCCAAGTTCCTCGCACCGGGGCTGCGCATGGGCTGCGTGGTGGCGCCACCCGACCGGCTGCACAAGGTCGTCGCGGCCCAGGCGCAGCTCTCGCTCGGGGTCTCGCCACTGGTCGCCGAGACCTTCGCCCGGCTCGAGGCCGAGGGCATCGTCGCCGAGGCCATCCTCCAGCAGCGCGAGGCCCTGGCGCATCGTCGCGCTGTGGCCCTCGCGGCGCTGCGGGGCCTCGCCGTCACCTCGCACCCCAACGCACTGCACGTCCTGCTCGACCTGCCGGCCGGCCAGGACGCAGTCGGCACCGCCCAGCGGCTCGCGGCGATCGGCCTGCGTACCACGCCCTTCTCGGCCTTCGTCTTCGGCCGCGGTGCGGCCCGGGCGGCGCTGCGGCTGTCGCTCGGCGGCGCGGCCGACGAGGCCACGCTCGCCGCCGCTCTCGCGGCACTGCGGGACCACGTCAGCGCGGGGCTGGAGGCGCCGCCCGTGATCTGAGGCGTCAGTCGACGCAGCAGACGAGCCTGACCGCCACCGCGTCCTGCATGTCGCCCTGCCTGTCGCCGTCGCTCCCCGGTGGGGGATAGGCGGCGAAGCCGGCATTGAAGCGGATCGCCAGGCGTTCGCCGGGGAGGCCTTGGGCCAGGAGATGGTCGAGCACCGAGGCGAGCCTGAGCAGCGCCGGCTCCCAGGCCTCGACGGCAACGCCATCGCCGTCCGCAGCGGCGGCGGCCTGGGCCTCGAGCACGATGAGCCAGTCGACATCGCCCGGAATGATCTCGATCCGCTGGGCGAGCTCCACGATCGCCAGCGTCAACCGCTCTTCCTGGGTCGGGCCGAGCCCGACCTCGCCCGTCGGGAAGGCGATGGTCTCGGCATAGGCGTAGCGGCCGACATCGCCGGTGAGCTGCGGCCCGCGCCGCATCGCCCGCTCGAGGTCGAGGAAGGTGGCGCTGCGCAGCTGCGCGCGAAGCTCGGCTTCGACCACCGCCGAACGGCTGAGCCGGCCATAGAGGTCGGCGAGCAGGATCTCCCGCTCCTCGAGCTGGCGGCGGGCCGTCCAGAGCGACGCCATGGCGATGACCAGCGCCAGCGCCAGGGCCCCGGTCGCGATGGGCACGGCGCGGCCGAGCCAGC
>CAZGUW010000530.1:0-1836 GCA_964528705.1 uncultured Geminicoccaceae bacterium
GACCTACGACCTTGCTCCCGAGATGGCGGCGGCCGAAGTGACGGAAGCGCTCGTCGGCGCGATCGGGGAGGGCTACGACCTGATCGTCGTGAACTACGCCAATCCGGACATGGTCGGCCACACCGGCGACCTCGAGGCGGCCAAGCGCGCATGCACGGCGGTCGACACCGGGCTGGGAAAGGCGCTCGCGGCGCTCGAAGCGGCGGGCGGGGCTGCCATCGTGACGGCGGACCACGGCAATTGCGAAACGATGATCGCCGAGGATGGCGGCCCGCATACCGCCCACACGACGAACCCCGTTCCGGTGATGCTCTTCGGCGGACCGGAGGGCGCGCGGCTGCGGGACGGCCGTCTGGCCGATCTCGCTCCGACGGTTCTGGAGCTGATGGGCCTGCCAAAGCCGCCCGAGATGACCGGCGAGAGCCTCATCCTGAAGGACTGAGCGGGGCATGGCGCGCGCCGCCCCGCCCGGCGGCACCACGGCAATGTGATGCGAGGCGACCGGCAATCGGCCACTCTGCCCTAGCCCGCGGCCCCTGTCGGTGTAGCTTGTGATCGAGGGCGCTGCGCCTCCTGAGGACGTCGCGGCGAACCGGCGGACGTTCCCCGGAGATGCGGCGCAACGGATGGGTGCAGCGGCGGCGGATCCGGTCTATATCGGAAGCAAAGCGCAACGCACCGGCGGATCCGGCAGAGCGGATCGGGACCGAGAGACAGGAATGAGGACTGCAATGAAGAAATCCGTCATGGCCGCGATCGGCGGCACACTGGCCGGCGCCGTGATCGCAACGCAGGTGGCCGGACCGCTGATCGCTCAGGAGGCCGGACGCAACACCAGCGTTTACGAGCAGCTCGACCTGTTCGGCGACATTTTCGAGCGGATTCGCGCCCAGTATGTCGAGGAGGTCGACGAGGCCGAGCTGATCGAAGCCGCGATCAACGGCATGCTGACCTCGCTCGATCCCCATTCCAGTTACCTGTCGCCGCAGGACGCCGACGACATGCGCGTTCAGACGCGGGGCGAGTTCGGCGGCCTCGGCATCGAGGTGACGCAGGAAGAAGGCTTCGTGAAGGTCGTCTCGCCGATCGACGATACGCCGGCCGACGAGGCCGGGATCGAGGCGGGCGACTTCATCACCCATGTCGACGGCGAGTCGGTGCTCGGCCTGACCCTCGACGAGGCCGTCGAGATGATGCGCGGGCCGGTCGGCTCGGAGATCGTCATCACCGTGGTGCGCGAGGGCGAGGGCGACCCCTTCGACGTGACCATCATTCGCGACATCATCAAGCTGACTGCCGTGCGCACCCGCACCGAGGGCGATTCGGTCGTGCTGCGGGTCACCACGTTCAACGACCAGACCTATCCAAATCTCGAGGAGGGCCTTGCCGAAGCCATCGAGAATGCCGGCGGGATTGACAGCATCAACGGCATCGTGCTCGACCTGCGCAACAATCCCGGCGGGCTGCTGACCCAGGCGATCCGCGTCTCGGACGCCTTCCTCGATGCCGGCCAGATCGTCTCGACCCGCGGCCGCAAGGTCGAGGATGGCGAGCGCTACAATGCCACCGACGGCGACCTGGCTTCCGGAAAACCGATTGTTGTGCTGATCAATGGCGGCTCGGCCTCGGCCTCCGAGATCGTCGCCGGCGCATTGCAGGATCACCGCCGCGCCATCGTCGTCGGCACCAAGAGCTTCGGCAAGGGCTCGGTGCAGACAGTCATGCCGCTACGCGGGGACGGTGCCATGCGTCTGACCACCTCGCGCTATTACACGCCGTCGGGCCGTTCTATTCAGTCGCTTGGCGTCAGCCCGGACATCATCGTGGAACAGCCGC
>CAZGUW010000531.1:0-1829 GCA_964528705.1 uncultured Geminicoccaceae bacterium
CGACGTACTGGATACCGGTGTAGGGCACCTCCTCGACCGTCGGCGCTTCCGGGTCGGCCGCTTCGATGGAGGCCAGAACCAGCTCGGCGAACGGCGCGGCTTCGATGTACTCGGAACTGTCGTAGAGCGACTTGCGCGTGCCCGGCGGGGCGTGCGCCCAGCCCTCCTCGCGCGCGACGAGCCCCGTGTACTCCTTCGAGGTCGCCCACGCGACGAAGCGCTTCGCGGCCTCCTGCTGCGCCGAACCGGCCGAGATCGCCAGGGCCCATGCCCAGAGCCAGTTGCTGCGCTTGCCGAGGCCGCGATCCGGCGCGAGCGCGAAACCGACACTGTCCGCAATCGTGGACACTTCCGGATCGGTGATGGCCGACGCCGCGACGGTCGCGTCTATCCAGATCGCGCACTGCCCGTCCTGGAAGAGCGCCAGCGTTTCCGCATAGCCGTTCGACGCCGGATCGGGCGGCCCGAACTGCGTCAGCAGGCTGACATAGTCGTTGACGGCGCTGGCCCAGGTCTCGGTCTCGAACTGCGGCCGCCAGTCCATGTCGAACCAGCGCGCGCCGTATGAGTTCGCCATGGCCGTTATCAGGGCGATGTTCTCGCCCCAGCCCGGCTTCGCGCGCAGGCAGATGCCGTGCACGTCGGCGTTCTGCTGGCTGATCGCGGCCGCCGCCGTCCGGATGAGGTCCCATGTCGGCGCCTCGGGCATCTCGATGCCCGCTGCCTCGAACAGGTCGGTCCGGTACATCGTGAAGGCCGACTCGCCGTAGAACGGCGCTGCGTACAGCGTGCCGTCGACCGAAAGCGCCTCGCGAATGGTCGGCAGGAGGTCCTCGACGTCATAGCCTTCCGGCATCTCGTCCAGCGGCACGAGCCAGCCGCGCTTCGCCCAGATCGGCGCCTCGTAGGTGCCGATCGTCACGACGTCGAACCGTCCCGCACTGGTCGCGATGTCGGTCGTGACACGCTGGCGCAGGGTGTTCTCGTCGAGCGTCACCCACTCGAGCGTGACATCGGGGTTGTCGGCCGTGAACGCATCCGACAGCCGCTGCATCCGCTCCATGTCCGGATTGCTGACCGTGGCGATCACCAGCTTCGACTGGGCGAGCACGGTGGACGCCGACCCGAGCACCACCACGCCAAGCACGAGAGCTGAGGCGATGCTCATTGTTCTTCTTTCGCTCGACTTCAGGACAGCCTCCCGTCGAAGCAGGTCGGCCAAGTTAACCGATCAAGCGCCGGTTAACAAGGAAGCCCAGACGGGAACACCTCGTGGTTGGGCAGAACCACGAGGTGCGGAAGAATGCGCCGCCTGCCCGCGCGGTCAGAGGATGAGCAGGACGATCACCAGCCCCCAGAGCGTCAGCAGCGTGTTGCTGACCGCGTAGGGCACGGTGTAGCCGAGCATCGGGACGTCCGACTTCGCACTCTCGCCGACCATGGCGACCGACGCCGTCGAGGTGCGCGCCCCGCCGCAGCAGCCGAGGTTGATGGCCGGGTCGAAGCGGAAGACGTACTTGCCGATCAGCGGGGCCAGCAGCATCGGCACGCCCGTCGCGAAGATGCCCCAGAAGAAGAGGCCGAAGCCGGCTTCCTTGAGCCCGGCAATGAAGGTCGGCCCCGAGCTGATGCCGACGATGGCGATGAAGACGTTGAGGCCGACCGAGTTCATGAACCACAAGGTCGCCTGCGGCACGTTGCCGATCTGCGGCTTCACGGTCCTGAGCCAGCCGACGAAAATGCCGGCGATAAGCGCACCGCCGGAGGTGGAGAGCGTGATGGGCACGCCGCCGATCGGCAGGACGAGGGCGCCGATCAGGCCGCCCACG
>CAZGUW010000532.1:0-1821 GCA_964528705.1 uncultured Geminicoccaceae bacterium
AGTACGGGGTGCGGCCGCCAGGCGACGGCGAGCCCGGCGGCCTCCAGCATCGGCCGGTCGTTGGCGCCGTCGCCGAGCGCCAGCGCCGCCTCCCGGTCGAGGCCGAGTTCGGCCGCCGCGGCGTCCAGCGTCTCGAGCTTGGCCTGCGCACCGAGGATCGGCGGCAGCACCTTGCCGGTCAGCCGCCGGTCCCGGATCTCGAGCCGGTTGCCGTGATGCCGCTCGAAGCCGGCGAGGCGGGCCACGAAGCCGGTGAAGAGCGTGAAGCCGCCGGAGACCAGGATGGTCAGCGCCCCAGCCCTGCGCATGGTCGAGACGAGCGTCCGCGCACCCGGGTTGAGCCGGAGCCGCTCCGCGCAAATTTCCGCGATCGCCGATTCCGGCACGTCCTCCAGCAGCGCCACCCGTTCCGTGAGCGCCGCCGCGAAGTCGAGCTCGCCGTTCATGGCGCGCCGCGTGATCGCCGCCACCTCCGTCTTGATGCCGACGAAATCGGCGAGCTCGTCGATGCACTCGATATCGATGATGGTGCTGTCCATGTCGGAGACGAGCAGCCGCTTCCGCCGTCCCGCCACAGGCACCAGCGCCCAGTCGAGTGCCTGGCCGGTGAGCGCTTCGGCGACGGCATCGCGATCGGGGCAGGGGTCGAGCACCAGCTCCACGGCGGCGCCGTCGGCGAGCCAGCGGGCCGTCCCGCCATGGCGGCGGCCGAGGGCCTCCACCAGCACCGGGTCGAGCGGTGCGCGCGCCGGATCGGCGACGAGGACGAGGCAGTACGGACCGGTGAGTGACATGGCGGCTCTCGAAACCCGGTCGAGAAGCGCGTGACCGGCGGCGTCCTGCTCATAGGCGGCAGCACCGCCAGCGGCAAGTCGGCCCTGGCCCTGGTCCTGGCCGAGCGCACGGGCGGCGCCATCGTCAATGCCGATTCGGTGCAGCTCTACCGCGACCTGCCGATCCTCACCGCCCGCCCGGACGCAACCGACCTGGCGCGTGCCGAGCACCATCTCTACGGCATCCTCGACGCCGACGAGGCGAACTCGGTGGCCGCCTGGCTCGCCCGGCTGCAGCCGGTGCTCGCCGGGCTCCAGGCCGAGGGGCGACCTGCCATCCTGACCGGCGGCACCGGCCTCTACTTCAGGGCGCTGCTCGAGGGCCTGCCGGCGATCCCGGAGATTCCGCCGGATCTTCGGGCGGAGCTCCGGGCCGATCCGGCACCGACGGAAACCCTGCATGCGCGGCTGGTCACGCTGGACCCCCGGCTCGCCGCCCGGCTCGAGCCCGGCGACCGCCAGCGCATTCTGCGCGGGCTCGAGGTCGTGCTCGCCACGGGCCGGAAGCTCACCGACTGGCAGGCCGACCCGCCCGTCCGCCCGACCTTGCCGGGCCCGCGCGCGGGCATTGCGCTCCTGCCCCCGGCCGACCTCGTCCTGCCGCGCATCGAGCGGCGGCTCGACGCCATGCTGGAAGCCGGGCTGCTGGCGGAACTCGCCGCGTTTCGCGCCCGGACGGGCGACCGGCCGAACATGCTCGCCCGCGCCGACGGCGTGGCCGAGTTCGGCGCCCATCTCGACGGCCGGATCGAGCTCGCCGAGGCGCGTCGGCTGACCGTGATCAAGGTCCGCCGCTACGCCAAGCGCCAGCGCACCTTCTTCCGGGGCCGACTCGCCCGGGACCTGGCGCCGCGGCCGCTGGCGGTGACCGCCGACAATGTCGAGGCCCTGGCCACTTCCCTCCTGCAGAACGTCGGCAGCGCGACTTGACAATCCGTCGCGCCGGGTGGCCAATGCCCGCTGCGAAGGTGTGGCCGCGCTCGCGGCC
>CAZGUW010000533.1:0-1790 GCA_964528705.1 uncultured Geminicoccaceae bacterium
TCTGGGATTCGACCGCCGAGATCCGTTATCTGGTCGTTCCCGAGCGCCCGGCCGGCACGGAAGGCTGGAGCGAGGAGCGGCTCGCCACCCTCGTCACCCGCGACAGCATGATCGGCACCGGCCTCGCCCTCGATCCGTCGGCCGCGCCATGAACGGCGGCCAGGATATGGGCGGCATGATGGGCTTCGGCCCGGTGCGGCCCGAGCCCGGCGAGCCCGTCTTCCACGCCGAATGGGAGCGCCGCGTCTTCGCCCTCACCCTCGCCATGGCGCGGCCCGGCGGCTGGAATATCGACCAGTCGCGCTTCGCCCGCGAGAGCCTCGATCCCGGGCGCTATTTGACCTCCACCTACTACGAGATCTGGCTCGCCGGCCTCGAGCGGCTGCTCGCCGAGCGCGGCCTCGTGACGGCCGACGAGCTGGCAGCCGGCCGACCGCTCGGCGAGCCGAGGCCGGCGCCGGCCATCCTGGAAGCACCCGCCGTCGAACCGACCCTGGCGAAGGGCGCCCCGACCTCCCGCCCCGCCGACCGGCCGGCCCGCTTCGCCATCGGCACCACCGTGCGGGCCCGCCTCCTGAACCCGGCGGGCCACACCCGCTATGTCCGCGGCCGGCCCGGCATCGTCGTCCGCGACCACGGCTTCCACGTGCTGCCGGACGCCCATGCGGCCGGCCGGGGCGAGGCACCAGAACGGCTATACACCGTTGGGTTCAAGGCCCGTGACCTATGGGGTGAGGCTGCCGATCCGACCGCCACGATCTCCGTCGATGCCTGGGAGAGCTACCTCGAGCCGCTGGCAGGCCCGCCTTGACGGCAGGCGATCCCCGGAACCTGCCGGGCCTGCCCCGCGATACGGATGGCCCGGTCTTCGCCGAGCCCTGGCAGGCCCAGGCCTTCGCCATGGCGGTGCTGCTGCACGAGCGCGGCCTCTTCACCTGGCCCGAATGGGCCGAGGCACTGGCTGCCGAGGTCAGGGCGGACACGGCAGCGGCGCCGGACGACCACGGGGCCGCCTACTATCGAAGCTGGCTCGCCGCGCTGGAACGCCTGCGCATCGCGAAGGGCCTCGCCAGCAATGACGGAATCGCCCGGCTTGCCGCGGCCTGGCAGGCGGCCGCCGAGGCGACCCCGCACGGCCGGCCGATCGTGCTGCCGGCCGAGGCTCAGTCGGTGGCGAAACAGTAGAAGAGGCCGTCGCCACCGGTGCCCTGCAGCGCCTCCTGGCTGCAGCCGCGGCTGCCATGCGAGGCGTTTCAGGACTTCGACGGCGCATCGTCACGCAGGCCCATGCGGTCGTGGTGGCCGACCATGGCCGTCCCCTCGCCGCTCATCGTCCAGTCGCCGCAAGTCTGGTCCGCCGCCGTCGTGCCGTCGGCGTTGGCACCGGTCAGGATATCATGCCGGTTGGGCGTGTCGCCCCGGCCGTTGACGACCTCGCCCTGCTCGGTGAGGCCCGTTTCCTTGCTGATCGCATTGGCGTCGCTGTGCAGGGCGTCGACGCTCTCGGCGATGAGCACGCCCTCGGCATTGTGCCAGGGGCCCGTGCCGATGCGGTCGCGCGGGTCGCCCTCGGCGGCGCCCAGATAGGCGCGCCAGCTATGCCCGCCGGCACCGGCCGCTTCGGCCAGGCTCTGGCAATGCGCGTCGGCGCCCGCCAGCCCGCCGAGATCGGCGCCCTGCCCTGGCCCCGCACTTGTGATGAAGAAGGTCATGTCGGCGTCCTGGGCGTTTGCGCACGGGACGGCGCTGGCGAGTGCAAGTGCGGCACATGCAGCGGCAACGGTCGATGC
>CAZGUW010000534.1:0-1786 GCA_964528705.1 uncultured Geminicoccaceae bacterium
ATCACCGGTCTCGACGATATCGCGCGCGGTCAGCCCGTTGTCATTGGTCGGCACGCCTTGAGACAAGGCGAGACCGGGCAGCAAGCAAAGCGCGAGGATATGGGTCAGCCTAGACTTCAATGTCACCCTCCGGGCCGCCGAGGGGTGTGAAGCTGCAATCAGATGCTGTGGGTGCCGTCGAAGCCAAGAACGTGAAGCAATTGGCCTGCGGTTCCTGGTACTGGGCGCAGGAGGCCAAAGCGCCGAGCGCGGTGAGAAGAAACAGAGTACGAATCATGAAAGCCTCCAAAAGTCTGGGCGGTCGCGGTAGTCGGCGCCGACCAGCGCCTCACCTTTCTCCATGCCGCCGAGAATGGTGAGATTGGGTCCGAGGGCGCTCAGATCGGCATCGACAACGATGGAGCCCTGGTCATCTCGGATGAGCGCAAGGCGGCTGTCGCTGCCCGTGTTGAGCAGCACGTCGAGTTCCTTCTCGTAGAGGTTCAGCATCGCGTAGTCGGCCGCATGGGCGCGGATGTTCGGAAGCAGGATTTGTGTCGGCACAGCTTCGACGATGGTTTTGCCGGTCCGCGTACGCTCGAGCTGGCTGGCGTATTGCGTCATCATCACCGCGACGGTGTTCTGCTTGCGCGCGGTCACCAGCCAGTTCGAGAGCCGCTCGGCGAAATACGCGTTGTCGAGCGCTTTCCAGGCCTCGTCGATCACGATGATGGTGGGGCGGCGATCCTCGATCTCGCGCTCGACCCGGCGGAAGAGATAGGAGAGGACGGCCATGCGTTCCTTCTCGGCCTCGCTGTCGAGAATGCCGGTGAGATCGAAGCCGACGACATCGCCGTCCAGAGAGAAGGTGTCTTCCAGCGCCTGCCCGAAGATCCAGCCGTAACGGCCCTCTTCCGTCCATTCGAGCAGGCGCTGGTGCAGATCGCCGCCATCATCGGTGGACACAAAGAGCGAAGCGAAATCCCGCCAGTTTCGCAAGGCGGGGTTCGTGGCTTGCGCGTTCTGGCGCACGACCTCCTGAATGCGGTTGGTCTGGGCAGGTGTGAGTGGCTTGTCGGCGCGGTAGAGCAGGGTGGCGAGCCAGTCCGACAGCCACGCCGTGCCGCGCGCATCGGTCTCAGTCCAAAGAGGATTGAGGCCTGTGGGTTGCCCGGCTTTCAAAGACGCATAGCGCCCGCCATTGGCGCGGACCGCCATCTCCATACCGAGACGGTAATCGAAGACGAAGATCCGCGCCCCTGCTCGACGGGCTTGCGTCATGAGGAATGCGGAAAGCACCGACTTGCCGGACCCGGGCCGCCCCATGATGAGCGTATGCCCGCTGGTCGGTTCTTTGTCGGGCGAGCCTTGCTCGTGATAGGAGAAACGATAGGCGCTCTGCTCAGGCGTAGGCAGATAGGTGATGACATTGCCCCAGGGTGTTTTCTCTGCCGTTTTGCCGAGCTGCGTCCGGTGGAAAGCCGCGAAATCCGCGAAGTTGCGATTGGTGATCGCGCTCGCACGGACGCGTTTCGGTTGATTGCCGGGGTGTTGGCTCAGGTAATGCGCCTTTGCCGCGACCCGCTCGCCGATCATCTTCACGCCCTCGGCGGCGGCGGCGTTGACGATCTCGGCGCTCAGCGTTTGCAACTCGTCCAACGTATCGCAGAAGATCGTCACGACCATGTGGTGCTCGCCGAAGCTCTGGCGCTTGGCCTCGAGATCATCGGCGGCGATGTCGAGCGCTTCCATGAGCGAGAGCGCCGCGTCCTGGCTCGCCTGCATTTGGCGCTTTTGCCGCTTGATA
>CAZGUW010000535.1:0-1784 GCA_964528705.1 uncultured Geminicoccaceae bacterium
CACGGACGCCACCCCGATGGACGACGCGCAGGAGTACCGCTCCTACGTGGCTTCGCCCGAGATGGGCGGCGCCGTCCTGCCGGCGGGTTACAGCGTCGAGGACTTCATGGACCGTGAGATCGTCAACCAGCAGGGCGAGGAGCTCGGCGAGGTTGTGGACCTGATGGTCGACGGCAATGACCAGATCACCAAGGTCGTGGCCGATATCGGCGGCTTCCTCGGACTGGGCGAGCGGCGCGTCGCCATCGACTTCGAGGACATCACCGTCGAGGAAGGCAGCGGCAACCTCCTCGTCATGATGGACGAGGCGGCGCTCGAGTCCCTGCCGACCTACGAGGAGAACGATGGCATCTGGAGCCCCAGCGAGGAATAGGGCCCTCGCTGCTCCGGAACGACTGGGAGGGCGCCTGGCGCCCTCCTTTTTCTTTCGGTCACGTGCCGCCACGCGGAACGATGCGGCCCTGCCGGTCGCTGGCCCTTGACGCGGATCGCCCGGGCAAGGTTATTGGCGCCGGGCCATTCGCGGGGAGGAAGCATGGACATGAACGAGCGCCGCCGGCTTGGCGGCTCCGAGGTCGAGGTCACGACGCACGGTTTCGGCGGGGTGCCGCTCGGCAACCTTTACCGGAAATGCTCCGACGCGGACGCGACGGCCACCCTCGAGGCCGCCTGGGGCGCCGGCATTCGCTTCTACGACACCGCCCCGCTCTACGGCCACGGCATGTCCGAGCACCGCATCGGCCACTTCATGCACCAGCACCCGCGCGACGAATGGGTACTCTCCACCAAGATCGGCCGGGTGCTGAAGGCGAAGGACCCGGCACTCGGCATCAACACGCGCAACTTCGTCGACTACCACCCCTTCGAGGGCGTCTTCGACTACACCTATGACGGCGTGATGCGCTCCTTCGAGGACAGCCTGCAGCGCCTCGCCACCCACCGCGTCGACGTGCTGCTGGTGCACGACATCGACATCTGGACGCATGGCAGCGAGGAAGGCCGCAAGGCGAAGTTCAAGGAGCTCATGGACTCCGGCTACAAGGCGCTGCGCGAGCTCCGCGACAGCGGCACGGTCAAGGCGATCGGCGCCGGCGTCAACGAGGTGCAGGCGACGCTCGAGTTCGGCCGCGCCGGCGATTTCGACTGCTTCCTTCTCGCCGGCCGCTACACCCTGCTCGAGCAGGGTGCCCTCGACGAGCTCCTGCCCTGGTGCGAGAAGGCCAACGTCTCGCTCTTCATCGGCGGCCCCTACAACTCCGGCATCCTCGCCACCGGCGCGGTGCCAGGTGCGAAGTACAACTACCAGGACGCCCCGCCCGAGATCATGGACCGTGTCGGGCGGATCGAAGCCGTCTGCAAGCGCCACGGCGTGCCGCTCAAGGCGGCCGCCCTGCAGTTCCCGCTCGGCCACGACCGGGTCGCCAGCATCATCCCCGGCGCCCGCTCAGCCGCCGAGATCGAGGAGAACGTCAAGACCTTCACCACCCCCATCCCGGCGGAGCTCTGGGCCGAGCTGAAGCACGAGGGGCTGCTCCGCCAGGACGCCCCGACACCCGCATAGGATCCGCCGGCATGAGCGTCCTCGACCGCCTCCGCCTCGACGGCAGGCGCGCCCTCGTCACCGGCGGCAGCCGCGGCCTCGGCCGCGCCATGGCAACGGCGCTGGCCGAAGCCGGCGCCGACCTCGTCATCGCCGGACGGGACAGGGCGAGCCTCGATGAGGCGGCGATCGCACTCCGCGCCACCGGCCGCCAGGTCGACACCGTCCAGGCCGACCTCGGCGA
>CAZGUW010000536.1:0-1779 GCA_964528705.1 uncultured Geminicoccaceae bacterium
CCCGTTCGAAGCTGCCGCCCGAGGAACGCCGGGCCCTCGGCACGGCCCGGGCGACGCAGGTATCGTGCCAGCAACAGCGCGCCGGTTGCAATCCGAACAGGGCGTCTGAACGGCGGGGAGATCGCCGGCGCGGCTCCGGCCGCGCTACTGCTGCACCGCGCAGTAGCGGCGCCAGCCGCCATAGGCGCTGACGTCGCTGGCCCCGCTGGTGCCGGCGGCCTCGGCGAGGAAGCCTTTGGGTGCCGTGCCGTCGGCGAGCTGCACGGTGCCAATGCCGAGCGGCGGCGGGATCGCCGCCACCAACCGCGCGAAGCCCGCCTCCGGCAGCGCCCAGACCTCGATCTCGATCGCCGTCCCGCCGGTGGCACCACCCTCGACCCGCGTGAGCCCGGGCCGCGCCGGCGGGCCGCCCGGGAGCGCCCACAGGCGGTAGCATGGCAGCGTCCTGCCCTGGCGGAGCTGCCGGCCGCCCAAGGCCAGGAGCTCGCGATTGAGCGGCATGCCGCTCATGTGGGCGCCGACGACGACGAGTTCGATCTCGCCGGCCCCGGCCGTGGCGGGCGGGGGCGGCGTCAGCTCAAGCGCGAGACCGGTCGCCCCGAGGAGCGGCGACGCCCGGTCGTGGATGGCCCGGGCGACCGACGCGACGAGGCCGTCCCGGCCGCCCTTCGCGAGCAGCGTCACCGAGCCTGGCCGGCCGTCGTCGCGCGGACCCGTCGGCACCGCGATACCCGCCATGTCCAGAAGGTTGACGAAGTTCGTGTAGGTGCCGAGCCGGCTGTTCGGGCCGATCGGGTCGGCGGCAATCTCGTCCAGCGTGACGAAGCCCGGGATGGTCGGCACGACGAGGAGATCGAACCCGTCCAGCACCGGCTCGACCTGGCGCCGCAGCTCCGCCAGCCGGTAGAGCCCCTTGAAGGCGTCGGTGGCCGAATGCCGCTCGGCCCCCTGGATGATGCCCCGCGTCGTCGGATGCAGCGCCTCGGGCCGCTCGGCCAGGAAGCCCTCGATCGCGGCATGGCGCTCCGCCACCCAGGCGCCCTCGTAGAGGAGGGCCGCCACCTCGAAGAAGGGCTCGAGATCGACCGGCTCGAGCTTCGCCCCCAAGGCCTCGAGCTCGCAAATGGCGCGGTCGAACATCGCCGCCTGCGCCGCATCGCCGAAGAACCGCCGGGAGGCCTCGGTCGGCACGCCGGCGACCAGCCCCGGCCGCATGGCGCCATAGCCCGTGGCCGGGCGGTCGCGACTCCAGGAATCGGCCGGATCGAAGGCCTGCGCCGCCGCGAAGGCCGCCCAGGCGTCGTCGACGGTGAGCGCGAAGACCGAGACGCAGTCGAGGGTGCGGCAGGCCGGCACCACGCCCCGCGTCGAGAGGGCGCCGAGCGACGGCTTGAGCCCGACGATGTTGTTCAGCGCCGCCGGCACCCGGCCGGAGCCCGCCGTGTCCGTGCCGAGCGCGA
Source organism: uncultured Geminicoccaceae bacterium (assembly GCA_964528705.1). Classification (GTDB taxonomy): domain Bacteria; phylum Pseudomonadota; class Alphaproteobacteria; order Geminicoccales; family Geminicoccaceae; genus SLRI01. Next base: position 1,461 of record CAZGUW010000536.1, read on the forward strand.
AGCTGACGATGCCCTGCGCCACCGCCACCGCCGAGCCCGAGGACGAGCCGCCCGGCACGATCAGCGGGTCGATGGCGTTCCTGGGCACGGGATACGGTGTGCGCACACCGACGAGGCCGGTGGCGAACTGGTCGAGATTGGTCTTGCCGAGCGGGATGGCGCCCGCCGCCCGCAGCCGTGCCACCACCGGGGCGTCGGCCTCGGGCACATAGGCATAGTCCGGACAGGCCGCCGTCGTCGGCCTGCCGGCGACGTCGATATTGTCCGTGACCGCGCAGGGCAGGCCCCAGAGCGGCAGGCGCTCCGGATCGAAGGGCGG
>CAZGUW010000537.1:0-1773 GCA_964528705.1 uncultured Geminicoccaceae bacterium
GGCCGTGGGAAACGGTCCAGCGATTTGTCACTCAAGAAGGTTAAGTGGACACATAGAACTGTCGAGAGATGGACGGCCTTAGCTGACGCCGCGCCGCGGGTAAGCAGTCGGGCCGGAGCATAAAGTCGGATTGCGATCGGCTAGCGCCTGCCGATGCCGGCCCGATCAGGATCAGGACGGCAGGTCCCGGGGCGGGGCGACGCTTTCGCGGATCATCCGGTCGACGGGGCCGACGGGGCCGACGGGGAGGTCGAGGGCGGCGAGGGCCTCGACGGCGGCGAGGCGATCCTGCGGGTCGGCGAGGCCGTATTGCCGTTCGCAGGCTTCGCGGACGAGGCGGCCGAGGCTCTGCCGGCGCTCGCGGGCGAGGGCGGTGAGGCGGCGGTGCAGTTCGGGCGGCAGCAGGATGGTGGTTTTGTGGCTCAGCTCCATAACGACCTCCAGCACGAGGGATGGCGGCGGGAGCGGGTGGCGTCAATGGCCGGGCGGGGCGGATGAACTGGACGGCGTCGAGGCTGAGGTGGACCCTGATCGCTCACCCACGCCACGCCACGAGCATGGCGCCGGCGGCGATCAGGGTGACGCCGAGCCAGTTGGCGGGGCTGAGCCTTTCGCCGAGGAGGAGGGTGCCGAGGATGGCGACGAGAACGACGCTGAGCTTGTCGATGGGGGCGACGCGGGCGGCGTCGCCGATCTCGAGGGCGCGGAAGTAGCAGAGCCAGGAGGCGCCGGTGGCGAGGCCGGAGAGGGCGAGGACGAGCCAGGTGCGGGGTGCCACGGTGCCGGGCGGCTGCCACTGGCGGGTGGCGGTGACGATGGCGGCGCTGACGCCGAGGATGACGACCATACGGACAAGGGTGGCGAAATCGGGCGGGACGCCGGCGACGCCGAGCTTGGCGAAGATGGCGGTCAGCGCGGCGAAGAAGGCGGCGCCGACGGCCCAGAACTGCCAGGAGGCGAGGAGGGTCTGCATGGGTCGGTGATCCGTCCGCAGAATTCCGTTGGGGTTCGGGGAGTATCATACTCCCCGACTTTCAATCCCCCGTCTGCCAGCGGGAGATGGCTTCGATGGGGTGGATGAGCTGGATGATGTTGAGGGTGAGGTTGTCGCGGATCATGTAGCCGGCGAAGAGCTCGAGGGTGATGGCGAGGGCGATGGAGGCTTTCACCGGCAGGAGGCGGGCAAGGGCGAAGCCGATGGCGGCGGCGATGGTGTCGGATACGGAGTTTATGATGCTGTCGCCGAAGTAGCCCTGGGCCAGGGCCTGCTCGCGGTAGCGTTCGATGACCATGGTGGAGTTCTCGGCGACCTCCCAGGCGGCTTCGAGGCCGATGGCGATGGCGAAGCGGGTGGCGAGGGGGAGCCTGGGGGTGAGGAGCCAGAGGATTCCGTAGAAGGCCTGGCCGTGGATGATGTGGCTGAAGGTGTACCAGTCGGTCAGGTGCTGGGAGTTCTCGGGGCCTGTGACGTCGCCTTCCCAGAGGCGGATGGTGCCGCATTCGCAGATCCAGGGCTGGCCCATGAAATGGAGGGCGACTGCCTGGACGACGACGATGGCTGCCGCGACGGCGAGCCAGGTGGCGGTGGTGAAGCGCCCGGTGTCCATGCAGTTCTCCGCCGCCAAAGAATGGTAGGGCCAGGGGAGGCGCTGCCTCCCCTGTTTGCTTCTAACCCTGAAACACCCGCTGGATAAGCTCCGGCCAGCGGCTCTCGGGCAGGGTCGGGGGGGCGGTTGGAGCGGCGGCCGCGGGCGAGGTCGAAGATGTGGGTGG
>CAZGUW010000538.1:0-1766 GCA_964528705.1 uncultured Geminicoccaceae bacterium
CGAAATGGCGCTAGGTTGCTCGCGGTGGGCGCTTTGTGTAGTGCGTTGGCCGCCTGCGGTGGCGTCGATCCGAATATCCACGACGATGCCGACCTCTACGCCTACGACATCGGCGACGTCCGCAGCATGGCGCCGCAGGGTGCCCCCTTCATCCAGGGGTTGCGCAGCGGTTATCTCTCTCTGGCCGACTCCGAGACCGTGGCCATGGGCATGGCCAACTCGGACCATTTCCAGCGCAAGGCGGTGGCCTCTGCCAAGGGCTTGGCGATCCAGCCGGACTTCGTGAGCCTGCGCAGCCTGGGCGACGGTCAGGTCGATGAACTGACCGCGGCGCGGGCCCGCCTGATGGCCGGGCTCGACGGCGGCGGCCGGCAGAAGGCCGCGGCGGCAGCGGCCCGTGCACAGACCTCGTTCGATTGCTGGCTGGCCTTCGAGGAGAGCAACGACGAGGCCGGCATCGCGGCTTGCAAGAAGGCCTTCGAGGACGCCATGGCCGAGGTCGAGCGCGCCCTCGCGACCGATATCGGCAATGTCTACGTCGTCTTTTTCGCCTGGGACCGGGCCGACGTCACGCCGGTCGCGGCGACGATCCTCGACCAGGTTGCCCAGGACTACAAGGACGGTGAGATCCCCCGCGTGGTGCTGGCCGGGCATACCGACACCTCGGGCACGGCGGACTACAACATGCGCCTCTCGGAGCGCCGGGCGCGGGCGATCGCCGCCGAGATGGTGGCGCGCGGCGTGCCGGAGACGGCGCTCGAGGTCACCTGGTTCGGCGAGACCGAGCTGCGCGTGCCGACCGAGGACGGCGTGCGCGAGCCGCAGAACCGGCGCGTCGAGATCCTCTTCGCTGACTAGGCCGGTGGCGGTCGGCCGAGGGCCGGCCCTGCCGCAGATGCTCGAAGAGAAGGGCGACCGACGGGTCGCCCTTCGTCTTTTGCGCGCCAGATGTGTTCGTGCGCGAGCCGGACACCTCCCGGCCGCACCCCCTTGCCCGCCGGCCAGATGGATTGGATATTAACCCCATGCGATACGTGCTCTGGACATTCCTCGCGCTGCTCGTGCTCTTCATCGGCGGGTTTCTGAGCTGGACCCTGCCGTCCCGGGATATCGTGCGCATCCTCGGTACCGAGATCGCCCGCCGCAACGTCGAGGTGACGAACGATCGCGGCGAGCCGACGACGGTCAGCCGGGACGTCCGCTACATCAAGGCCGTGACGCCGGATGGCGAGACCCGGGTCTATCGCAACGAGGACACCGGCTGGTGGCCGCCCTACTTCAAGTTCGACAGCGCCGATCTATCGGCCGAGGCGGACGACGCGGTGTCGACGGCGGCCAACCCCCGCTGGTGGGTCGTCACGCATTACGGCTGGCGCTTCGCGTTCCTCTCGAAATTTCCCAACGCGATTTCCATACGCCCGGCCACAGGCCCGGACGAGCGGCTGATCCCGTGGTTCAATATCGTCGTCGTCGTCCTGCTCCTGGTTCTCGCGATCTACGCCGCGGCCAAGGTGCGCCAGCGCTTCGCCGATTGAGAGCACCCAACAGACTATAATCCTATCACGGGTAGGGCGAGGAAGCAAGCGTCGCTTCGGTTCCTTCGGCAATATTCGCTTTTCGGCCCTTCCGCCGGCCGTCGCGAGAGCGCGAATTGTCGTAAAAGCGTTTTGTTTCAATTAGTTAGGTGATGTCGGGTTCGTTTGCGGATGTTTGGGTTCGTTCGTCGATTCGCCGGGTTCGTTGGTCGAATCCGTGGGTTCCTTCGT
>CAZGUW010000539.1:0-1755 GCA_964528705.1 uncultured Geminicoccaceae bacterium
TCTTCGGCGAGCTCCCGCAAGGGGTGCGGCATCGCCGCGGGCGTGATCGTGCCGGTCCTGCACTGGCTGCGGATGAGTCCGGTCCTCGGCTACCTCCTGGTGGGCACGGTCATCGGGCCTTTCGGCCTCGGCCGGCTGGCGGAGGACTGGACCTGGCTCGGCCACGTGGTGATCAGCGATCTCGAGGGCGTCCAGACGCTGGCCGAGCTCGGCATCGTCTTCCTGCTCTTCATGATCGGCCTCGAGCTCTCGATCGAGCGGCTGTGGAGCATGCGCCGCCTGGTCTTCGGGCTCGGCAGCCTGCAGATCCTGGCGAGCGGCCTGATCATCGGCCTCGTGGCACTCGGCTTCGGCAATGCGCCCGCCACCTCGATCGTGCTCGGCGCCTGCCTGGCGCTCTCCTCCACCGCCATCGTCATGCAGCTCCTCATCGAGAGCCGCCGGGTCGGCACGCCGGTCGGCCGGTCGGGCTTCGCCATCCTGCTCATGCAGGACCTGGCGGTGGTGCCCATCCTCTTCCTGGTCAGCGTGCTCGGCGCCTCGGCCGGCGGCAATATCGGCCTCGCTCTGGCGCTCACCATCGGCAAGGTGCTCTTCGTGGTCCTCGCCATCTATCTCGTCGGCCGGGTCGCGCTCCGCCCGCTCCTGCGGCTGGTCGCCCGGACCGGCAGCCCGGAGATGTTCATGGCGGCGATCCTGCTCACCGCCATCGGCACGGCGGCCATCACCAGCGCCGCCGGCCTCTCCATGGCGCTCGGCGCCTTCCTGGCCGGGCTCCTGCTCGCCGAGACGGAGTACCGCCACGAGATCGAGATCGACATAGCCCCCTTCAAGGGACTGATGCTCGGCCTCTTTTTCATGTCGGTCGGCATGGGCATCGACTACCGGGTGATCGCCGCCGAGCCCTTCTGGATCATCAGCTCCGTCGCCGGGCTCTTCGTCATCAAGTCGCTGATCACGGCCGGTCTCGGCCTCGTCTTCGGCCTGCCGCGGCACACGGCGCTCGAGCTCGGCCTGCTGCTCGGCCAGGGCGGCGAGTTCGCCTTCATCGTCGTCGGCCTCGCCATGAAGCTCGGCCTCGTCGGCGGCGATGTCGGCCAGTTCATGCTGATCGTCGCCGGGCTCAGCATGGTCGTGACCCCCTTCGTGGCGCGTCTCGCCACCCTCCTGGCCAGCGCCCTCGAGGAGCGCACGGCGTCCCGGCCGATGCCCTCCGCGCAGAGCCAGATCGAGGGCATCGAGGGTCATATCGTGCTCGCCGGCTTCGGCCGGGTCGGCCGCACGCTCGGCGACATGCTGGATGCCCAGACCATCCCCTATCTCGCCATCGACCGCGATCCGGGCACGGTGCACCGCGCCCGCGAGGCCAAGAAGCGCGTCTTCTACGGCGACGCCTCGCGCGTCGAGATGCTCCACCGCGTGCACGCCGACACGGCCGCCGCCATCGTCGTCACGCTCGATGCGCCGAACGCAATCGAGAAGGTCGTGCACGAGGCCCACCGCCTCTTTCCGGACGTGCCGATCTACGCCCGGGCGCGCGACACCGTGCAGGCGCGGCGCCTCATGGCGGCGGGCGCCACGCTCGCCGTCCCGGAAACCGTGGAGGCCAGCCTGCAGCTCGCCGGCCGGGTGCTGCTCGGCTTCGGTCTCCCCGACGAATCGATCAACCGGCTGATCGAGCACCAGCGCCAGCTGCTCGAGCCGACCAACCCGAACCACCCGGCGGGCTGCGCGGTGCGTCGGGGAGTCCGCTCG
>CAZGUW010000540.1:0-1738 GCA_964528705.1 uncultured Geminicoccaceae bacterium
CCAACGGCCGCCGCGTCTTCGCGATGGAGATCAGCCCCGCCTATGTCGATGTCGCCGTCGAACGCTGGCAGGCCGAGACCGGCAGGGACGCAATCCTCGACGGCGACGGCCGGACCTTCGCGGCAGTGAAGGAAGAGCGGCTGGGCGACAAGGCCGATGCCGCCGCCTGATGGCCGTCTACTACAACGATGCCGATCCCGCGGGCTGCGCATGGCTGCGGGAGCTGATCGCGGCCGGGCTGCTGCCGGATGGCGAGGTGGATGCGCGGTCCATCCTGGACGTGGAGCCCACCGACCTCCGCGGCTTCGCGCAATGCCATTTCTTCGCCGGGATCGGTGGCTGGCCCTACGCACTGCGCCTCGCCGGCGTTGCCGAGGACCTGTCCGTCTGGACCGGTTCGCCGCCCTGCCAGCCCTTTAGCTAGGCCGGGCAGCGCAAGGGACAGGACGATGACCGCCACCTCGCCCCAGCCTTCCTCCGGCTCGTCGCCGCCTGCCGGCCGGAGCTCGTCTTCGGCGAGCAGGTCGCGAGCGCGGCGGTGCTCGGACCTGTTGGCGGTGCGGCTCGAACAGCGACTGAGAGCTCGGCTGGCTGGGCGTGGTTCGACGCTCTGGCGGCTGACCTGGAAGCGGCATCTTACGCCGTCGCGGCAGCCGATCTGCCGGCTGCGGGCATCGGCGCGCCGCACATCCGCCAGCGCCTGTTCTTCGGTGCCATCGCCGTGGAGCCGGGCGGGTTGGGCGACAGCCTCGGCGCGGGATCACAAGGACGGATCGGAGTGCCTGGCAGTGCCGATCAATGCGCTGCTCGGCCGGCAGGTCTGGCTGGCGGGCTGGCCGACGGCGATGGCGGGCTCGCCCGCGACGGAGCGCTACAACGCGGCTGGCAATACCGATGCGAGCCGCAGGACGGTGGAGCTGGTCGGCTGGTCGAAGGCGCCGACCCCGGCGGGACCGATGCGACGGACGGCGTCTGGCGAAATCCGGACTGGCTCCTCTGCCGGGATGGCCGCTGGCGGCCCGTTGAGCCCGGAACATTCCCGCTGGCTGATGGGATACCCGGCCGCATGGGGCTTCTGCGGGGCTACGGCAATGCGATCGTGCCGCCGCTCGCGGCGGAGTTCGTGACGGCGTTTCTGGAGAGCCTGCGATGAGGCAGACCCGGACCATGTCTATGGTCGAGGCCGCGGCAAACGTTGTCGTCGGCTACGTTTTGGCCATCGCCACGCAGATCGTCGTGTTCCCGTGGTTCGGGATCGAGACGGGTCTCGCGGAGCATCTGACCATCGGCCTCGCCTTCGTCGGCGTCTCGCTGGCGCGCGGCTACCTGCTGCGCCGGCTGTTCGAGGCGATCCGGATGCGGAGCGCAGAATGAGAAACCGCCGCCCCATGCGGGACGGCGGCATCGGGACCATCGTGGTGTGCGGCTTCAGTTGTCTGTGATGCGGTAGGCTCTACCGCGCCCCTCGATTTTCTCGGACGTGATGGTCAGGCCGAGCTTCTTTTTCAGCGCGCCGGACATGGCGCCCCTAGCAGTGTGAGCTTGCCAGTCGAGGGCCGCAACTATCTCCTCGATGGTCGCGCCGCCGTCGGCGCGGAGCATCTCGATCAGCTTCGCCTGCTTCGTGCCCGTGCGCGGTGTGCGCGCCTTGGGCGCGGGGTCGGCTTCGGTGGAAACGTCCTGCGGAGGTTCCTCGCTCGACTCCTCGTCGGCGCCTGTGGGTGCGCTGTCGCCGCCT
>CAZGUW010000541.1:0-1716 GCA_964528705.1 uncultured Geminicoccaceae bacterium
CGCTGGAGCATAAGGACAGCCTGGGCACCGGCTCGGTCATGCGGCCGGGTGACGTGCAGCGGATGAGTGCGGGCACCGGCATCCGCCACTCCGAGTACAACCATTCGGCCACGGCGCCCGTGCATTTCCTGCAGATCTGGATCGAGCCGGAGCGCGCCGGCCTGAAGCCATCCTACGCCCAGGCGCATGTCGAAGCTGCCGACCGGCAGGCCCGGCTGGTCCTCGTCGCCTCGCGGGACGGCCGCGCGGACTCGCTCAGCCTGAACCAGGATGCCGACATCCATGTGGCAGCGCTGGCCCCGGGCGAGGCGGTCAGCCACACGGCCGCGGCGGGCCGCAGGCTCTGGCTGCAGGTGGCGAAGGGCAGTGTGCGGCTCAACGGCCAGGACCTCATGGAAGGCGACGGGGCGGCCCTCGTGGACGAGCCGGCGCTCGAGATCGAGGGCGTGGAGCCGGCCGAGATCATGCTCTTCGACATGGCCGGCTGACGCCGGCTGCGCCCTCGTGTCGGGCCGGCGCCGTGCAGCGGTCTTGCGCTGCCGGCGCCGCTGGGCTTTCATCCGCGCATCAGGCTTCCGCACGAGACCGCCCCCGAGACCACCAAGGCGCCGATGCTCCGCCTCTATCACCAGCCGCTCTGTCCCTTCTCGCGCAAGATCCGGCTGGTGCTGCGCGAGAAGAATCTCGCCGCCGAGCTGGTCGAGGTCGAGCCTTGGCGGCGTGAGGCGTCGTTCCTCGAGCTCAATGCCGCGGCCGAGGTGCCGGTGCTGGTCGACGGCGAGGCGGTCGTGGCCGACAGTGCCGCCATCTGCGACCACCTGCACGAGACCCACCCCGAGCCCGACCTGCTCGGCGAGACCCAGGCCCAGCGCGACGAGACGCGGCGGCTGGTCGGCTGGTTCGACGTCAAGTTCCGCCGCGAGGTGACCGACCTCCTCTGGGGCGAGAAGCTGCTCCGCCGGCTCAAGCGCAACGGTACACCGAGCTCGGAGGCGCTGCGCGCGGGTGCTGCCAACATACGCGGCCATCTGGCCTATATCGGCTATCTCTACGAGGACCGCCGCTGGCTTGCCGGCGACGTCATGACCCTGGCGGACCTCACCGCCGCGGCCCATGTCTCGGTCCTGGACTATCTCGGCGACGTGCCCTGGGAGACTTCCTCGGCGGCGCGCGACTGGTACGCCAAGGTCAAGTCCAGGCCCGCATTCCGGCCGCTGCTCATGGACCGGATCACCAGCATCAAGCCACCGGTGCATTACGACGACCTCGACTTCTGAAGAGCTCAGGCGACGCGCCACTTCGCTCGGCTTCGCCGATCTCAGGATCACCCGGGCCGCGGTGCCGGAGGCGGCCGAGGCGGCCTATCGCGACTTCATCGCGAAGGGCCGGCACGGCACGATGGACTGGCTCGCCCGCGAGCCGGAGCGTCGCGCCCAGCCGGACGGCATGTGGCCGGCGGCCCGGACCGCCATCCTGCTCGCCATGAATTACGGGCCCGCCCACGATCCCCTGGCCGTGCTGGCCCAAAAGGACCGGGCCGCGATCTCGGTCTATGCGCAGAACCGCGACTATCACGACGTGATCAAGGGCCGGCTGAAGGAGCTCGCCGGCTGGCTGCACCGCTCGACCGGTGCCGAGGTCAAGGTCTTCGTCGATACCGCACCGCTCATGGAGAAGCCGCTCGCACAGCAGGCCGGGATTGGCTGGCAGGGCAAG
>CAZGUW010000542.1:0-1707 GCA_964528705.1 uncultured Geminicoccaceae bacterium
TGCTCGGCCGCGTCGACGAGCGCCGGCTCGACGATGGAGTGGACGGTGCAGCCCTTTGCCTCGAGCTTCGCGACCGCGTGCTCGAAGGCTTTTTGGATGTCGGGCTCCGTTTCCGCCAGCAGGTCGCTGGCGATGCCGAGCCTGATCCGTTCGGGACGCACAAAGGTCGCGGCAGGGCGGGAGAAGGGATCGGCCGGGTCGTGGTGGCAGGTCGCGGCGAAGGCGCGGCGGATCGTCAAGGGATCGGCGGCGATGAAGCCCACCGTGTCGTGCGGCGGGCTGACCGGCATGATGTCGCTGTTGGAGAGCGCACCGTGGGTCGGGCGGAGGCCGATGAGGCCGTTGAGCGAGGCCGGCAGGCGGACCGAGCAGCCGGTGTCGGTGCCGACGCCCAGTTCGGCGAGGCCGAGCGCCACCGCCACAGCGGACCCGCCGCTCGAGCCGCCCGGCACGCGCTCGGGATTCCAGGCATTGCGGCAGTTGCCGAACCAGGGGTTCTGCGTGGTGCCGCCGAAGGCGAATTCGTGCAGGTTGGTCGTGCCGACGATGCGCGCCCCGGCTTCGCGCAGGAGCGCCACGACGGGGGCGTCGGCTTCAGCGATGCGGTGCCTGAACACGGCGCTGCCCCAGGTGCAGGGCACACCCTTGACCGGGACGCAGTCCTTGATGGCAGTGGTGACGCCGGCGAGGGGCCCGTCGCCAAAGGGCACCTCGTCCGGGGTCAGCGTGACGAAGCAGTGGAAGCGCTCGTTCAGCGCCGCCGCATGCTCGGGGAAGCCCGCCCGGTCGGCGGCGCCAGCCATTTGATGTCGCCTAGAGCTGCACGCCCTTGGTGAGGGCGCCGTCGATCACGAGGTTGGTGCCGGAGGTGAAGCTCGAGGCGGGGCTCGCGAGGAAGACGATGCCGCGGCCGACCTCCTCGGCGGTCGCCATGCGGCCGGTCGGGTTGAGGTCGAGGGCCGCCTTGAAGAGGTCGGGGTTGTCGGTCTCGATCGAGTTCCAGATGCCGTCCTTGAAGTAGACATTGCCGGGCGAGACCGAGTTCACCCGGATGCCCTTCGGGGCGAGCTGGCAGGCGAGGCCGTGGGCGTAGTGGATGAGGGCGGCCTTGGTGGCGCCGTAGGAGCCGGCGAAGAAGTCGACCTCGCGGCCGGAGACGCTGGAGACGATGACGACCGAGGCGGCCTTCGACGCCTCGAGCAGCGGCATGGCGGCGTTCACCGTGCGCACCGTGTGCATGACATCGACCTCGAACTGCTGCTGCCAGGCCTCCTCGGTGCCGGCACCGGCGAGGGCAGAGACGTTGGCGACGACGATGTCGATGCCGCCGAGCGCGGCGGCGGCACTCGCCACCCAGCCCTCGAGGGCGGACTTGTCGGCGACGTCGAGGGCCGACCCGTGCGCCTTCACGCCTTTCTCTTGGAGGGCGTCGACGCAGGCCTTCACCTCGTCGGCGTGGCGCGAGCAGACGCTGACATGGCAGCCCTCGTCGGCGAGGATGTCGGCCGCGCGACGGCCGATGCCCTTGGTGCCGCCGGTGACGATCGCCTTCAGGCCCTTCAGACCGAGATCCATCGTTTCTGCTCCCTGTTCAGTCGAGATAGGCTTTGAGGAGTGAGGCGCCCAGCGTGTACTTGGGATCGACCATGTTGCCGAGGCGCACCCGGCCGGCCTGGGTCAGGAGGAAGTAGGCCTCGCTTTCCTCGA
>CAZGUW010000543.1:0-1703 GCA_964528705.1 uncultured Geminicoccaceae bacterium
GCAGGCGGGCCTTCGGGCCGAGATTGGCGATCATCCATTCCTCCACGAGAGGCTGGGCGAGCTGCCACATGTTGACCCTCGGATTTAGCAGGCGGCCCACGCCCTCGGCCACGACCATGGTCTTCTGCAGCAGCAGGAGCTGGGGCTGAGTCTGCATGCGGAACTGCTCCGCCATCGCCAGGAGCTGGCCCATCAGCCGGCCGAACGATATCTCCTCCAGCGGCAGGCCGAGGATCGGCTCGCCGATCGAGCGCACGGCCTGGACGAAGGCCATCCGGTCGGCGTCGTCCGGCAGGAATCCCGCGGCGAAGAAGACGTCCGCCACCTTGGCGTAGTCGCGCTCCAGAAAGCCCACGAGGATGTCGGCCATGTGCCGGCGGTCGGCCATCTCGATCCGGCCCATGATGCCGAAATCGAGGGCGACGATGGTCCCTTCCCGGTCGATCAGCATGTTGCCGGGGTGCATGTCGCCGTGGAAGAAGCCGTCCTTGAAGACCTGGCTGAAGAAGGCCCGGGCGGCGTTCTCCATGATCCGGTCGGGATCGTGCCCGGCGGCGATCAGCGCGGCGCGGTCGGTGATGCCCTGGCCGACGATCCGCTCGAAGGTGACGACCCGGCGCCCGGTCCGCCGCCAGTCCACCGCCGGCACGCGAAAGCCCTCGTAGTCGCGGGCATTCTCGCCGAGCTCCACCGCGGCCGCCGCCTCGAGCCGGAGATCGAGCTCGCGCCTGGTCACCTGGGCGAAGATGGCGACCGCCTCGACCGGCTTGTAGTGGCGAAGCTGCGGCTGGGTGCGCTCGACCAGCCGTGCCAGCCAGGCGAAGAACCGGAGATCGCGCTCGATCGCCTTCTCGATGCCTGGCCGCAGCACCTTGACCGCCACGGCGTCGCCGTCGGTCGTCACCGCCAGGTGCACCTGGGCGATCGAGGCCGCGGCCACCGGCCGGTCCTGGAACTCGCTGAAGAGCGTCTCCACCGGCTGCTCGAGGTCCTCGGCGATCACCGCGCGGGCCGCCTCGGCCGGAAAGGAAGGCAGCCGGTCCTGCAGGGTGGCGAGGTCGCGGGCGATGGCCTCGCCCAGGAGGTCGGTGCGGGTGGCGAGGCTCTGGCCGAACTTGATGAAGGAGGGGCCCATCTCCTCGAGTGCCGCGGCCAGCCGTTGCCCGGGTCGGCCGGCGGCGTCCTCGTTCACGAACGGCCGGGCGAGGCGCAGGAAGGGCCGCGCCTGCGGCACGAGCTCGAAGGGAAAGAGCGCGTTGTGCCGGGCCAGGGTCCGGCCGATGGCGACCAGCCGCCAGAGATTGCGCAGGCTCTCGAACATGGCGGTCGCCGGGCCTCTGACTCCTACAACCGCCAGCCGGAATGGATGGCGGCGATCCCGCCCGAAAGGTTGCGCCAGCGGACCTGCTCGAAGCCGGCATCGCGCATGAGGTCGGCGAAGGTCGGCTGGTCGGGAAAGCGGCGAATGCTCTCGGCGAGGTAGCGGTAGCTCGCGGCGTCGCCGGCGACGACCCGGCCGAGCGCCGGGAGCACCCTGAAGGAATAGGTGTCATAGACCCGGTCGAGCACCGGCAGCACGACCTTGGAGAACTCGAGGCAGAGGAACCGGCCGCCCGGGCGGAGCACGCGGAAGCCCTCGGCGAGCGCCCGGTCGATATGCGTCACGTTGCGGATGCCGAAGGCCATGGTCACCGCATCGAAGC
>CAZGUW010000544.1:0-1693 GCA_964528705.1 uncultured Geminicoccaceae bacterium
CGAAGAGCGCCTGCTTCTCGCCGTACCAGAGGTTCACCTTGCGGGCGGCGACCTTGGTGATCGACGCGGGTGAGCTCGGCGCGGGGGTGGCGGCCGGAGCCGCCTCGATGCCTTGGGCCTGGGTCGCTACCATTTGATCTGGAACCTCTGTCGGAGAAAGACGGCGGTCGCGTTCATCGCCACGAGGAAGCCGAGGAGCACCAGGATGGCTGCGCTGGTGCGGGCGACGAAGCCGCGCTCGGGGCTGTCGAACCAGATGAAGATCTGGGTCGGCAGGGCGGTCGACGGTGACAGCATGCTGTCGGGGGCGGCGGTGATGAACGCGTTCATGCCGATCAGGAGGAGGGGAGCCGTCTCGCCGAGCGCCTGGGCGAGCCCGATGATGGTGCCCGTCAGGATGCCCGGCATGGCGAGCGGCAGGACGTGGTGGGTCACCGTCTGCAGGGGCGAGGCGCCGATGCCGAGCGCCGCCTCGCGGATCGATGGCGGCACCTGCTTCAGGGCGGCGCGGGTGGCGATGATGATGGTCGGCAGGGTCATCAGCGAGAGGCACATGCCGCCGACCAGCGGCGCCGAGCGCGGCAGGCCGAAGAGCTGCAGGAAGACGGCGAGGCCGAGCAGGCCGAAGACGATCGACGGCACCGCGGCGAGGTTGTTGATGTTGACCTCGATGATGTCCGTGAACCGGTTCTTCGGGGCGAACTCCTCGAGGTAGATGGCGGCCGCGATGCCGGTCGGGAAGCTGATGAAGAAGCAGACGAGGAGCAGGTAGAAGGAGCCCCAGAGGGCACCCTTGAGGCCGGCGAGCTCGGGGAAGCGGCTGTCGGCGGCGGTGAACAGCGTCCAGTTGAAGGTCGAGCGCAGGCGGTCGTCCGCGACGAGCTCGTCGAAGATCTCGATCTGCGCGTCGTTGACGATGCGCCGGTTGGGCGGCAGATCGCGGTCGATCACGCCCTTCTGGAGCTGGTCGATCGGGTCCGAGGCCGGGACCCAGATCTCGAAGGTCTGGCCGATCAGCGCCGGGTCGGCGACCACCGCGTCACGGACGGCGAACTGGCTGCCATTGCTGACCATGGCGCGCAGCTCGCGTTCGGCGGCGGGCGTGTCGACCCCGGGGAACAGTCCGGCCAGGGCGTCGTTGACGAACGTGCCGTAGCGGGCGCGGAAGGGGTCGTCCGGGTTGACGGCATCGGCCGGCACGGTGACGTCGAGCCGGATCTCGGTCTGCGTCCAGGCGGTCCAGGACGCGGAGATGATGGAGACGAGCAGGATCACGAGGAGGCCCATGGCGACCGTCACGGCGCCGATGCCCAGGAGCCAGAGCCGCTTGTCGGCGGCCCGCCGCTGGCGCAGCCTGGCCTGTGCGGCTTCGGAGGTAGCCCATTTGCGGTTCACGGCCTGAGCTCCGGGGAAGTCCTGGGCATCAATCATATTGCTCTCGATATTTCTTCACGATCCCGAGCGCCAAGACGTTGAGCAGCAGGGTCGCGGTGAAGAGGACCAGGCCGAGGCCGAAGGCGGCCAGGGTCTTGGGGCTGTCGAACTCGGTGTCGCCGGTGAGCAGGGCCACGATCTGCACGGTCGTCGTGGTGACGCCCTCGAGCGGGTTGAGCGTCAGGTTGGCGGTGAGGCCGGCGGCCATGACCACGATCATGGTCTCGCCGATCGCCCGGCTGAGCGCCAGCAGCACGCC
>CAZGUW010000545.1:0-1692 GCA_964528705.1 uncultured Geminicoccaceae bacterium
GGTGCGGATCTTCGCGCCGTTGAACCAGGCGCCGCCGCCCCGGGCCGCGTGGTAGCGCTCGCCGATGGCCGGGGTGTCGACCACCCCGACCACCGGGCGGCCCTGGTCGAGCACCGCGATCAGGTTGTTGAAGAGCGGAAAGCCGGTGATGAAGGACTTGGTGCCGTCGATCGGGTCGAGCACCCAGACGAACCGGCTGTCGAGGCGCTCCCGGCCGTGCTCCTCGCCGAAGATGCCGTGGTCGGGGACGCGCTCGGCGAGGAGGGCGCGCATCACCCGTTCGGTCTCGCGATCCGCCACCGTCACCGGCGATTCGTCGGCCTTGGCGATGATTTCCAGCGGCTTGCGGAAATAGCCGAGCGGCACCGGCCGCGCCGCCTCGCTGACGGCCATGGCAATGTCGAGGAGCTCGTCCGGGGTCATGGCGTTCACCGTTGGCGGTTATTCAATCACCGAGCACACGCAGGCCCAGATGCTCGCGCAGCGGCTCGTAGTCGCGGTCGTTGTGCAGCAGCCACCAGCCCTTGTCGATGCAGCGCGTGGCGATCAGGAGGTCGATGGTTTTGCGCACGGTGATGCCCCGGGCGCGCAGCAGGCGATAGTATTCAGCCGCCCGTCGGGCGACCTGAGCGTCGACGATCGAAGCTTGCTGAAAGCCATCGAGAACCTGCGCCGCCTTTTGCGCATTGCGCTCGTTGCCAAAGCCCTGGAGCACCTCGACGAGCATCAGGTCGCCGACCAGCACCAGCCTGCGGCCGATAAGCTCCTTGAGCTTGAGGCAACCGCTCGTATCGACGCCCCGAAAGAAGTCGATCCAGACGCTGCTGTCGACGAGTATCACTCGAACGTTCGCCCCTTGCGGCTCTCCTCGAGATTGCCCTCCCATGGCAGCTTGCCGAAATAATCCAGCGCCTCCCGCTCCCGAGCACGTTGTACCAGCTCTTCCAAGGCCGCCTCGACGATCGCCTTCTTGCTGGCGAGCCCGGTGACCCGCCGGGCCTCCTCGATCAGCTTCTCGTCGATGTCGATATTGGTGCGCATGTCATGAACCTGATGTGCAGATTGATGCTACCTTATACACCTTCTGCACAGCTCACTCAACGGGCATCCAGCCCCATCTGCCAGAAGCCGACCTCGAGCTCGGTGGCCGTGGTGAAGGTGTGTTGCAGCGCCGGCCAGCGCGGGCTGGCCTCGGGGTTCGCGCCGATGCGCGCGGCGGCGACCCGCTCGAGCTGCGCGGCGGCAGCGAGCACCACGCCCCGATAGTCGTCGCCCGCATAGGTCTCGATCCAGGCTCGATAGGGGTTGCCCTCGAGCCGCGTGGCGGGGTCGGCCACCAGCCGGGCGGCGATCTCGCCATAGCCGATGACGCAGGGGGCGAGGGCGGTGAGCAGGTCGAGCAGGTCGCCCGCGAGCCCCCGCTCCATGACGTAGCGCGTGTAGGCGACATTGGCCGGATGCTCGGGCGTGGCGGCCATGGCCGCCTCGTCGAGGCCGAAGCCCCGGCAATAGGCGATGTGCAGCCGCATCTCGTCGTCGATCAGCGCGTGCAGTGTGGCGGCACACTCGCGGATCGTCCGGATGTCCTCGGCCTTCAGCGCGGCCAGCGCCCAGGCGCGGGCAAAATGCACGAGGAAGAGATAGTCCTGGACGAGAAAGTGGCGAAAGGCCGCCTCGGGCAGCGAGCCGTCC
>CAZGUW010000546.1:0-1664 GCA_964528705.1 uncultured Geminicoccaceae bacterium
GTCATGGTCGCGACCCAGAGGGCGGAGCCCGTGAGCTGCAGCGCCAGCACGCCGGAGGCCAGAAGCTCGAGCCAGCGCATCATATTGCCGCCGAGCCCGGCCAGCCACAGCCGGCACGGATCGCGGGCGGCGATCGTGGCGAAGGGGTTGCGCATGACGGTTCTAATAGGCATCCCGCCAGGCCACGGCCCTTTGTCGTTCGCCGGCGGGCGGACAATAGACGGGCGGTCGGCGAGCGGAAGGCCGATGGCACGAGTGCCAGCATGGGAGAGGCGAGGATGGCGGCCAGCAGGATAGCGGTGATCGCGGGCGACGGGATCGGCAAGGAGGTGGTGCCGGAGGGCCTGCGCGTGCTGGAGAAGGTGGCGGGCCGCTTCGGCCTCGCCTTCGACTTCGACGAGCTGGACTGGAGCTCCGACCGCTATGCCCGGACCGGCCGCTTCATGCCCGAGGACGGGCTGGAGACCATCGCCGGCCACGACGCCATTTTCCTCGGTGCCGTGGGCTGGCCCAGCGTGCCGGACCATGTCTCGCTCTGGGGCCTGCTCATCCCGATCCGCCGGCGCTTCGACCAGTATGTCAACCTGCGCCCGGTCCGGCTCTTCGAGGGCGTGAAGTGCCCGCTCGCCGACCGGAAGCCGGGCGACATCGACTTCCTCATCGTGCGGGAGAACGTCGAGGGCGAGTACTCGGAGATCGGCGGCAGGCTCTACAAGGGGCTGCCGCAGGAGATGGCGGTGCAGGAGAGCATCTTCACCCGCCACGGCGTCGACCGCATCGTGCGCTACGCCTTCGAGCTCGCCATGACCCGGCCGAAGAAGCACCTGACCTCGGCGACCAAGTCGAACGGCATCATCCACACCATGCCCTACTGGGACGAGCGCTTCGCCGCGGTGGCGGAGGACTACCCGGAGATCAAGACGGACAAGTTCCACATCGACATCCTGACGGCGCATTTCGTCCGCCATCCGGACTGGTTCGACGTGGTGGTCGGCTCCAACCTCTTCGGCGACATCCTCTCCGACCTCGGGCCCGCCGTGACCGGCACGATCGGCATCGCACCCTCGGCCAATATCGACCCCGAGCGCCGCTTCCCCTCGATGTTCGAGCCGGTGCACGGCTCCGCGCCGGACATTGCCGGCCAGGGCATCGCCAACCCGATCGGCCAGATCTGGTCGGCCGCCATGATGCTGGAGTTCATGGGCCACCAGGAAGCGGCAGATGCCATCGTCGGTGCCATCGAGCGCGTGCTCGTGCGGCCCGAGCTGCTCACCCCGGACATGGGCGGCAAGGCGACGACCGAGGCGCTCGGCAAGGCGATCGCGGCGGAGATCTAAGCGGCGTGCCACCTGAGGAGGCGAGCAGCATGCAGGCTTTTTTCGAGACCGATGCCGCCCACCCACGGATCGAGATGACCGGCATCGCCATGCGGGTGCTGGTGCCGGATTCGGCCACGGGCGGCGCCCTCGCCCTTTTCGAGGAGACGACGGCGCCCGGCGGTGGCCCGCCCTTGCACATCCACCACCGGCAGGTCGAGACCTTCCGGGTCCTGGAGGGGCGCTACGAATTCCTCATCGACGGCGTGCGCCATGCGGCCGGGCCGGGCGACACCGCCGTCGTCCCGGCGGGGGCGCAGCACGCCTTCTGGAACATCGGCGACGGGC
>CAZGUW010000547.1:0-1641 GCA_964528705.1 uncultured Geminicoccaceae bacterium
GCGGCGGCTGCCGACTCCGCTGGCAGGCTGCGGCTGACAGCGAGCGGGCCGGCCGTCAGACGGAGAGCCCAGGCCTCGAGCGACAGGGCCGGTGCGTCGTCCAGCTCGATTTCGTAGCCGGATGCAGCGCTGGCCCGCGCCTCGATGACTCCGTTGAGCCAGCCCTGCTGCAGAGCGAGCCAGAGCCCGCCGACGGCCAGGAGCGGCAGGGCGATTATCAGGCCAAGTGTTATCAGCAGCCACCGCAGCACAGGTTTCCCGCTTCGAAAGGTTCGTCCGACAGAACCTTCGTGCGGCGCTACGGTTGCTTCAGACCTCCGCCCACATCCGCAAAAGATTGTGGAACGTCTTGGTGATCGTATCGAACTCGGTGGTCTTGCCGTGCTGGTCGAAGAGGCTGCGGCGGGCGGTGTCGAGCTCGTAGAGCAGCTCGCGCCGGGCCGGGTCGCGGATCATGCTCTGCACCCAGGAGACCGCCACGAGGCGCTGGCCGCGGGTGACCTCGGCGACGCGGTGCAGCGCCGAGGTGGGGTAGAGGACGAGGGCGCCGGCCGGCAGCTTGATCTCCTGCTCGCCATAGGTGCTCTCGATGACCAGCTCGCCGCCGTCGTATTTTTCCGGGTCCTCGAGGAAGAGGGTGAAGGACATGTCGGAGCGGATCGGCGGGCGGCCCGACATGACGGCGTTGTCGACATGGCTGCCGTACTCCATGCCGGGCTCGTAGCGCGCGACGAGCGGCGTGCGGACGATCAGCGGCCGGGCGACCATCTCGAACTCGAGGTTGGCGAGCACCGCGTTCATGATCGTCTGTTGGATCTTCTGGGCCTGCGGGCCCTGCTCGAGCTGGCTGTTCTTCTTCACCGACTGGCCGAACTTGCCGGCCGTGGCGGCACCATCGGTGAAGCGCAGCGAGCGGAGCTCGGAGCGGAGCAGGGCCACGGCCTTGAAGTCGAGTATGTCGGGAATGATGGAGATCATGGCTTGCCGGGTTCCGGTTGGAGGCCGCTCACCAGAGCGTGTAGCCGCCGTCGATGACCAGTGCTGCGCCGGTCATGAAGCGGCTGGCGTCGGAGGCGAGGTAGACGGCGAGCGGGCCGAGATCCTCGGGCTGGCCGGAGACGCCCATGGGCGTGCGTGCGACGAAGCCCTCGATCACTTCCGGTTTCTCTGTCGCCCAGCGCTGGTTGGCCTCGGTCATGAAGAGGCCCGGGCAGATGGCGTTCACGGTGATGCCGTGCGGCGCCCAGTCGGCGGCGATGGTGCGGGTGAACTGGAGGACGGCCGCCTTGGCAGTCTCGTAGTGGCGGCCGCCGATCTTCGGCCCGGCGACGAGGGCGTTGATCGAGGCGATGTTGATGATCCGCCCGCCCCGGCCGCGCTCCAGCATGGCCGCACCCACGAGCCGCGTGCCGATGACGGTGCTCGTCAGGTTCAGATCGACGAGCTCCCGCCAGCGCTCCGTCGACATCTCGGTGAGCGGTGCCGGGTCACGCCTTCCGCCCACATTGTTGATCAGGATGTCGACGGGACCGTGCGTGGCGAGGACGTCCGCGATGGCCGCCTCGCAGGCCGCCGGGTCGCCGAGGTCGGCCTGCACGGTGTCGACCTGGCGGCCGGTGGTGCGAAGGGCGGTGGCCGCTT
>CAZGUW010000548.1:0-1633 GCA_964528705.1 uncultured Geminicoccaceae bacterium
CTCGAGGTCGTCGATGATCATCAGCACCGGATGCCGGCGAAAGGCGCCGTTCAGCAGCCGCCGCAGCTCCGCCTCGAGCGCCGCTTCGGACCGGGTGACCGCCTGGCCCATCGCCGCGATCTCGGCGAGGAGCGTTTCAGCCGCCGGGCGGTCGAGGCCGTCGGCGATCGCCTCTGCCGCCCGCCGGATGTCCTCGACGATGGCGAGCGCATGGTAGGCGCCGAAGACCACGATCGGCCGATGACCATCCAGCCGTGCCGCCACCCGTGCCGCGAGGCTCGACTTGCCGAGATTGCCGAAGCCGTGGATCAGCACACCCCTGGTGGCGCCGCGCAGCTCCCGCAGGATGCGCTGCAGCTGCCGCCGCCGGCCGACGAACTCCGTGCGCCGCGCCACCGGCACGCGCGGCGGGTCCGCCGTCGGGTCGAGGAACTCCACCTCGGCCTCCGGCGGCGCCGGTCGCGGGTTGTCGCCCCGGGGGTCGCAGAGCGCCCCGCCACCGCCCGGCCCGAGATAGACCCGCGCCAGATGCCAGTGCCGTCCATATCGCGAATCCTGCGCAGCGCGGTCGAGCAGGGTGCGCCGCGCCCGGGCCGCCGCTTTCGGCACCGTCTCGCCCTGTGCCAAGGCACCGTAGAGGGCTTCCGCGAAGCCGGACGCATCGCTGTCGTAGACGGAGCCATCCCAGCCCAGCACGTTGGCGACCCGAAGCGCAAGCTGCTGCACGTAGGGCTCGGCCAGCATCGCCGTGGCCGCCACCCCGCCCGCATCGCGCTGCGTGGCGGGCTGGAAGGGCGCCGAGGCTTCGGCAAGGCCCATCGCCCGGCGGTCGCGCGACGACTGTGGGGCGCCCCTGCCCGCAGGGCCGCCTTCGGCGGTCCGGCAGGCCGAGAGGAAGAGCAAAGGCGGCATGGCGCCTTCGAGCGCCTCGACCAGCCGGTCCGGTGGAACCAGATCGGCGCCGCCCTCCTCGGTTTCGAGCAGCAGCTGCGGTACCGCCCCGCCATCGCCCGGCTTCGCCCGACGGCCATCGGGCATCATGATGTCGCCATGGCAGGAAAGGTGGACCACTTCGAATGGCCCGTCCCGCCGGCAGCGTTCGCCGAGCAGCAGCCGGGCACCGCTCTCCTCGACGGTCAGGTGCGCCAGCGGCGCGCCGCCGGTCCTGGGCGCCGTCGCCTCGAGGATCGCCGTTTCCTCGAGCTCGTAGTCGAGGTCGCTCTGCCCCTCGGGTGCGGCTGACATGAATAGCAGCGCCAGGTCGGAATATTCGGGGGGCGCCATTTCCACTTCCGGAGAGCAGCGCCGCGCAACGGTGAAGAGCCGGATGCCGTGCGCCGCCAGATGCATGCCGTCGCGCGCCAGGATCTCCCATGGTGCGGCGAGCAGGGCGCTTCGCAGCGCATCCTGCTGCGCAGGATCAGCATGGACCTCGAGCACCCGCTCGCCCGCCGCCAGCCAGGTCGCCAGCGCGGCGCCGGTGTCGAGCCAGTCGAGCATCTCTTGCCCGATCGTCAGCAGTGCCTCGGCATTGTTGGTCTCGACGGCGCGGCGATACTGCCCGGCCCAGACCCCGAGCAGCCCGCTGGCGTCCGCCCCCGCTGCCGTTCCCGGCAGCTGGTTGGGCAGTGCT
>CAZGUW010000549.1:0-1629 GCA_964528705.1 uncultured Geminicoccaceae bacterium
AGGACGAGGCTGCGCCCGAGGCAGGTATGGGGCGCGAGCCCGAAGGGTGAGTAGTCGCCGGCGCGGGGCGGATTGTCCGAGAATCGATCGGGGTCGAATCGATGCGGCTCGGCGAAGATCGCCGGATCGCGATGGCTCTCGCGGACGCAGAGCCGGAGCAGCCAGCCGGCCGGTACCGTGTAGCCCTCGACGGTGATCGGCCGCACCACGCGGCGGACGACGTATTCGCTCTGCTCGAGGCGCAGCGTCTCGAGCACGATCCGCTGGGCAAGGGCCGGATCGGCCGTTCGACCGAGCTCCGCCGCGTTCTCCGGATGGTCGGCGAGCTCCTTGAGGACCCAGAGCAGCAGGTCGGCCGTGTCGCGGCCGCCGGTCTCGATCATGTAGATGAGGTTGCCAACGAGCGTCAGGTCGTCGGGCGCATCTGCCTGCGCGGCGACGAGGCCAGCCGTCAGGGAGGGCGGTTCCCCCTTCGCTGACCGCCTGATCGCCCCGGCGAAGATGTCGTTCAGGGTTGCGAGTGCCAGCCTGACCCGACGACGGGGCCGCCTCGAAAGACTGGCCGAGGCGATCAGCGGATAGAGGGCGAGCGCCTCCTCGAGCACCGGGTCGTCCCGGTCGAGGCTGAGAAAAAGCCTGAGCATGGCGCGCGTCGTGTAGCGCAGCAGGTGCGGTGCGGGATCGATCCCGGCTGCTGTCGACCGGCCGGCCATGGCCGCGAGCGCCAGCGCCGCTTCGTCGGCGAGCATCGGCCGGCCGGCGCGCACCAGCTCAGGCGTCAGCGCCCCGGCCAGCAGCCGGCGGTAGCGGGCGTGACGGTCCGGCGGCATGTAGCGGATGAAGCCGCCCGGGATTAGCCGGTCGAACGGCAGGCCGCCCGAGACGAGGTCGCCGCCGTGCCGGCGGAGCAGGGCGTTGCAGCGCTCCAGCCCCAGGACGCAAACAATCTTCTGGCCATACCGGCCGATCTTGAAGACCGGTCCGTAGCGGTCTGCCTGGTGCAGGAGGTGGCGGTCGTCCTCCACCATGGCGAGCGAGGTGGCGGCGAGCGAGCCCGGCGGCAGGCCCCGGCTCCGGCCGAAATCGGGCCGGGCGCGCCAGTGGGCGAGGCCGGCCACGACGACTGCCGCGGCGGCGGCGCTGGCGAGCAGCGGCAGCGGTGCCATGGCGAGAACGCGGACGAGGCCAGCATAACCAAGAATGCCGGCGAGGATCAGGTGCGGCAGGCCCGGGTGGGCGCCGAGCCGGTTGCGGAAGGCGGTCGAAGCGGCCATGCGGAGCGCCGGCCAGGCGACCCCGGCCAGAATGACCAGCGCAGCGAGGCGCAGGGCGATCAGGACGAGCTCGGGCACCGGTGATCCGGTGCTGGCGAGCGCATCGATCCGATCATTCGACTTTCCGCCTCGAGCAGCTCGTGCAGCACCAGCCGCCGGTGACCGGGCGGAGCCTTGACGATCTCCCCATCCACGACCGCAGCCCCACTGGCGACGAGGTCGAGGCCGAGCGGGTAGCATTCGTGCTCGACCTCGAGGACGCGCCCGGCGAGCGTTGCCGCGTCGTCGCCCGCCAGCACCGGCACGACGCCCTGGACCAGCACCGGCCCGACGTCGAGGGTCGGCCGCACCAGGT
>CAZGUW010000550.1:0-1618 GCA_964528705.1 uncultured Geminicoccaceae bacterium
GGGCGGCGGCCGGGCGCGAGGACGGGCTGCCGCTGCTCGCCGCCATCGCGCGGGCGGCCGCGCTCTGCTTCCCGGACAGGCTCTAGTATCGGGCCGGCTCGCCACGTTCCGCCGCGTCGTTCAGGTGCGACCGGCGGCTATCGGAAGGGTTTCGATGTTCGCTTCCATCATCGGGTTGGAGTCGACCGGTCGCGCATCTGCCAGTCGAGGGGCGGCAGGTGTGCGCCGGATGCTGCTGGTCCTGCTCGTCGCTCTCGCCCCGCTGCTCGCCGCCTGCGGCGGCAACAGCACCGGGGACGAGTATGTCGAGCGGACGGCGGAGGAGCTGTTCACCGAGGGCGAGCAGCAGATGGCCGCCGGCAATTACGAGGAGGCGGCCCGGGCCTTCGAGGAGGTCGAGCGCCAGCATCCCTATTCGCAGCTCGCGGTGCGCGGCCAGGTGCTGGCCGGCTACGCCTACTACCAGGGCCAGCTCTACGAGGAGGCGATCGCGGCACTCCGCACTTTCATCGAGCTGCATCCGGGCAACCCGGACGTGCCTTATGCCCACTACCTGATCGGCATGTCCTATTACGAGCGCATCTCGGACATCGGTCGCGACCAGGAAATGACCCAGGAATCGCTTGCCGCCTTCGGCGAGCTGACGCGGCGCTTCCCGGATTCCGAGTACACGCGCGACGCCGAGCTCAAGATGGATCTCGCCTTCGACCATCTGGCCGGCAAGGAGATGGAGATCGGCCGTTACTACCAGAAGCGCGGCGAGTTCGTGGCGGCGATCAACCGGTTCCGCAACGTGGTGGAGAATTACGACACGACCACCCATGTGCCGGAGGCCCTGCACCGGCTGACCGAGTCCTATCTGGCACTCGGCGTCTTCCAGGAGGCGCAGGAAGCGGCGGCGGTGCTCGGCTACAACTATCCGGACAGCGAATGGTACCGGTGGTCCTACGCCCTGATGCAGCGGGAGGAGGCCGGCGCCCCTGCCAGCGAGGGCTCGTGGCTGAGCGGGTTCTTCTGAGCGCCCGCCGCCGAGCGGCGCCGGCGCGGCAGCGGCTCGGGCCATGCTGCTGAGCCTCGCCATCCGCGACATCGTGCTGATCGAGCGGCTCGATCTGGAGCTCGGCCCCGGCCTCACGGTGCTTACCGGCGAGACCGGCGCCGGCAAGTCGATCATCCTCGATGCGCTCGGCCTCGCCCTCGGCGAGCGCGCCGACCGGGTGCTCCTGCGCGCGGGCGTGGCGCAGGGCTCGGTCGTCGCCGAGTTCCGGCCGCCGACCGGCCATGCGGCGGAAGAGCTGCTCGCCGAGCAGGCCCTGGACGGCGAGGCGGGCGAGCTCGTGGTCCGCCGCACGCTCGCCGCCGACGGCCGCAGCCGCGCCTTCGTCAACGACATGGCGGTGAGTGGCGCCACACTGCGTCAGCTCGGCGATCTTCTCGTCGAGGTGCACGGGCAGATGGACCAGCGCGGCCTGCTCGATGCGCGGAACCACCGGGGGGTGCTCGACGCTTTCGCGTGGCACGCCAACCAGCTCGCCGCGACCCGCGCCGCGCATGCCGCCTGGCGCGGCCTCGAGGCGGAGATCGAGGAGCGCCGGGCGAAGGTCGAGCAGGCCCGGCG
>CAZGUW010000551.1:0-612 GCA_964528705.1 uncultured Geminicoccaceae bacterium
CGGTCGCCGTCGCCGGCGTGTTCCAGGGCATGCTGCTGTTCTTCCTTCTGGCCTTCGACGTGCTGTCGAACTATCGCATCCGGCGCGGCCGGACGGAGGTGGCATGATGGGCGGCATTTCCCTGACCACGCTCCTGCCCGCGCTGATGATCGCGGCGACGCCGATTCTGCTCGCGGCCATCGGCGAACTCGTCGTCGAGAAGTCGGGCGTGCTCAATCTCGGCGTCGAGGGCCTGATGATCATCGGCGCGATCTGCGGCTTCGCGATCTCGGTGGAGACCGGCAGCGCGTTCGTCGGTTTCCTCGCCGCCGCGTTGGGCGGCGCGGTGCTGGCGTTCATCTTCGGCCTGCTCACGCAGTTTCTGCTGTCGAACCAGGTGGCGACGGGCCTTGCGCTGACATTGTTCGGCCTCGGCTTCTCGGCCCTGATCGGCCAGGGCTATGTCGGACAGAAGCCGCCCCCCGTGGCAAAGCTCGATTTCGGCCCGCTGACCGACATTCCCTTCCTGGGCCCCATCCTTTTCCACCACGACCTGATGGTCTATCTCAGCCTGGTCCTCGTCGCGGTCGTCTGGGCCGTGCTGCGGCATACCCGTACCGGGCTGATCCTGCG
>CAZGUW010000551.1:622-1611 GCA_964528705.1 uncultured Geminicoccaceae bacterium
CCGGCCCCGCCCGCCGGCCCCCCGCCGCGGCGGGGCCCGGGCGGGGCGTCCCGGCGCCCCACCCAGCCACCCCCGCGTGCCTCCCTCGACCGAAGGCATGACCGCCGGCGCGGGCTGGATCGCCCTTGCGCTGGTCGTCTTCGCCTCGTGGAAGCCCTGGCGGGTCGTGCTCGGGGCCTATCTCTTCGGAGGGATCACGGTGCTGCAGCTCAACCTGCAGGCCGCGGGCATCGCCATCCCGGTCGAGATCTTGTCGATGTCGCCCTATCTGATAACAATGCTGGTCATCATGTCCGCCGACCGCAGCCGCGCCGCGCTGAATGCCCCGGCCGCCCTGGGTCGCGTGTTTCATGCGGCATCCTGAGGTGACGCGCAGGACGCGAGCAAGGAGAGCCGGGCGTGCAGCGCAAAGAGATCATCCAGCTCCTGGACGGCACCCATCCGGTCCGGGGCAACGCGATTGCCGTGGCCCATCAATCCCTGATCATGCTGGCGGCGCTGGCGATCGCCGTCTCCACCATGCCCGACCTGCCGCCGCACGCCATGGCGGGGCTGGCGATCTTCGACGTGGCGATGCTGATCCTGTTCACGCTGGAATACATCACGCGCATCGTCTGCGCCGAGCGCCCCTTCCGCTACATCTTCAGCTTCTGGGGCATCATCGACCTGCTGGCCTGCCTGCCGATCCTTCTGATCGTCAGCCAGCAATGGGCGGTGATCCGGGCAATGCGCCTGCTGCGGCTGGTCTGGGTCCTCAAGCTGCTGCACAGCAATCGCGCCCTGCTGCGGCTGGAACGAGCCCTGCACAAGAGCCGGGGCGAGCTCATGGTCTTCGCCATCCTGGCCTGCATCATCCTCTACATCGCCGCCGTCGGCATCTACATCTTCGAACACGACGCCCAGCCCGAGAAGTTCTCGTCGATCCCCGTCAGCCTCTGGTGGGCGGTCGTCAGCTTCACGACGGTGGGCTATGGCGACATGTACCCGAT
>CAZGUW010000552.1:0-1593 GCA_964528705.1 uncultured Geminicoccaceae bacterium
TCGGCCGGGGAGCGGCGGCGAGGCGCGGCAGAGCGAGGTCGAGCGCGGGCTCGATCTCAGGCACGAACTGAATGGCATGGCAGGCGAGGATGCCGCGCCGCAGGGGTGCGATCGCCTCGTCGTCGAGCGGCTCGGGGATGGTCTCGCGCAGGCGCAGGATCTGGTCGAAGAAGTGCAGCTCGCCGACCAGTGCTATATCCGGATGGGCGTCGATCATCGACTGCAGGAGGGTCGTGCCGGAGCGGGCGGCCCCGACGACGAAGATCGGTCGCAGCCCCGCCTGCGAGTCGGCTTCAGGAGTGTGGATCAAAGAGGCGACTTTCGGCAGGTGTGCGGCGGGTGGTCGGCAAGGGAGCCGGGGAGTGACGATGGCGGGACGACTGCGGCAGGCGATCGGCGGCTATCTGCACGAATGGCAGGCGCTCCGCCGCTGCTATCCCGAGTTCGTGCTGCGCGACGTCGATGCGCTGCCCGTCGGCGACGTGCCGGTCTTCACGTTCCACACGATCGAGCCCGGGCCCTTCGAGGCGCAGCTTCGCCATCTCCAGGCGAACGGCTACCGGACCATCGACGGGGCCACCTTGCTCCGGCATCTCGCCGGCACGGCGCCGGCGCCGGAACGGGCGGTGATGCTGACCATCGATGACGGGCGCAAAAGTGTCTGGACGCACGGGCTGCCGCTGCTGCGCCGCTACGGCTTCCAGGCCACCGTGTTCCTCATCCCGGGCTATGTCGAGGAGGGTGAGGGCGTCGCCGCCAGCCTCGAGGACGTCTGGGCCGGCAGGATCGCCGCGGCCGATCTCGCCATCGCCGACCCGGCGCTCATGAACTGGCAGGAGATCCGCGCCCTGCAGGCGTCCGGCCTGGTCGACTGCCAGTCGCACACCCGCTTCCACCATCGCGTGCCGGTCGGCTCGGAACCCGCCGGCTTCGTCGGCCCGGCCACCCGGGACGCCTTCTTCGACCTCCCTGTGCCGAGCGGCGAGGAATGGCGGCTCCTCGGGAACGGGCCGGCCGGCGCCTACGGGATGCCGCTCTATCCCGCAGCGTCGCTGATGCTCGGCCAGCCGCGCTATCGCCCGCCACCGGAGGTGGCGGCGGCGTGCGTCGAGCATGTGCGGCAAAACGGTGGTGCGACCTTCTTCGCAATGCCGGACGCCGCGGCGCAACTGCGCCAAGTCCACGACGAGGCGCGGCTGGCGCATGGCCCGGGCGAAGTGGAGAGCCCGGCCGAGGCGCTGGCCGCCCTCGCCGGGGATCTGGCGGAGTCGCGCGCCCTGATCGAGGCGGCGCTTGCTGGCAAGCCCTGCACCCATCTCTGCTTTCCCTACACCGAAGGCAGCGCCGAGGCCGTCCGGCTCGCCCGCGCGGCCGGTTTCGCGGCGGCCTACTGGGGCGTCCTCCCGGATCGGCGGATCAACCGGGCCGGCGACGATCCGCTGCGCATCGTCCGGCTGAAGAACGACTACATCCATCGGCTGCCCGGCGCCGGCCGCCGGTCGCTCGGCCGGATCATGCTGGCGAAGCTCTGGCGGCGCCTCGCGGGCGGCCCCGTCCACTGATCCCGTGCCACGAAGTCAGACGAACCGGCGC
>CAZGUW010000553.1:0-1567 GCA_964528705.1 uncultured Geminicoccaceae bacterium
CCGCCGAGACATCGATGACCCGACGATGGCCGTTGATGGCGTTGCTCTCGATCAGCTCCTGGCTGAAGGCGATGGCGTTGCTGATCGAGTTGGCGCCGAAAGCCTGGCGGGGCTCCGTGCGCACGGCATCCGCGAACGCCTCGGCACTTTCCGGCCCGTCGATGATGGTCCAGGGCACGATGACGTGCTGCGAGCCGGCACCGCCCCACTCCACATAGGTCACGGCGATGCGGCCGTCGAAGCCCTGGATGATCGCGTCCAGGATCTCGGGAGAGGTGATGGCGGCAGCATAGCCGTCGCGCTGCAGGGCCATTTCCGTGGCGTCGATCGAGCCGGAGCCGTCCGCCGCGAGAACCAGCTCAAGGTCGACCCCGGTCTCCTGGGCGGCACCCTGTGTCACCTGCGATATGGCGAAAGCGGCGAGCATGAGCAGCGCCGCGGGCGTCATGCGCCTGCGACCGACGCGTGAGTGGTCCTGCCCGGATCTGGTAGGCCGCGTCTTCCGGCCCGTCGTCGCGCTCGGCATTGCCCAACCCTCGTCTTCAGTGCTGTCCTGCCATGCCAAGGAGCCGGTCGGGCCCCTTGGCATGCCCGGTCCGATCGAACGCCTACTTCTGCAGCTCGGTCCAGATCGCGGTGTAGAGCTTCTGGGCTTCGGGGCCGCAGGTGGGGAGGAAGACGCCGGCGTCGGCGAGCTCCGCGGGCACGACGATCTCGGGGGCGTCCTGCATGTCCTCGGGCATGAACGGCTCGGAGCCGTCGATGCCGTTGGCGTAGCGGGCGAAGCTGGAGATCAGGGCGGCGTTCTCCGGCTCCATGATGAAGTTGAGGAAGAGCTTCGCGTTCTCGACGTTCTTCGCGTCGGCGAGGATGCCGGCCGAATCCATCCAGACGACGAAGCCTTCCTTGGGATAGCCGTAGACGACGTCCGGGTTGTTCAGCCGGGCGCGGAAGGTGGAGCCGTTCCAGTTGACCGAGGCCATGACGTCGTTGTTCGAGAGCTTCTCGGTCATGCCGTAGTCCATGGACATCCACTTGGGCTTGGCGGCGACCAGGGTGTCGCGGACCTTGCGCAGCACGTCGAGGTCCTCGGTGCAGGGCTCGCCGCCGGCATAGAGGATCGCGAGACCCATCACGTCGGACATCTCGGGCACGACGTTGACCTTGCCGACCAGCTCCTCGGGCGGGTCGAGGAAGATGGCCGAGGTGTTCGGATCGCCGGCATAGGCGCTTCGGTTGACGGCGACACCGGTGGTGCCCCACTGCCAGGGCACGGTGTAGCGGCGGCCCGGGTCCCAGGGGACGTCGCGCCAGCGCTCGGCGACATGCTCGAAGTTTTCCATCTGGTCGGGGCGGCTTTCCAGCAGCAGGCCCTTCTCGATGAAGATCGGCACGGTGTTGGAGGAGGGGACCACAATGTCGAAGCCGTGGCCGCCGGCCTCGACCTTGGTCAGCGCCGTCGTGTTGCTGTCGTAGTCGGTGATGGTCACCTTGACGTCGTATTCGTCCTCGAACTTCTCGATCAGCTCGGGGCTCGTGTAGTTGCCCCAGTTGAAGAGGTTGAGCT
>CAZGUW010000554.1:0-1564 GCA_964528705.1 uncultured Geminicoccaceae bacterium
GCCGGTGTAGGTCGCGGGGTTGGAGCGCGGCGTGCGGCCGATTGGCGACTGGTCGATATCGACCACCTTGTCGACGAGCTCGAGGCCGGCAAGCTCGCGATGCGGGCCCGGCATCTGCCGCGCGCCGGCCAGTCGCTTGGCGAGGGCCGGGTAGAGCGTGTCGACCACCAGGCTCGATTTGCCCGAGCCCGAAACACCGGTGACACAGACGAAGCAGCCGAGCGGGAAATGGGCGTCGACGCCCCTGAGATTGTTCGCCGTGGCCCCGCCCAGCTCCAGCCAGCGGCCGGACCTGGGCTTGCGCCGGCTCGAGGGCAGGGGGATCTCGCGGTGGCCGGCGAGGTACTGACCGGTCAGGCTGGCGGACGAGGCGATCACCTCCTCGGGCGTGCCCTGGGCCACCACGATGCCGCCATGCACGCCGGCTCCCGGCCCCATGTCGATAAGGTGGTCGGCGGTACGGATCGCATCCTCGTCGTGCTCGACGACGATGACCGTATTGCCGAGGTCGCGAAGCCTGGTCAGCGTCGCCAGCAGCCGGTCGTTGTCACGCTGGTGGAGGCCGATGGACGGCTCGTCGAGCACGTAGAGGACGCCGGTCAGGCCCGAGCCGATCTGCGAGGCAAGCCGGATGCGCTGGCTCTCGCCGCCCGAGAGCGTGCCGGAATCGCGGTTGAGCGTGAGGTAGGAGAGGCCGACATTCACGAGGAAGCCGAGGCGCTCGCGGATCTCCTTGAGGATGCGCTCGGCGATGGTCGCCTGCTTGGCGTCGAGCCGGCCGGCGAGGTCGTCGAACCAGAGGGCGGCGTCCTGGATGGAGAATTCGGAGACGGCGGCGATGTGTCGGCCGCCGACCCGGACCGACAGCGCCTCCGGCTTGAGCCGGTGCCCTTCGCAGGCGGCGCACGGCGCCGACGACATGTAGCGCTGGATCTCCTCGCGCATCCAGGCACTGTCGGTCTCCCGCCAGCGCCGCTGGAGGTTCGGGATGACGCCTTCGAAGGGCTTGTTGGTCTTCATCGTCCGCAGCCCGTCCTCGAAGGACATCGGCACGGGCTCCTTGCCGGAGCCGAAGAGGACGGTGCGCCGGGTCTCCTCCTTGAGATCCTCCCAGGGCGTGTGCAGGCTCTCGTCGAAATGCCGGAGCACGGCGGCGAGTGCCTGTGGGTAGTAGTGCATGGTCTGCGACGACCAGGGCTCGACCGCACCCTGGTGGACGGACTTCGTCGCGTCGGGGACGACGAGGTCGGGATCGACCAGCAGCCGGCGACCGAGGCCGTCGCAGGACGGGCACGCACCGTAGGGGTTGTTGAACGAGAAGAGCCGGGGCTCGATCTCCGGCAGGGTGAAGCCGGAGACCGGGCAGGCGAACTTGGCCGAGAGAGTGGTGCGCTCGCCGCTGTCGGCATCCTCGACGACCAGCAGGCCGTCGGCGAGGCCGAGTGCCGTCTCGATCGAATCAGCGAGCCGCTGGGCGAGGTCGGGGGCGGTCACGAGGCGGTCGACCACCACCTCGATCTCGTGCTTGAGCTTGCGGTCGAGGGCCGGGGCCTCATCGATCTCG
>CAZGUW010000555.1:0-1542 GCA_964528705.1 uncultured Geminicoccaceae bacterium
CGAGGCCGAGCCGGTGGCGGCGGCGGTCGAGCCCGCACCGCCGGAGATGCCGCTGCCCAGGCTGCGCCCGGCGAACCGGCCGGTGCCGCAACCGGCCGAGGTGGCGCCGGCCGAGATGACGGAAGAGGTCGAGCCGACGGAGACGGAGGCGGCGGCCGCGGCGGCGAGCCCGACGCCGGCGGAGGAGGTGGCACCCACCGAGCAGGAGGCCTCGGCCGGCGAGGGGGGACAGGGCGGCGCCGGTGGCGGCACGGAGGTCGGTATGGGCGACGACACGTCCGGCGGCGGGTCGGTCGGCAACGTGCAGGACTTCATGGCCGAGATCATGGCGGTGCTCGAGCAGCACAAGCGCTACCCGCGCCGGGCCCGCATCCGGCGCATGGAGGGCACCGGCATGCTGCGCTTCGTCATGGACAGCGAAGGGCACGTCGAGGCGGTGTCGCTGGAGCGGAGCTCCGGGTTCTCCGCCCTCGACAACGAGATCCTGGACCTGCCGCGGCGCGCCGAGCCCCTGCCGCCGATCCCGCCGGAGATGGGCCGGGCGACGCTCGAGATCCTGGTGCCGATCAGCTTCCAGCTGCAGTGACCCAGTCGAGCCGCTCCAGCTTCTCGCGGAAAGCGAAGCGGACGATGTGCTGCTCGATGATCATCTTCGCCCGCTCGAGCTCGGCAGCGTTCTCGGCCGCCACCTCGAACCGCAGGACGCCGTCGCCGGCATGCATGGCGGCGGCGCCGGTCGGCAGCGCCGCCCGGGCATGCGTGTCGTCCCAGGTGACCTCGACCTTGTGGGCGAAGTGCTTCGCCATCTGGACCAGGTAGCGGCTGGCGCGCTCGGTCTCGAACTGGCTCGTTGCCTTCAGCATCGGCTGTCTCCGTGCGATGGGTGCCCCGTCATGGGGCGGAGCGTGTTGACGATGATGCGGCCGTCGGCGCCGGTGAGGATCTCGGCCTCGACGTTGTAGACGCGGGCGAGATGGTCGGGTGTCAGCACCTCGGCCGGACTGCCGCCGGCGACCACGCGGCCGTGGTCGAGCAGCACCAGCCGGTAGCAGTAGCGGGCCGCGAGGTCGAGGTCGTGAAAGGCGACGATGGCCCCGGCATCGGCCTCGGCGAGATGCCGGCGCACCTGCTCGAGGACGATGTTGCGCCAGTAGAGGTCGAGCGCCGAGGTCGGCTCGTCGAGCAGCAGCAGCCGGGGGCGCCGCAGGAGCGCCAGCGCCAGCCCGACGAGCTGCCGCTTGCCACCGGAAAGGGCGCTGAGCGGGCGGAAGGCCTCGGCGTCGAGGCCGAGGGACTGGAGCAGCGCGTCGATGGCACCCTTGCCCGTCGCCAAGCCGGTGAGCTCCGCAGCGCTGCGCAACAGCTCGTAGGCCGTGAGCGAGCTCGGCTGGGGTGGTGTTTGCGGCATGTAGCCGACCAGCCGCGTGCGTTCATCCCGCGGCATGGCGGCGAGCTCCCGGCCCAGGAGGCGGATGGAGCCCGTGGTTGGCCGGCCCTCGGCGATGCAGCGCATCAGCGTCGACTTGCCGGCGGCATTGGGGC
>CAZGUW010000556.1:0-1528 GCA_964528705.1 uncultured Geminicoccaceae bacterium
GGCCAGCGTGCTGGCGGTCCTGCCGCCGGTGCTGCTGGCGCTCGTCTTCCAGCGGCATCTGGTGAGCGGCATGCTCTCCGGCTCGCTCAAAGGTTAGGAATCTGCCGTGGCCAGGGTGACCATTGACCACATGAGCAAGGACTACGGCAGCGTCCGGGCGGTGAACGCGCTGGCGATCGACATTGCCGATGGCGAGTTCCTGACCCTGCTCGGGCCTTCCGGCTGCGGCAAGAGCACGGCGCTCTCCTGCATCGCCGGGCTCGAGCGGCTGTCCGAGGGGGCCATCCGCTTCGACGAACAGGACGTCACCGAGCTCGAACCGCACCAGCGCAATGTCGCCATGGTCTTCCAGGACTATGCGCTCTACCCGCACATGGACGTGCGCGAGAACATCAGCTTCGGGCTGCGCCAGCAGAAGGTCGATCCGGCCGCGATCAGCCGGCAGGTCGAGACAGCGGCCGGCATGCTCGATCTCGGCTCCTATCTGGACCGCCGGCCGGCCGAGCTCAGCGGCGGCCAGCGCCAGCGCGTCGCGGTCGGGCGGGCGGTCGTGCGCGACCCGGCAGTGCTGCTGATGGACGAGCCGCTCTCCAACCTCGACGCCGGCCTGCGCCTGCGCACCCGGACCGAGATCAAGCGGCTGCAGCGCGAGCTCGGAGTCACCACGGTCTTCGTCACCCATGACCAGGAGGAGGCCATGGTGCTTTCCGACCGGATGGCGGTGATGCGCGACGGGCTCCTGCAGCAGATCGGCCCGCCGATGGAGGTCTATCGCGAGCCGAACAACCTCTTCGTCGCATCCTTCATCGGCTCGCCGGCCATGAACTTCCTCGACGTCGAGCTCTTGCGCGAGGGCGAGGCGCTGCTCTGCCGCTTCGCCGAGCGGACGCTGCGGCTCGCCATGACGAGCGTCAGCGAGGCCTCGTTCAGGGGGCTCGACCAGCCGAGAAAGGCGCTCCTCGGCATCCGGCCGAGCGACCTCCTGGTCGGGGGCGGCGAGCGCGAGCAGGCAATCGAGGGTCGGGTCTTCCTCGTGGAGCCGGTCGGGCCCGTCACCTTCCTCGACGTCGATGTCGAGGGGCGTGTGGTGAAGGCCGCCTGCGATCCGGATGCGGCACCGGTGGTCGGCGAGGTGGTGCCGCTCGGCTTCGCCGACAGCCGCGTCCGGCTCTTCGATCAGGCAACGGAGCAGCGGCTTTGAGCGGTCTGGCAAGGGAGATGATGAAGGTGGCAAGGGAGACGGGCGGATGAGCGAGGCGAGCGGGCGGGCCGCCATTCTCGAGGCGCTGGTCGCCATTCTCGTGCCGGGCGATGCCGACTTCCCGTCGGCCGCCACGGTCGGTGTACAGGGCAAGCTCGCGGAGCGCATCCTCGCGACCTCC
Source organism: uncultured Geminicoccaceae bacterium (assembly GCA_964528705.1). Taxonomy (GTDB): domain Bacteria; phylum Pseudomonadota; class Alphaproteobacteria; order Geminicoccales; family Geminicoccaceae; genus SLRI01. The sequence continues at coordinate 1,383 of CAZGUW010000556.1, forward strand.
GGTGCGGACGGGCTGGAGAAGGTCATCGCCGGCCTTGCCGGGCTCGCCGAGGCGGGCGAGGCCGGCGGCGACAAGGTGCGGGCCTTCGAAGCGGCCGAGCCGGCGCTCTTCGGGTCGGTCCGCAACATCACGTTCCTGACCTATTA